>JBBQUB010000059.1:0-13571 GCA_038212865.1 Actinomycetales bacterium
GTCGAGGCGCTCACGCCGCACGTCTACGACCTCAGCGAGTTCCTGGTCGACGTGCTCAAGGTGGTGGACGTCGGGGCGTACTTCCCGCACAGCGTCACCTTTCACCCCAACTGCCACGCCAAACGGGTGCTGGGAGTCGGGGACCGGCCCGAGCAGCTCCTTCGGGCGGTGCGCGGGATCACGGTGATCGACCTGCCTTCGGCGGACGAGTGCTGCGGGTTCGGTGGCACCTTCTCCATGAAGAACCCCGATGTGTCGGTGGCGATGGGCTCGGACAAGGCCCGCCACGTTCGCGAGACAGGCGCCGAGGTGCTGGTCACCGGGGACAGCTCTTGCCTGATGCACATCGGCGGCCTGCTGACCCGCCAACGAGCGGGGATCCGCACCATGCACCTGGCCGAGATCCTCGCCTCGACGGAGGCCGTCGCATGAGCACCGCTCCCACCTTCTTGGGTATCCCGCCGTTCCCCATCGCGGCCAAGGAGGCACTGGCCAACAGTCAGCTGCGCGGCAACATGCGCCACGCGACGCAGACCATCCGAACCAAGCGCGTCCGTGTCGTCGAGGAGCTTGACGACTTCGAACAGCTGCGGGAGGCCGGCGCTGACATCAAGGACGACGTCCTGGCCAACATGGGCCGCTATCTCGAGCAGCTTGAGAAGTCCCTGACCAAAGCAGGGGCAACGGTGCACTGGGCCCGGGACGGCGCGGAGGCCAACCAGATCGTCATCGACATCGCCCGCCGTCACAAGGTCGAGGAGGTCGTCAAGGTCAAGTCCATGGCGACCGGCGAGATCGAGCTCAACGCGGCGATGGAGGCGGCAGGGATCTCGGTCTGGGAGACCGACCTGGCCGAGCTGATCGTTCAGCTCGGGCATGACCTGCCGAGCCACATCCTTGTGCCGGCCATCCACAGATACCGCTCCGAGGTGCGCGAGATCTTCATGCGCGAGATGGGCAAGGTCGGCCGCCCCGCTGAGGACGACCTGTCCGACGAGCCGGCCGAGCTGGCCGGGGCTGCCCGCCGCCACCTTCGCGAGAAGTTCCTGCGGGCCAAGGTTGCCGTGTCCGGTGCCAACTTCATGGTCGCCGACACCGGCACCCTGGTCGTCGTGGAGAGCGAGGGAAACGGACGGATGTGCCTCACGCTGCCCGAGGTCCTCATCTCCGTGGTGGGCATCGAGAAGATCGTTCCGACCTGGGCCGACTTCGAGGTCTTCGCCCAGCTGCTGCCCCGCTCGGCCACTGGTGAGCGGATGAACCCGTACACCTCGACCTGGACCGGTGTCACGCCTGGCGACGGCCCGCAGGAGGTGCATGTCGTCCTCCTGGACAACGGGCGAACCAAGGTGCTCGCCGACGCGGTGGGTCGCCAGGCCCTTCGCTGTATCCGGTGCTCTGCTTGCCTCAACATCTGTCCGGTCTACGAGCGGACCGGCGGGCACGCATACGGCTCCATCTATCCCGGGCCGATCGGAGCGATCCTGACACCGATGCTGCGTGGCGTCGGGACGAGCAAGGCGACCGATGCGCTGCCCTTCGCCTCCAGCCTCTGCGGTGCCTGCTACGAGGTGTGCCCGGTGCGCATCAACATCCCCGAGGTGCTGATTCACCTGCGCTCAAAGGTTGTCGACTCGCATCGAGGAGGAGTGCCCGGAGCGTTGCAGGCCGCGATGACCGGAGCATCCTGGACGCTCGGGAAGGGCGGGAGACTGGGGCTCGGGCAGAAGCTGGCCGGACTGTCGGGCCTGGTGATCGGACGACACGGATTGATCGGGCGGCTGCCGGCGCCGATGAGCCGCTGGACCGATGCCCGGGACCTCCCCACCCCGCCGAGGGAGTCATTCCGTGCCTGGTGGACGCGCACCGGCGGCGGCCGCGGCGATGCCGGGTCACCTCCCCATACCTCTCGCCAAGGAAGGAAGCAGGCATGAAAGCGCGCGAGGAGATTCTGCGCCGGGTGCGCTCCGCGAATGCCGCAGCCCTGCAAGGTCGGTCGACCGCGGACGGCGATCACGGCATCCGCCGGGACTATGCCCACACCCGCGAGCTGGCTGATCCTGTGGGCATGTTCGTGGAGCGCGTCGAGGACTACAAGGCCACCGTGATCCGCACGAACCCCGAGGGAGTTGCGGCAGCTGTCGCCGAGAGCCTCATGGGTGCGCGCAGGGTCGTCGTCCCAGCCGGCCTCAACACGTCGTGGCTGCCCGACAAGGTCGACATCGTCCAGGACGAGCCGGCGTTGAGCTCGGCCGAGCTCGATGCCGTCGACGCCGTCGTCACCAGTGCGGTGGTCGGGATCGCGATCACCGGGACGATAGTGCTGGACCACACCGAAGGCCAGGGCAGGCGCGCCCTGACGCTGGTTCCGGATCTGCACGTCTGCGTCGTCGGCGCCGACCAGATCGTCGGCGATGTTCCGGAGGCGGTCGCGAGGCTGAGCGCCTCGGTGAGCGCCGGCCGACCTCTTACCTGGGTCAGCGGCCCCAGCGCCACCGTTGATATCGAGCTGATCCGGGTCCACGGCGTCCACGGCCCGAGAACCCTGCGGGTGGTACTGGTCGAGTAGCCGACTCCTGGGGACAGTGCGCTTGCCCTCTTCAGAGTTCAGGACCTAGGTCCCAACCGCCGGTGCTCTGCGATCGGCTAACCTACGGTAAAGTAAGTTACGTTTCCGTAGGGTTCTTCTGGAGGTTCCACGCATGCCCCTGACGACGAGTGGTCAATCCACCCGCCCATCCCCGTCCGCTGACGGGTCCTGGCCGGTCGTCATCCAGGGCGGCATGGGTGTTGCCGTCTCATCGTGGAAGCTGGCTCGGGCCGTGTCCCAGACCGGTCAGCTCGGCGTGGTCTCGGGAACCGCTCTCGATGTCGTGATCGCCCGGCGTCTGCAGGACGGGGACGTGGACGGCGATGTGCGGCGCGCCCTTGCGCACTTTCCGGCGCCAGCGATGGCGCAGAGGGTGTTGGACCGGTACTTCAGCGAAGGGGGCAGGGCCCCCGGCCAGATGTACAAGCCCGTCCCCAAGCTGAACCTGAGCCCCAGCACCGCCTGTCTCGAGCTGTCCGCCGTGTCCTACTTCGCCGAGGTGTGGCTGGCCAAGGAGGGTCACGACGGGGTGGTGGGGATCAACTTCCTGGAGAAGGTCCAGATGGCCACGCCGAGCGCGGCGTACGGGGCGATGCTCGCGAGTGTGGACTACGTGCTCATGGGAGCAGGTATCCCCGCGGAGATTCCCCAGCTCCTGAACAAGCTGGCCGTGCATGAGCCGTGCTCGCTGAGCCTGGACGTGACCGGGGGCACCCTGGACTACGCGGTCGGGCTGGACCCTGAAGCTCTCACCGGCGGCGGGCTGGCTCCCCTGCGGCGACCGATCTTCCTCGCGATCGTCTCCGCGCACGTGCTGGCCGCCTACCTTGCTCGTGAGGACTCGACCCGGCCGGACGGTTTCATCGTCGAGGGACCGCGAGCCGGGGGGCACAACGCTCCGGCGCGCGGGCGCCCGGTTCTGGATGACGACGGGCAGCCGGTCTTCGGTCCCCGTGATGAAGCGGACCTGGCCAAGGTCGCCGCGGTCGGGTTGCCGTTCTGGCTGGCCGGCGGCTACACCGATGCCGCCGCGGTCCGCCGAGCGCGCTCGGCAGGTGCCGCAGGGGTGCAGGTGGGCACGCTGTTCGCCTTCTGTGCCGAGTCAGGGCTGACGCCCTCGCTGCGCCTGGAGATGCTCACCCAGCTGGGGTCCGGAGCACTCAGGGTTCGCACCGACCCGCTGGCCTCACCGACGGGATTCCCTTTCAAGGTGGCGTCTCTGACGGGGACCATGTCCGAGGCGGACACCTATGCCGAACGGCCGCGACTGTGCGACCTGAGCTACCTTCGAGTCCCGTACGAGCGCGAGCCTGGCTCTCTTGGCTACCGCTGCGCGGCCGAGCCCGCTGACGCCTATGTCCGCAAGGGCGGGGCGCTCGAGGACACCGTCGGTCGCAAGTGCCTGTGCAACGGGCTGACGGCCACGGTCGGGTTCGGGCAGACTCGCCGCGACGGATACCAGGAGCCGCCCATCGTCACACTGGGAGCGGATCTGGACGGCGTTGCCAAGATGCTCGCGGACCATCCGGCAGGATGGACTGCCGTTCAAGCCGTCCAGCACCTCCTGCACTAGCTAGGTTTGTGGCCATGGCGGCCACGGGAAGCAAGTCACCATCGATCGAGCTGGAGATCGGTGACCGCACGGTGCGGATCTCCAATCCCGACCGGGTCTACTTCTCAGCCAGGGGGGAGACCAAGCTCGACCTTGCCCGCTACTACCTCAGCGTGGGAGAGGGAATCGTGCGCGCGCTGCGCGAGCGGCCCTGCATGATGCACCGTTTCCCGGAGGGCGTCAGCGGCGAAAAGGTTCACCAGAAGCGGTTGCCCCATGGTGCTCCGCCATGGCTCGAGACCGTCCGGGTCAGCTTTCCCCGCTACAACCGCCATGCCGACGAGCTGTGCGTCACCGAGCTGGCCAGCGTCATCTGGGCGGTGCAGATGTCCACGGTCGAGTTCCACCCATGGAACTCCCGGCGCTCCGACACCGAGCGGCCCGACGAGTGGCGAATCGACCTGGACCCGATGCCCGAGTGTGACTTTGACACGGTTCGCCGAGTTGCCGGCGTCGCGCACGAAGTGCTGGACGAGCTGGGTGCCGTGGGGTGGCCAAAGACCTCGGGCGGGTCCGGCCTGCACGTCTACGTGCGGATCGAGCCGCGGTGGGGCTTCGCAGATGTACGCCGGGCTGCGCTCGCCTTCGCGCGTGAGGTGGAACACCGTGCCCCGCAGGACGCGACCACGACATGGTGGCGAAAGGATCGCGATCCGCGGGCGGTGTTCGTCGACTACAACCAGAACGCCCGGGACCACACGATTGCCAGTGCCTACTCGGTGCGCGGCGTGCCCGAAGCGACCGTGTCGACCCCGATCACCTGGGGGGAAGTCGAAGACGTCCTGCCGCAGGACTTCACCATCGAGACGGTCCCAGGTCGCTTTGCCCTGTTGGGGGACCTGCACGAGGGCATCGATGACGCCGTGTTCGCGCTGGACACCCTGCTGATGTGGGCCGAGCGGGACGAACGCGACGAACCGGATCAGACGAGCGCCCCGACCTAACGGCTGGGGATGGCGCAAATGACGATTGCGGCGCAGACTATGAAGATTCAAGCCTTGGATGTTCGGGAGGACAGCATGATGCGCACTGTCAGCACGCCAGAGTTGATGCCGGTCCTGTCGCGTGGCAAGCACCGGAACGCGCGCCGAGGCGCCTGCTTCATGGAAATGGCCTCTTTCCTTGCGGGCGAACGCTGGAGTGACCATCCGGCGTGCACCCACCCGCTGCTCGCCAACCTGGCCCGGCTCGTCAACGACACCGTGAGCGATCGGTTGCGCCCCCAGCTGGTTCCCCTGATCCCGTCGGTCATCGGTCTGACCAGCGACGACCTCCACGTGGATGCCGCAATCGCCCTGCGTGCGGCATTGTCGGCTCTGCCGATCGCCTCCGCGCCGCGGCAGAATGTCCTGGCCACCGCAGTGGTGGCCTGTGAGCGCGTCCTGGCCGAGCTCGACGACCGTGACCGTGACTCGTTGAGCCCGCAGAGTCGTCAGGTCCTGGACAGAGTTCCTGAGGCTGAAGCCTGGGCCAGGTGTTTCTCGGGCGGGCTGCGAGTATCGCCACGGACCTTCCGCGCACAGACCGCGCCGCACATCTTGAATATCGCCGTTGAAGGAATTGCACTGGCCTGCGCACCGGATGTCGAACAGCGGCTGGTGGACCTGCTTGCCGGCAGCATCGCCGAATGCCAGGCGATGACCGGCGCCAATACAGCACAAAGTCTGCGCGAAGCCGCCGAGCTCGCATAGCTGTCGCCCGGAACGTCCGGTCTCGTTCCTTTTTGGCCGGCCAGATGTTGCAGAAGCCCGCCGCGTGCCCGGAGGCCGGGTACCCTCGACATCATCGGCATGATCGTCGGCGACGTCGGTCCGCGACCAACAGAGACAGAGCCATACATGACTCATCCCAGCGCCGCGTATCCGTCAGTGGGGTCCGATCCCCTGCTGGCGCTGTTCCAAGAGGTCACCAGTGCCCGAGCCGCGATGGTTGTGGCCCGTCGTGCGCCGCTTGGTACCCCGAGCGTCGTCGAAGGCATCCGGACCCGCCTGTTGCGCGCGCTCGAGGCCTATACCGCCGAGCTGGACGCTCGGCATCTGCCGGTGCCGTACGGCATCCGCGACGACCTCCGCATCCAGCGCCGAACCCTTGGGCGGGCAGCCGGCCAGCCACTTGAGCGCGATCACAGCTGACCCTGGGCGGCCGCAGTTGCGGCCGTGGTATTTCGTCCTCTGCTTCGGCCTGGTCAGCCTGTTCGCCGACATGGTCTACGAGGGCGCGCGTAGCATCATCGGGCCCTACCTCGCGACCCTGGGGGCTTCGGCGACGATTGTCGGAGTCGTTGCTGGCGCAGGGGAGTTCATCGGCTACGGCCTTCGGGTGGTGTCCGGATACCTCGTCCACCGCAGCCAGCACTACTGGACGTGGACCATCACCGGTTATGCGCTCACAGTGCTCAGCGTTCCCCTGATCGGCGCGACCAACATGATCGCCCCAGCACTGGTCCTCTATGGCACGGAGCGGCTGGGCAAGGCGGTGCGCTCACCCGCCAAAGACACGCTGTTGTCCTATGCATCCACGCAGACCGGCCGGGGGACGGCATTCGGGGTTCATCAGGCGATGGACCAGGCAGGCGCCATGGCGGGGCCGCTGTTGCTGGCTCTCGTGCTGTCCCAGCATGTTGAGGACTACCCCCTGGCTTTCGGTGTCCTCATCGTCCCCGGTGTCGTGGTGCTGGCACTGCTGTTCTGGCTCCGCCATCGCGTGCCGGACCCACTGGCTTATGAGGTTGACGTGTCGGCGCCGGCGGCTCCGAAGCAGGCTCTGCCGGGTGACGGCGACGGGAACACCCGGGTTCGTCTACCCCTGCTGCTCTGGCAGTACATCGGCACAATCGGCTTGCTGTCATTGGGGATTGCCTCGTTTCCGCTCTTGGCTTTCCATGCCCAGAAACAGCACTTGCTCTCGGCCGCACAGGTGCCCTTGTTGTTCGCACTGGCGATGTTTGTCGACGGCCTCAGCGGGCTGCTGATGGGACGGTTCTACGACCGGCTTGGACCCCGGGTCCTGCTTGTCGTGCCCGTCGCAGCCGGCGTGGCAGCCATCGCGTTCACCCAGAACGCGCTGCTCGTATGGGTCGGCGTGTCGGTGTGGGGGCTTGTCCACGGCGTGATGGACTCGACTGTCAAGGCCGTGGTCACCGAGCTCGTCGTCCCTGCTGAGAGGTCCATCGCTTTTGGCTGGTTGGCCCTGGTTCGGGGCTTCGGGCTCTTGGCGGCGGGTGCCGCCCTCGGGCTGGCGTACGACCGGGGGATGACCCTGGCGATCTGGCTGATCCTGGCGGTTAACGCCGTTGCCCTGATCGCTCTGGTCTCAGTGCTGGCGCGGCTTAGGGTGTCTTCGTGAGCTCTTCGCAAGGGACGGTCGCGGAACACCGACACCAGGTCGTGGTGATCGGGTCCGGGTTCGGCGGGCTGTTCGCAACCCAAGCACTCAAGCAGGCCGACGTCGACGTCACTCTCATTGCCAAAACCACGCATCACCTGTTCCAGCCGCTCCTGTACCAGGTCGCGACGGGGATCTTGTCCGAGGGAGAAATCGCCCCTTCGACTCGCGAAATCCTTAGACGTCAACGCAATTCACGCGTGCAGCTCGGCGAGGTCACTGATATCGACCTCGCCACGCGGACGGTGACGTCCGCGGTGCTGGACCTGACGATGGTGACGGCATACGACTCGCTCATCGTCGCCGCGGGGTCCAGCCAGTCGTACTTCGGCAACGACCAGTTCGCTCGGTTTGCGCCTGGGATGAAGAGCATCGACGACGCTCTCGAGCTTCGCGGGCGCATCTTCGGCAGCTTTGAGATGGCCGAGCTGGTCGAGGACCAGGCACAGCGCGCCCGGCTGATGACGTTCGTGGTGGTGGGCGCGGGGCCGACCGGGGTGGAGATGGCCGGGCAGATTGCCGAGCTCTCGCACCGCACCCTGCGTCACGACTTCCGGCGCATCGACCCTGCGCGGGCACGGGTGATCCTGCTGGACGCGGCGCCGTCGGTGCTGGGCTCGTTCGGAGACCGGCTCGGTGCCAAGGCGCAGGCCAGGCTGGACGAGATCGGCGTGGAGGTGCAGCTCGGAGCCATGGTCGTCGGTGTCGACGCCACCGGGATCGACGTCGAGGATGCCAAGGGCCGTCGCCGGATCGAGGCCGTCTGCAAGGTGTGGGCAGCCGGCGTCTCGGCCAGCCCTCTGGGTGCCTTGCTCGCCGGGCAGTCGGGCGCAGGACTGGACCGTGCGGGGCGCATTGAGGTTGAGCCAGACCTGACCCTGCCTGGGCATCCCGAGGTCTTTGTGGTGGGGGACATGATCGCGCTGAACGGGCTGCCAGGGGTGTCTCAGGTCGCGATCCAGGGTGGGCGATATGCGGCACGGCAGATCGAGGCCCGGCTGGCCGGCAAGCCTGACGGTCAACCCTTCGCCTACCACGACAAGGGCAGCATGGCGACGATCTCGCGCTTCAGTGCGGTCGCCAGCATCGGCAGGGTCAGGCTCAGCGGCTTCGCGGCCTGGCTGTTGTGGCTCGGCGTCCACCTCTTCTACCTCATCGGGTTCAAACACCGGGTGACGACGTTGTTGCACTGGGCTGTCAGCTTCGTCGGGCGCGGCCGCTCCGAGCGGACCGTCACGCAGCAGCAGATCTTCGCCCGTCAGGCGTTCGAGCAGCTCGGCGAGGACTTCTCCCCGACGCTGTCCCCGCGGCCCGGGCCAGATCCTCAGGGTTGAGACGTCGGTGAGGTCGGTCCCTTAATGTTGGGTCATGGCCCAGCAACCGGAGTCAGCACAAGACGTCTCAACGCGGCTGCGCGAGACCGGCTACCTGCCGGACGAGGGCCTGTCCACGATCACCTACCTCGCCCTGGCCATGCAACGGCCGCTCCTGCTCGAGGGCGAGCCGGGCACCGGCAAGACGGCTCTCGCCGAGGCCCTGGCCATCGTGCTCGACGCCCCACTGATCCGGCTCCAGTGCTACGAGGGCATCGACGCCAGCCAAGCCCTCTATGACTGGGACTTCCCGCGCCAGATCCTGCACCTGAGGGCTGTCGAGGCGACGAGCCAGTCGACCGACAGCGTGGACACCGAGGCGCTGGAGGCCTCGCTGTTCGCCGACCGGTTCCTGCTCGACCGGCCCATCCTGCGGGCGCTTCGCGAGCAGAACGCTGTCCTGTTGATCGACGAGATCGACCGTGCCGATGACGAGTTCGAGGCGTTCCTGCTCGAGGTGCTCTCGACCAACCAGGTGACTATCCCGGAGTACGGAGTGGTCCGGGCCGAGAAGCCGCCGGTGGTCGTCCTGACGTCGAACCGGACCCGTGAGCTCCACGACGCGCTCAAACGTCGCTGCCTCTATCACTGGATCGACCACCCCGGATTGGCCCGAGAGGTGGAGATTGTGCGAACCCGGCTGCCCGAGGTCTCTCAGCGGCTGGCCGAACAGGTGGCCCGCGCGGTGCAGCGGATGCGCGCTTCGGGCGACCTGCTCAAGCCCCCGGGAGTGGCTGAGACGTTGGACTGGGCGCAGGCCCTGCACCAGCTCGGGCGCGACCACCTCGACCTCGAGACCGCCAGCGCCACGCTTGGGGCCGTGCTGAAATACCGCGAGGACGCAGACCGGGTGCGGGACTCACTGGACCGGATCCTGGCCGGATGAGCACCGTGGCAGCCACTTTGGTGGGCGGCGCTGGCCCGGCGCCTGACGAGATGCTGGTGGCGTTCACCCGGACGGTCCGGCATAGCGGCGTTGCCGTCACCTCGGACCGCACCCATGCCTTCCTGCGCGCAGCGTCGTTTGCCGACGCGGGCGATCGTCAGGGGGTCTTCTGGGCCGGCTGCGCGACGCTGTGCTCCTCGCAGGAGGACCTCGAACGTTATCGCGCGGCGTTCGGTGCATGGTTCTCCGATGAGGGCCCGGCCCGAGTGCGCGGTGAGCCCGCGACCCGATCGGTCCAGCGGGCATCGTTGGTGCCCGAGGCGTCGGGAGCCGGTGAGGGCGAGGACCAGATGGTCAAAGCCCTGGCGAGCTCGAACGAGGTGCTGCGGCACCGCGACATCGCCGCGTTGTCGCCGGCCGAACGCCGTTCGCTGGCAACGTTGTTCGCTGGACTGCGGGTGGATCCTCCGCGTCGACGCAGCCCTCGACGAGGGCCGGCCCATCGCGGCGAGATCGACCCGCGGCGGACGCTGCGCGAACAGCTCCGGCGGGCAGGGGAGCCCGGGCAGCTGCGTCACCGCCGCCCCAGATCCAGGGCGCGCCGGATCGTGCTCCTGGTCGACGTGTCCGGGTCGATGGAGCCCTATGCCGACTCGCTGCTCCGCCTGGGCCACCGGATGCTCCAAGCGGTGCCCGGACGGGTCGAGGTCTTCACCATCGGCACGCGCCTGACGCGGGTGACAACGGCGCTGAGGGTTCGTGATCCCGAGGAGGCGCTCAAGGCGGCGGGTCGCAGCGTCCCGGACTGGTCTGGCGGCACCCGGCTCGGAGAGTCGATCCGAGCGTTCACCAGGCGATGGGGGCAACGCGGTATGGCGCGTGGTTCGGTGATCGTCATCGCTTCAGATGGTTGGGAGCGAGGCGACCCGCGAATGCTCGGTGAGCAGGTCGCACATCTGCAACGGCTCGCCCATACCGTCGTGTGGATGAACCCGCATCGCGGAAAAGCTGGATACCAACCGGTCCAGGGCGGTATCGCCGCGGTGCTTCCGCACGTTGACCAACTGGTGGCCGGGCACTCGCTCGCGTCGTTCGCTTCGCTGCTGAAGGTGGTGTCACATGCGTGAGGTGCTGCCTGAGCTGATGGCCTGGTGGCGCGACGGTAAGACGACCGGCGTCGGCACCGTTGTCGGGACCTGGCGCTCGGCCCCACGGCCGGCTGGTGCTTCCATGCTGGTCGGCCCGGACAAGAGCGCCGTGGGTTCGGTCTCCGGCGGTTGTGTCGAGGGCGCGGTCTATGAGCTGGCCGAGCAGGTGGTGGCCGACGGCCGCCCGGTGCTCCAGCGCTACGGCGTCAGCGATGAGGATGCGTTCGCGGTGGGCCTGACCTGTGGCGGCATCCTGGATGTCTTCGTGGAGAAGGTGTCACAGGAGACCTTCCCGCAGCTTGGCGCTGTGGCGAAGGACATCGAAGGGGGGCGCCCGGTTGCCGTGGTGACCGTCGTCGAACACCCGGATCCCGCCTGGCTGGGTAGGCGACTGGTCGTGCGGCCCGAGGGCGACGCCATACGGCTCGAGGGCAACCTGGGGTCCGAGCGGGCGCAGTCCGCGATTGCCGATGATGCTCGGGGGCTGTTGGCCAGCGGCCGCAGCGAGCTGCTCACCTACGGTCCGGAGGGCCAGCGCAGGGGGGAGGGCATGCGCGTCTTCTGCGCCGCCTATGCGCCCAAGCCGCGGATGCTTGTCTTCGGTGCGATCGACTTTGCGGCGGCGGTGGCCAGGCTCGGGGCGTTCCTCGGCTATCGAGTGACGGTGTGCGATGCTCGGCCGGTCTTTGCTACGGTTTCGCGGTTCCCCGACGCCCATGAGGTCGTGGTTGCATGGCCGCACCGCTACCTCAGTGAACAGGTGGCGGCCGGGGCCATCGACCCCCGCACCGTGATGTGCGTGCTCACCCACGACCCCAAGTTCGACGTTCCGCTGCTGGAGGTTGCGCTGCGTCTGCCGGAGGTGGCATACATCGGGGCCATGGGGTCGCGACGCACTCATGCCGATCTGACCAAGCGGCTGCGCGCGGCAGGGCTCAGTGATCAGGAGGTGGTCCGTCTGTCCAGCCCGATCGGGCTCGACCTCGGCGCGCGGACCCCCGAGGAGACGGCCGTCTCGATCGCCGCCGAGATCATCGCCCTGCGGTGGGGCGGGGGCGGTGGGCGCCTGGCCCGGATGGATGGGCGCATCCACCACGAACAGCATGACCCGACATCGGCCGATACGGGGGTTTCGTGAACTGAAGTGTTCGCTGCCAGCCCTTGTGTCTCAGGTCAGACCACGGTTGGCTTGCCGCACGCTCCGCTGCGCGAGGTCGCCGCGTTCGGTCGGGAGCCCGATCCGCCGGCGACTGTGGAGGGTAGGCCAAGGAATGACCCGAATCAGCGTCATTGTGGACGGTGTTGCGTATTCCGACGAGGTCGAGAATCGCACCCTGCTCGTCCAGTACCTCCGCGAGCAGGTCGGCAAGACCGGCACGGTCATCGGATGTGACACGACCAACTGTGGGGCGTGCACCGTGCACCTCGACGGCCACAGCGTCAAGTCCTGCACGATGCTGGCGGTTCAGGCCGACGGCCACGAGGTCACCACCATCGAAGGGCTTGCTCAGGACGGCGTCCTGCATCCCATGCAAGCGGCCTTTCACGAGTGCCACGCGCTCCAGTGCGGTTTCTGCACGCCCGGCATGATCATGTCCTCGATCGACCTGCTCAACAACAACGCCAACCCTTCCGAGACCGAGATCCGCGAAGGTCTCGAGGGTAACCTGTGCCGCTGCACTGGCTACCAGAACATCGTCAAGGCCGTTCAGCTGGTGGCGGGCACCTCCGCCGGGGCGGGGTCGGCAGCGACCGGAGCCTCGTCATGACCGATGTCGACGAGCGTGCTGCCGACTCAACAGGACCCGAGATCGGCAAGGCGCGGCGACGCAAGGAGGACCAGCGCCTCATCACCGGCCGCACCAAGTTCACCGACAACCTCTCTGTGTCCGGCATGCTCCACCTGGGCATGGTCCGCAGTCCGGTCGCACACGCGCGGATCACCGCGGTCAACACCGATGCGGCGAAGGCCTCCCCTGGTGTGGTCGCGGTGCTGACCGGCGCCGATCTGGCTGACAAACAGGGCAGCCTGCCCACCGCCTGGCCCATCACCGCTGACCAGAAGGCCCCGAATCACCCTGCGGTTGCTGTGGATCACGTTTCGTTCGCCGGTGAGGTGGTCGCCGTCGTCGTGGCCCGTAGCCCTGGTGAGGCCAGGGATGCGATCGAGCTGGTCGACGTGGACTACGAGGACCTCCCCGTGGTCCTGGACCTGGAGACGGCGGTGGCGGGCGCGCCATACGCGCATCCCGAACTGGGCACCAACGTCTCGGCAACCTGGGTCTATGACTCGGGCCAGGCGGGCACCGGCACCGATGTCGACGAGGAGATCGCCAAGGCACGTGAGGGTGGAGTGGTCATCGAACGGACCTACCGTCAGCAGCGGCTGATCCCTGCGTTCATGGAGCCGCGATCGATTCTGGTCGACCCCACCGGGCAGCAGCTCACTGTATGGACGTCCACCCAGGTGCCGCACTTCGTCCGCATCTTCCTCGCCCTGGTGCTGGGCATCCCGGAGAGCAAGATCCGGGTGATTGCCCCAGACGTCGGCGGTGGGTTCGGCGGCAAGCTGCAGTTC
>JBBQUB010000060.1:0-13415 GCA_038212865.1 Actinomycetales bacterium
GCTACTCGCCTGAGGAGGTCGACGTGAGGCCGGTCTTGATCAGCTCCATCACGTTCGAGTCGGCCAGGGTGGTGACGTCGCCGACCTCGCGGTTCTCGGCGATGTCCTTGAGCAGGCGGCGCATGATCTTGCCCGAGCGGGTCTTGGGCAGCTCGGAGACCACCATGATCTGGCGCGGCTTGGCGATCGGGCCGATCTCCTTGGCCACGTGGTCGCGTAGCTCCTTGACGATGTCGGTTCCTTCTTCGCTACCGCTGCGCAAGATGACGAACGCGCAGGGCGCCTGACCGGTCATGTCGTCCGCGGCGCCGACCACCGCGGCCTCGGCCACCTTGGGATGGGAGACCAGGGCCGACTCGATCTCGGTGGTCGAGAGCCGGTGTCCGGAGACGTTCATGACGTCGTCGACCCGGCCGAGCAGCCAGAGGTTGCCGTCCTCGTCCTTCTTGGCGCCGTCGCCGGCGAAGTAGAGACCGGGGAAGCGGGACCAGTAGGTCTCCTTGAACCGCTGCGGGTCGCCCCAGATGCCGCGCAACATCGCGGGCCACGGCTTGGTCAGGACGAGATAGCCGCCGGAGCCGTTGGGCACTGGCTCTCCGACGTCGTCGACGACGTCAACGCCGATCCCCGGAACAGCGATCTGGGCCGACCCCGGTTTGGTCGTCGTGACACCAGGCAACGGGCTGATCATGATCGCGCCCGTCTCGGTCTGCCACCACGTGTCGACGATCGGCGCCTGGTCGCTACCGATCACGCGGCGGTACCACATCCAGGCCTCGGGGTTGATCGGTTCGCCGACCGAGCCCAGCAGACGCAACGACTTGAGGTTGAACTTTGCGGGGATCTCCTCACCCCACTTCATGAAGGTCCGGATCGCGGTCGGTGCCGTGTAGAAGACGCTCACCTTCTGCTGCTCGATGATCTCCCACAAGCGACCCTGGTGCGGGGTGTCGGGGGTGCCTTCGTACATCACCTGGGTCGCGCCGTTGGCCAGCGGTCCGTAGACGATGTAGCTGTGCCCGGTCACCCACCCGACGTCGGCGGTGCACCAGAACACGTCGGTATCTGGGTGGACGTCATGCACCACGGCATTGGTGTAGGCGCACTGGGTGAGATAGCCGCCGGTGGTGTGCAAGATGCCCTTGGGCGCACCAGTGGTGCCCGAGGTGTAGAGGATGAACAACGGGTGCTCACTGTCGTGGCCGATGGCCTCGTGCGTGTCCGCGGCACGATCCAGGGCGTCGTGCCACCAGACGTCACGCTGGTCGTCCCAGGCGACCTCCTGGCCTGTGCGCCTGACCACGAGCACCTTCTCGATGGTGCTCTCGCCCGACACGGAGTCATCGACCATCGGCTTGAGCGCCGAGGGGTTGCCACGGCGATATCCGCCGTCAGCGGTGATGACGACCTTGGCGCCGGCGTCGGCAATGCGGGAACGCAGGGCTTCGGCGGAGAACCCACCGAAGACGACCGAGTGTGGCGCGCCGATGCGGGCACAGGCGAGCATCGCGATGGCCGCCTCGGGGATCATCGGCAGGTAGATGGCCACCCGGTCCCCTTTGGTGACTCCCAGGTCCTGCAGCGCGTTGGCCGCCTTCTGCACGTCGCGGTACAGGTCGGCGTAGGTGATGTCCTTGGTGTCACCGGGCTCACCGACGAAGTGGATGGCGACCTTGTCACCCTTGCCGGCCTCGACGTGGCGGTCGACGCAGTTGTATGACGCGTTCAGCTCGCCGCCGACGAACCACTTGGCGAACGGGGCATCGCTCCAGTCGAGGGTCTGGTCGAAGTCCTTGCTCCACGTCAGGTAGGACCGCGCCTGTTCGGCCCAGAACCCTTCGTGGTCCTTGTCGGCTTCGTCGTAGAGCGACGCCTGGCCGTTGGCCTGCGCAGCAAACTCCGGACTCGGCGGGAACTCGCGGTCTTCGTGGGACAGGTTCTCAAGGGTTTCGTTGGCCACAGCAGTCCTCCAGAAGACAGGCGGGTGTTACGGCTTACCTAACCGGGTAATCACTCGCGCATCAAGGCCAGCGGGGCCTTCGGGCGTCCGGCGGGGCACTTGCGGCGATGAGCGGTCGTCGGGCAGGCACGAAGCCGGCTCAGACCAGTGACCTGCCGAGGTGGACGACATCGGGTGCGTCGAGGTAGTGGCCGTAGGGCGTGCCGTCGACCTCGGTGTAGCCGGACGCGCGGTAGAGCCCGACCGCGCTCACCTGCGGCTGTCCGGTCTCAAGGACCAGCCAGTCGACGCCGGCGGCGCGGGCACTGGTTTCGACCTCTGCCAGGACGATCCGCGACAGGCCTCGTCCGCGGGCGTCGGCAGCGACATACATCCGCTTGATCTCTGCGGCGTTCGGGGAGGGGAGGCCGGGCCGATCCCCGAGCCGTCGCCACCCACCCATGGCGACCGGGACACCCTCGACGTAGCCGACCACGAAGTGTCCTCTGGGTGCCTCGAAGTCGGCTGCCCGCACGGGGCTCTCGTCGCCCGGGCCGCCATAGAGCTTGCGGTAGAAAGCCTGCGCGTCGTTGGTCAGTGCCATGACGTCAGGGTGCCCGTAGGGGCGGGGGATGAGGTCCATGCCAGGACTGTATGCCGCTGGCTCACCTCACCATTGGGGGGCGACGTCGACCACGAGGCGACTACGGACTCCGGGGCCGTCGAGGATGAAGGCCCGCATCGGGAGCCGCGCGCGCACGCCCAGGGCGACGGTGGTGTATCCCTCGAAGGAGCCGCCGGAAGCGATCTGCCGGAAGGCCGAGAAGCCGGTCACGTTGACCAGCTCGCGACCACTGGCAGGGTTATAGGTCGACGAAGGCGAGGGCGAGGACGAGCGGGCGAGCGGGCGAGCGGGCGAGCGGGCGAGCCAAGCCTGTTGGGCGACGGTTGATGTTCATGATGTCCTCCTTCCGGACACCGTAAACACGCGAGAGGGGCCCGGTGGGTTGACACCAGGCCCCTCACGACAAGGGATGAATCCAGATTCAGCTGCGTTTGCCCCTCACTGGCTGGTTACCGCGGCCAGGTCGGCAGAACCGGCCGCTTCACGGTGCCGTTCATGACGCCGGCGAAGGAGGCGTACCACGCCACGAAAGCGGTGATCAGGCCGAGGTATCCGCCGATGTGGGTGATGGCGGGGGCGGCGGCGAAGGCACCGACCGTCAGGAACGCGAAGGTCAGCAGCAGAACGGCGAACAGGGTGAACAGCAATCCGGTGATCCGGGCGGCGACGACCGTCATATAGAGCGTGAAGATGGTCCAGGCGAGCAAGAAGATGCCGACACCCTTGGCCGAGTCGGCCTTTGCCAGGCCCGAGTGCACGATGAGGTACCACAGCGACATCCAGAACGCGCCGTACGAGCTGAACGCCAAGGCCCCGAACGTGTTGCCCTTGGCGAACTCCCACATTCCGGCGAACAGCTGAGCGATGCCGCCATAGAACAGGGCTACCCCGAGCATGGCGACCTCGGCAGACTTCGGGAGTAGTCCAGCGTTGAATGTGCTGAGCATGAACGTGGTCAGGGCAAAACCCGCCAGGCCGAGCGGTCCCGGGTCGGCGATGTGGGCGCCGAACGACGGTGCCGGCGTGATCGGGGGAGAGGGTTGGAGAGTCGAAACCTGTGCCATGACAGTCCTTTCTCGAGGGCGCAACACCGCCCGGGGTCTCCTACGGTAGGAGCGTGGGAGCCTGACGGTCAGGACCTTAGCGCTCGATGCGGCCACCGGGCCGCCGGGCTGGCTGTGTGGGGGTCGCGGACGCGCCCGGCGGTCAGTTTGCGCGCCGAGTGGCTATGGCCGTTCACGGCTCAAGGACGTGGTTCACCGGGTACGGCGCTGAGTGCCTCGGGGGCATGCAGGCGCACCATGGTCCGGGCCGTCCCTCGTGGGATGCGCGTGGGCGTTGCGACGGACACCACCGCCATGACGGCGAAGGTGATCGGTAGCGTCCAGGCCGCAGGCTGGGCAAGCAAAGCGCCGGCCCAGCCGCCCTGCGCCTGCCCGGAGATCGTCAGCAGGACCGCCGCAGTTGCCAGGGTGCCGCCGACGACTAGTCCGGCGGCTGCACCTGTTGTGGACAGGCGTCGCCACCAGATGCCCAGGATGAGCAGCGGGCAGAAGGTCGACGCAGCGATGGCGAAGGCCAGCCCCACGGTGTCGGCCAGCCCGAGATCACGAGCGGCTAGCGACAGTCCGAAAGGGACGATCACTCCGGCGATGGCAGCGATCCGGAAGCTGTTGACCGCACGCGCGTCACCGCCGGTGAACCTGCGGAAGCGACCGCGGATCAGGTCCTGGTCGACAACCCCGGCAACCGAGATCGTCAAACCCGAGGCGGTGGACAGGAATGCTGCGAAGGCACCTCCGGCGAGCAGCGCGGACATGAGCTGGCCGGCCAGTCCCGGAATGACTGCGACGGGGAGCAACAAGGTGACCGAGTCCGGGGATGTTCCCGCCGGGAGCTGCGGGAGGTAGATGCGCGCGAAGGAGCCGTAGAGCGGGGGGAAGACATAGAAGAGTCCGAGCAGCGCGAGCACCACCAAGGTCGTGCGTCGTGCGGCTCCACCGTTCGGATTTGTATAGAAGCGGGCCAGCACGTGGGGAAGCCCCATGGTCCCGAAGCACAGCGCCAGCAGCGTGCTGTACGTGGCATACACGGGGTGCTCCACCCCGCCGAATCCGCCCAGCGGGCGCGACCACTCATGGCCAGGTGGTGATGCTGGCACATCAGGAATCGGCTGGCCGTTGCGCAGCCACCAAGACAGGAGGACGAACGCGGGGACGCTGATGGCCGTCACCTTGATCCAGTACTGAACGGCCTGCACGAGGGTGATAGACCGCATCCCGCCGCCGACGACGTTGGTCACGACCACGACCGCCACGATGAGGCTTCCGACCCAGGCTGGTGCTCCGCTGATGGTGTGCAGCGCCAGCCCCGCTCCCTTGAACTGCGGAAGGAGGTAGAGCCAACCGATGCACAGAACGAGCACCGAACAGAGCCTGCGGACCGCGACACTCTCAAGGCGCGTCTCCGCGAAGTCGGGGAGCGTGTATGCGCCGGAACGCCGCAGCGGCGCTGCCACCAGCAGCAAAAGGACGAGATAGCCGACCGTGTAGCCGACGGGCAGCCACAGCATGTCTGCGCCGAGGGAGTAGATCAGGCCGGCCACCCCGAGAAATGAAGCAGCAGAAAGGTACTCGCCGCCGATCGCTGACGCGTTCCAGGAAGGTGTGACCATCCGGCTCGCCACGTAGAAGTCGCTGGTCGTCCTGGAGAGCCGAAATCCGAAGGCGCCGATGGCCAAGGTCACCAAGCACACCATGCTGATGGCGGTGATGCCGAGCGAGCTGTTCACCGGCCGGTCACCGTCGCCCCACGAGCTCGGTGAACTCGCGCTCGATCTGCTCACTGCGCCGTACGTAGAACTGCCCTGTGAGCCAGACGGCCGGGTAGACGAGCACGCCGAGGATCAGCCAGGGCAAGGGGATCGGGCCGACGTGGGCGGCAACTGTGGCAGGCACAAGGAGAAACATCAGGGGGAGCCCGCCGATCATCACTGTCCCGGACGCCAGCACCTTCATCGACAGCCGCCACTGCGCCCGGACCAGAGCAGCCATGTACAGCTCGCCCAGGCGGGTCTGCTCGTCGATGTCCATCGTGAGCGGGCGCACCGGTCCCCGACGAGGTGCGCTCATCCGGGGGGATGTGACCCGTACCCGCTTCCGGGGTCCGGGTGGCTCGTTCGCCGTACCTGTCATCAGGGTGTCGAGGGCGGCGAGGCAGGGGCGGGTGGCGAGGTGGTTGCACCGCTGGACCAGGAGAGCCGGTCGCGCAGCTGGCGCAGGTGCCGCCGGCTCACCTGCAGCTCGACGTCGCCGAGCCGGATCTTGCAGCTCCCGTGGGAGGTGAGCACAGCGTCGATGTAGGGAAGAGCCACCAATGTGCTGCGGTGGATGCGCACGAATCCAGCCTCGGCCCAACGCTCTTCGAGAACCGTGAGGGAAGTGCGCACAAGGTGTGACCCGGTAGCCGTGTGCAAGCGGGCATAGTCGCCCTGTGCCTGGGCGAACCGGACCTGAGAGCGCTTGATGAACGTCGTCACCCCGCCCAGTCCCACCGGGATCGTCTCGTCGGCCAGCGGCACACCAGGCGAGCCGGCAGCCGTTGCCGCGGCCATCGCGGCGACCACGCGTCGTACCGCTTCCGACAACCGTGCGGCCCGGACCGGTTTCATGACGTAGTCGGTGGCGCGCACCTCGAAGGCATCGACGGCATGTTCGTCGTAGGCGGTCACGAAGACCACCTGGGGCCGGTCGACGAAACGCGCCAGGACCCGCGCCAGCTCTATGCCGTCCAGACCCGGCATCTTGATGTCGCAGAACAACACGTCGACGGGAGCGGAGTCGAGCGCCCGCAGCGCGTCGGCGCCGTTGGATGCGGTCCTGATGTCGCCGATCCGATCGTCCTGGCGCAGCAGGTAGGTCAACTCCGAAAGCGTCGGGGGCTCGTCATCAACGACCAGGGCCCGCAGACCGGTCGTGGGCGCGCTCGGTTCTGACATGGCCTCGAGACTACGTCGACGGGCGTATGCCGGGTGCGAACTTGGGCACCCGGAATGTCACCTTGGTGCCCGCTCCCGGAGCCGTCTCGACCACCAGGCCATAGTCGTCGCCGTAGACCTGGCGCAGCCGCCCGTCGACGTTGCCCAGGCCGACGCTGTCGCTGTCGCTGTCCTGATCCCCGGCCAGGATCCGGCGCATCACCTCTGGGTCGGAGCCGATCCCATCGTCCTCGACCACGATCTCGGCCTCGGGACCCTGGTCGCTGGCCGTGATGCTGATGTGCCCGACTCCCTCCTTGGACTCGAGGCCGTGCCGGACCGCGTTCTCAACGAGGGGCTGGATCGCCAGGAATGGCACTGCAACTGACAAAACCTCGGGCGCTACCAGCAGCGAGATCTGCAGCCGGTCCCCGAAGCGAGCCTGCTCCAGCACCAGGTAGCGCTCGATGTTCCCCAGCTCATCGGCCAACGTGGTGAAAGCGCCGCCTCGCCGGAAGGAGTAGCGGGTGAAGTCGGCGAACTCGAGGAGCAGCTCGCGGGCCCGGTCAGGGTCGGTACGGACGAACGAGGCGATGGCGGCCAGCGAGTTGTAGATGAAATGCGGACTGATCTGGGCCCTGAGCGCTCGCAGCTCGGCCTCCATGGCGCGGGTCCGCTGGCGTCCCAGATCGGCTAGCTCGACCTGCGTCGAGACCCACCCGGCCACCTCCTCGGTCGCTCTAGCCAGGCCGGCGGAGGCAGCAGGCCCGTACGCAGCCAGCGCGGCCACGACGTGCTCATCTGAGATCACGGGGGCCAGCACCGCGGTCCGGATGGGGCAGTCTGGGTCGCCGCAGGCGACGTCCTTGGCAACGAGTACCACGGTGCGACCGGACGCGAGAACCTCGCTGGCGTGCCGCCATACCTGCTCTCGGTGGTGGGCCCCCGCGCCGTCCCAGGCGAGGGTGGAAGCGTTGTCGCACAAGGCGATTGCTTCGGTGCCCAACATGGCGCGCAGATGTTTGGCTGCCTTGGATGCGCCCTGCGGCGTCAGTCCGTCGCCCAAGTGCTGCGAGGCCAGCGACGCCGTGTGAAGGGTGTCGTAGGTCGCGCGGTCGACCGGGGACCCGAGCTCACGTCGACGCCGCGCAGATCTCATGGCGGTCCAGGCCAGCGTCATCAGGGCGATGGCCGTGGTGACGACGATCAACAATGTGGGTAGGCCTGTGGCACGGGGCACGTGGCGAACTCTAGGCTGCCAGGCGTGTCCACCCTTGCTGGTTCCCTCGACGCACTGTCGGCGCTACCGGGTGTGCCCGAGGCCACCGAGGCTGCGCGGCAGGCCTGCACCGAGCTGCGCTGGCATCAGGCGCTGCGGCGTCGAATCCCTGAAGCGGCAGCCGAGTCGCGGGTTCGGGGTGCCCGTGCGAGTGCTGCACTGGACGGCGCCGAGATGGACGTGGACGTGGTTCGTGACCTCATGCGTGGCGCCACGGCATGGCCGGAGCACCCGGACCCGCTCGAAGATCTGTTGCGAGGTGCAGTGCAGGCCACTGCCGAGACCGAGCACATCCGCGCAATGGTCGTGACGGCACCGTCCCAGGCTCTCGCCCGGATCCACGTCGCGGCCGCTGGTCACTTGCTGCCCGAGTCGCAGGTTGGGCGTCCTCGACAGGCCGGTGAAGTCTCGCGCGAGTTCTCGGATCTCGGCCCAGCGCCCGACGAAGTCGTTGTCAGGCAACGGCTTTCAGGAATCGTGCAGCTCTTGCTCGGTGCCAACGTCGCCCCTGCGGTCGTCGTGGCAGCGGTGGTGCATGCCGAGATCGCGACCGTCCGGCCCTTCGTCCGTGGCAACGGGCTGGTCGCCAGGGCGATGGAGCGAGCCGTCGTCCAGGCAAGCGGGCTCGACCCGACGGGGGTGGCGGTGGCGGAGGTGGGACACGGCGCCGAGGGCGCGGCGTCCTACCTCGGTGCGCTCGCGGCATACGGCTCGGGGTCGGCCCAAGGTGTCGCACTGTGGATCACGCACTGCGCCCGGGCCATCGTGGCAGGAGCGCAGGAGGGCGGCCGGATAGCGGACGCGGTCCTCGCCGGTCGCCTCACCTGAGTCGCGAATCGCCAGTCGAACGGCGGTATTGCGTCTCCGATATGTCGTAAAAGTCAAGGCTTCCGTTTGGCGCTGAAAGCGAGTAGACAAGGGGAGAGCCGACGGGCGAGAGCCCGACGACCATCGCGAGACAAACGGGCACCCACGCGCGGGCAGTCCACTGATGGACAGTTCGTGGCGGGCTTGTCCCGCTGCAACAAAAATAGATTCACGCTTGGTAACCCGCGAGTCTCGCGATGAGATGGCACCCCGTTCGCGGGGTGCCATCATTCTTTTTCCTGGCCGAGCTGTGCGTTAGTTGCACTCATGCCCCCCAAGGCACCACTATTGGAGTGCACACTCCCCCACGGGGTTGAGTGTGCTGGCGCACCAGTTCCTCCCCCCCGGAGCTTGGCGCGTCGACGGCCCCCGATGTCCCCCGTCGGGGGCCGTCCCCGTTTCCGGCGGGTGGGTTATCCACAGCCTCCGACGGTCCCGTCCCGCCGTCCACAGGTTGGTGGCGGCTCTGGCCCGGCGGATGGGGTCGGACCACGGTGGTGGCATGACAACGGCACACATCATCGGAGTGGTCGGCGGGTCCGGCGGCGTCGGCACGTCGGTGCTCACGGCGGCCATCGCGGTTCGGGGAGCGCAGGGCGGTCTGCGTGCGGTCTGCGTGGACGGCGACCGGCTCGGCGGGGGACTGGACGTGACCCTCGGCATCGAACAGGAGCAGGGGGTGCGCTGGCCTGATCTGACCAGGGCCAGGGGTCGCATCGACGGTCCTGAGCTGCTGCGGCGGCTGCCGACCGTTGATGGCGTTGCTGTGCTCTCGTTCGACCGCGCACGTGACGTCCAGCTCAGCGCCGAGATCGTGCACGAGGTGCTCCACTCGCTCAGCCTCGCGGCAGACCTGGTCGTGGTCGACCTCCCGCGCCCCGATCACGAGGTCTTTGCCGCGCTGGCGCCCTGGGTCGACTCGATGGTCCTGCTTGCCGGGTCGGGAATCTGCGATCTGGCAGGCGCGAGCGCAGTCGCCGAACACCTGATCCGCGCCTGCCCCGACGTCTGGCTCTGCCTGCGCACCAGCGGGAAGGGCAGTCATTTTGCCGACACGGTCGCGGGTGCGTTGGACCTGCCCCTGCTCGCGACGGTCCGGGAGGAGCCGTCGCTGGCGGCCGACGTGCTGCACGGCATACCACCAGGGTCCTCTGGCAAAGGCGCGCTGGCGGCTGTTGCTGACCAGGTGCTGGCCCAGTGCTTGGTCGGTGCCGGGCGGGTCGCCTCGTGAGCGCATCACCCACGGTGTGGGCCCAGATCAGGGCGGGCCGGGCGCCGACGCCGGGGTTGGTGGCGCAGGTTCTCGACGGTGACTCTGTCGTCCTGGGCGAGACCGGTGCCCTGCGTGCCCGCCTCGAGCTTGCCGCTCAGGTCTTGGGGGCCGGCCCGCTGGAGTCGTTGCTGGCCGACCCACTGGTCACTGATGTCCTGGTCAATGCCGGCTCAGGCGTGTGGGTCGATCGCGGCGATGGCCTGACCCGCACCGACTGCGAGGTCGGCGACGAGCCGGCAGTGCGCCGACTCGCCGTGCGCCTGGCCGGGATCGCCGGTCGCCGCCTCGATGACACCAGTCCGTATGTCGACGGGATGCTCCCGGGAGGAGTGCGACTGCACGCCGTGCTCCCGCCAATCGCCGTAGAGGGGTCGCACATCAGCTTGCGGGTTCCGCGCCGGGTGGCGCCGAGCCTGGTCGAGCTGGCTCGATGGGGGACGTTCAGTGCCGGCTGGCTGCGCGTGCTCCAGGCCTTGGTGAGCAGGCGCTGCTCCTTCGTGGTCAGCGGCGGCACCGGCAGCGGCAAGACCACGCTCCTGGGCGCGTTGCTCGGCGAGGTCGACGTCAGCGAGCGGCTCGTCATCGTCGAGGATGTGCGCGAGCTGGCTATCACCCACCCACATGTCGTGCGACTGCAGGCGCGCCCGGCCAACGTCGAAGGCCGCGGCGAGATCGGGCTGACGTCCCTCGTGCGCCAGTCGTTGCGGATGCGTCCGGACCGGCTCGTCGTGGGTGAAGTTCGCGGTGCCGAGGTGCGTGAGATGCTGGCTGCGCTCAACACCGGTCATGAGGGCGGGTGCAGCACGTTGCACGCCAACACCGGTGCCGACGTTGTGGCCCGCTTTGAGGCACTGGGCGCGTTGGCAGGGCTGGTGCCCACTGCGGTGCATGCACAGCTGCTCAGTGCGGTTCAGGTGGTCGTGCATGTGCGTCGCAGCTGCGGGCGTCGGTTCGTGGACACCATGGCCGTCCTCGCCCAAGGAGCGGACGGCAGACCCGAGGTGAGGTCGGCGCTCACAAGGGGCGCTGATGGGGAGACGGTGGTCGGTATGGCGTGGCCCGCCCTGGCCCAGTTGCTGGATCTCGATCCGGGCCTGGTCCCGTGAGCCTGGCGGTGGGTTTGCTCGCGGCGTTTGGGGTCCTGCTCTGGCCGCAACACTTCGGCCGGCGCCGGTTGGCGATTCTGCCCGGGTCGTCGCCATCGGTTCGTGTCCGACCCTCCCGGCCCGGGTTGGCATGGGCACGTGCGCGTCGCTGGCGGCCGGGCCGTCGCGTCGCCGACGTGAGCACCCCTGACCTGCTCGCCCTGCTGGAGGCTCTCGTCCCGGCTCTCGAGGCGGGGATGACGCCAGCTGCGGCGTTGAGGATCGCTTCTGACGCCAGGTCCACCCCTGGCGAGGCTGACCCCTTGTCCCAATTGGCACAATCGATGGCGTCGGCAGCGGCGGACGGAGCGTCGCTTGGCCCCCTGTGGCGCGAGGCTGCCGAGTCGGCGGGCTCGGCTGAGCTGTTCTTGCTGGCACACGCCTGGTCGCTGACAGAGGACATGGGCGCCCCGCTCGCCCAAGCAGTTCGCACCACGGCCGGGCTGCTAGAGGCTCGAATCGCCCATGAGCGACGGCTGGCCGCTGCCGTGGCTGGAGCCAAGGCGACGGTGAACGTGTTGACTGTGCTGCCGATCGGTGGCCCCATGATGGCGCTGATGCTGGGGATCGGGCCGGGCGAGCTCTATGCCGGCTCCCGGCTCACACAGGGCAGCCTCGTGCTGGGGCTGTGCCTGGCGTGCTTGGGTCGCTGGTGGGTACGCCGGTTGATCCGAGCCGTAGCCCGCGGCCCGGTGATCGCATGAGCCTCGCGGTCGTGTTGCTGACAGCGGCTGCGGTGCTGGCGTGGCCGAGCGCGGCGTCGGACCACGGTTTTGCCCTTGGTCGACGGGCGTTGGGCGATGCGACCGACCACGCCGACGCACCCGCGGTGGCCGGTCCCACGAGAACGGTCGTGCCCGTCGCTGAGGTGGCTGGGATCGTCGACCTGCTCGCCCTGACCTTGCGCGGAGGTGTTGGTCTCGTCGAAGCGATGGAAGCCGTGGCCTCTCGGGTCGGGGGCCCGCTCGGTCTGCATCTGCAGACCGTCGCAGCGGCCCATCGATGGGGCGTCGAGGACGAAACGGCCTGGACGAGTATCCCGTCGGCCTGGCAGCCGGCAGCAAGGGCGCTGCGGATGGCGTCCACCGCTGGCGTGCCGCCGGCTGACCTTCTGGTCCGCGCCGCCGAGGAGATGCGCCGAACAGAGCAGCAGCGGCTCGAGCTGGCCACAGCGACCCTGGGCATCCGGATCGTGCTGCCCCTCGGGCTTGCCTTCCTGCCAGCCTTCGTCCTGACGACGGTGGTGCCGATCGTGCTTGCTCTCGCCCATCAGGTGTTGGTCAGCCAATGACCCAACAGCGCAGCGCACGGGTGGTTAAGCCGCCCCTTGCACCGTCGACAGGTCCGGTCGGCCAGACGGTGAGCCGTCCGAGATCCACAGGCCGAGGCAGTCGCGCGCGAACAGCTCGTCGGCGACGAGGAACGCGGCACCCAGCAGACCGGCCCTGTCGCCGAGCGGCGAGGTCTTGATGCGCAGGTCCCGAGTGGCCAAGGGCGTCGAGCGCCCATACACGGTGCGCCGCAGCTCACCCAGGAACGCCTCGTCGGCCCCGCTGATCTGTCCGCCCATGACCACAAGTGAGGGGTTGTAGAAGTTCACGAGCGTCGCGAGCGTCCGTCCGACGAGTCGACCCGCGCGCGTCAGCAGACCCAGGCTCGTCTGGTCGCCAAGCGCAGCGGCCCGTATGACGTCCTCAGTGGTGAGCACGCCGGTGGCCTCGAGAACCTCGGCCAGTAGCCGGCTGCGCCCGGACTGTGCGGCCACCAGACCGTCGCGCGCCAGGGCGAAGCCGCCGGCGACGGCTTCCAGACAACCGGTGTTCCCGCACCGGCAGAGGACGCTGTCGTCGTCGAGAACTGGCACGTGGCCGATGTCGCCGGCGGCGCCCTGCGCTCCTCGGTGCAAGCGCCCCCCGGAGATCAGGCCTGCCCCGATGCCTGTCCCGACCTTGACATAGAGCAGGTCCTGCACGCCGCGGCCGATGCCGGCGCGGAGCTCGCCGAGCGCGAGGACGTTCACGTCGTTGTCCAGCCAGGCAGGGGCGGCATAGCGGGCGGCAAGCCGGTCCCGGACGGGGTAGGCGTCCCACCCCGGCATGATCGGCGGCGCTATCGGACGGCCGCGCGAGAACTCCACCGGTCCCGGAAGCCCGACACCGACGCCCCACAAAGGCGTGGCCGACCCTGGCCGGGCATCGAGGAGCTCGTCGAACAGCTGCTCGATCTGGTCCAGCGTCGCCTCAGGCCCTGCGGAGATGTCCAACGGCTCGATGCGCTGGTTGAGCAGCTCGCCGTCGAGGTCGGTGAGGCC
>JBBQUB010000061.1:0-13226 GCA_038212865.1 Actinomycetales bacterium
CGCAGTCGGCAGGCGCGATGTAGCCCTGGGCCTCAATGTCCTTCCAGGGTGCGTCGAAACGCTTGGGTCCGATCAGGCTGAAGACGTCGGCTTCACGCCCGTCCTCGCGGACCAGCGTGGCCGTCAGACCCAGTCGCCGGCGAGCCTGTAGGTCGGCGGTCATTCGGAAGATCGGCGCCGGTAGCAGGTGAACCTCGTCGTAGATGATCAGTCCCCAGTCGCGGGCGTCGAGCAGGTCGAGGTGGGTGTAGACGCCTTTGCGCCTGGTCGTCAGCACCTGGTAGGTCGCGATGGTGACCGGTCGGATCTCCTTGCGGGCACCGGAGTACTCGCCGATCTCGTCCTCGGTGAGGCTGGTCCGCTTGAGCAGTTCGTCGCGCCACTGACGGGCGGCGACGGTGTTGGTGACCAGGATCAGGGTGGTGGCGCCGGCCTGGGCCATTGCGCCGGTGCCGACCAGGGTCTTGCCGGCGCCGCACGGCAGGACCACGACGCCTGAGCCGCCGTGCCAGAAACCGTCGACCGCCTGCTGTTGATACGGACGCAGTGCCCAGCCGTCCTGGACGAGCGAGATCGGGTGCGCCTCGCCGTTGACGTAGCCAGCGAGGTCCTCGGCCGGCCAGCCGATCTTGAGCAGCTGTTGTTTGAGCTGGCCGCGCTCCGATGGGTGCACCAGGACGCTTGAGTCGTCCAGCCGCTCGCCCAGAAGAGGCTGGATCTTCTTGTGCCGCAGCACTTCCTCAAGCACCGGGCGGTCGGTGCTGCGAAGGATGAGCTGGTCACCGTCCTTCTCCAGGGTCAGCCGCCCGTAGCGGTCCATCGTGTCGGCGACGTCCACGAGAAGCGCGTGTGGCACGGGATAGCGGCTGTAGGTGATGAGGGCGTTGACCACCTGCTCTGCGTCGTGCCCGGCGGCGCGGGCGTTCCACAGGCCGAGCGGAGTCAGGCGATAGGTGTGGACGTGCTCGGGTGCGCGCTCCAGCTCGGCGAAGGGTGCGATCGCTCGCCGCGCGGCCTCGGCGTCAGCGTGGTCGACCTCGAGCAGGAGGGTTTTGTCGCTCTGAACGATCAGGGGTCCGTCGGCCATGGTGTGTCCGTCAACGCGAACGCGAGTGGGAGTGTTCCCACCCCGCGAACGTGACGTGGGTCAGAAGCCGTTATCGAAGGTTGACGGGTTGCTCGAGAAAGCGGCGCCGAGGGCGATGAGGCCGACGAGGACCACGATCACCAGCACCCAGACCGCAACGAAGGTTATCCAGCCGATCTTGGTGAAGCGACGTGACCCCGTTGGGTCCGTTGAGTTCTTGGTAAGGGCGATGATGCCGAGCACCAGCGGGGCGGCGGCCAGGACGTTCCAGAGGCTCAGGGCCGAAAGGATTGTCAGGATGATGGCAGACGTGTTGGTCCGCGCGCCGGTCGCATAAGGTGACTGGCCGTATGCGGGGTACGGCTGGCCTGGGTACGGCTGGCCGGACTGACCCGTTGGCTGGCCGTACGGATCGGCTGGTTGAGGGGACCACGGGGACGGCGTGGCCGGAGGCTGTTGCGCATAGGGGTTGCTCATCGGTGGCGCGGGAGGCGGGGGCGGCTGCGGCGCTGCCCCTGGTTGCGTGCCGTATGGCGGGTAGGCGCCTCCCGGAGGAGCCGGGGGCACAGGAGGCGGTGGCGGGGTGTCCTGGGCCGACTCCTGGGGTGCCTGGGGTGCCGGCGCGGGGATGGGCGCAGTGGGGTCGGCCCAGACTGGTGCGGTCGGGTCGCTGTAAACCGATCCCGAGGTCTGTTCCTGGTTCTCGCCCTGGCCCTGCTGGGCTCCAGGCTGCGGGTCAGGGTCGGGCTTCTGGTTGCCGTCGCTGGTCGGCTCGCTCATGCTCACTCTCCCGTTTCGTCCGACCCGTTCGCGGGCGGTGGATGACAACGTATCAACTAGCCGGTCACCGATGGGGCTCAGAGCCTGAGGTGACGCGACGGCGCTTCCTGACACGATGGGTGCCGTGAGCAGGAGGAAGCCAATGCGAGGACCGCAACATGTTCCCCAGGCCGGTATGCCCGGACGGGTCACCATCTATGAGGTTGGACCGCGGGACGGACTTCAGAACGAGAGGGCCGTAGTCCCGGTGGAGATCAAGGCCGAGTTCATCCGACGACTGGTGGCCGCCGGGCTGGAAACCGTTGAGACGACGTCGTTCGTGCCGCCAGCCTGGGTCCCCCAGCTCGCCGACTCAGCGGAGTTGCTCGATCTGCTCGGTGAGGTCGGCCGCGGTCCTACCCGACCGGTCCTGGTGCCGAACGAGCGCGGTCTGGACGCAGCGCTGGCGCAGGGTGTCCAGGCGATCGCGATCTTCGGGAGCGCGACCGAGACCTTCGCCCGCAAGAACCTGAACCGTTCCGTGCCGGAGTCCATCGCCATGTTCGCCCCGGTCGTTCAGCGAGCCCGCGCTCAGGGCCTGTGGGTCCGCGCCTACGTCTCGATGTGCTTCGGCGACCCTTGGGAAGGGGCGGTCCCCATTGACCAGGTCGTGGACGTCGCGTCCCGGATCATGGACCTCGGCTGTGACCAGCTCAGTCTGGGCGACACCATTGGCACCGGCACCACAGGGCACGTTCACACACTGTTGGATGCGTTGGCCACCAAGGGCATCGAGCCCGATCGCATCGGAGTGCACTTCCACGACACCTATGGACAGGCGCTTGCCAACACCCTGGCCGCTCTCGCTCACGGCGTGACGGTGGTCGACGCCGCAACCGGTGGTCTGGGGGGCTGCCCCTATGCGAAGAGCGCGACCGGCAACCTTGCGACGGAGGACCTCGTCTGGGCCCTGGACGGCCTGGGGATCCAGACGGGGGTTGACCTCGAGGCGTTGGTGCAGACCAGTGTCTGGATGGCCGGGCATCTTGGCCGGCCCTCGCCATCGAGAGTCGTCAAAGCCCTGGCAGGTAGTGATGCCTGACGAGATACCGAGCGACCCGGCGTCAGACGACCCGACCCGAAGCGGTCTGACGCCGAACGGCGCCACGTCGGCCAAAGGGCTGAAGGGACTCCTGCAACGGCGGGCGGAGGCCATGTTGCGCAAGCCCGGTCGGGCGTCGGCCGCGCTGACCGAGCCGGGAGAGTTCCATGTGGTCCTTCAGCTGATCGGAGCCAGACCGCTTCAGGTCATGGGCGTCATTCGTCAGGCGACCGGGCTCGACGTCATCTCCGCCAGCAACCTCGCGCGGGAAGCGCCGGTGGTCGTCGTGTCGGGGATCAGTGCGGCCAGCGCCGAGCTGGTGGTCGGGCGGCTGGAGAAGGCTGGCGCGAAAGCCGTTGCCGGAGAGACCTACCAGCCCGACTAGTGCATGCGGAGTCTTGAGTCAGCTGAGTGCCGCCCCGGTGATCCGGTGTATCGAGAAGGCCCGTTCGACATTGGACCCTTCGACCGACCCATAGGCGCGTCCACCCTCGATTCGCTTGGGGTAGAAAAGTATTCGTGTCACTCGTCCGTCTGCATCGGCATAGCCGATCCAGAGGCCGAGACTGTCGGCCGACGCCTCGCGAACGAGGGCGAGCGCGACCGCTGGCTCCGTGGACGGCAGCCGGGGTCCGGGCTGTGACTGCTGGCGCGCCCGCTCGTATTCGGCAGACTCCTCTCCGGCGCGCAGAGCGGCGACAAGGGTCTGGGTCGACTCGTCATCGACAACAGAGGTGAGCGTCGGTGAGGCCGAGTGACGCCGGGCGGGCGTGCGGTGGTGTGAGATGGGTGCGACCATGACCGCGCCGTCCATCTTCTCGGCAACTGGCGCGAAACCGTTCTCGCGCAGCATCTCCAGGACGACTGCTCTGTTTGCGGGTGACACCACCACGGTGGGCGCAAGCCGCCTCAGTTGAAGGGCGGCGAGCTCGCGGTCGGCCAGCATGGTGTCCAGCACGGCAGAGTTGTCGCTGCGGATGTAGGCCGAGACGGAACCCACTCTGGTCTGGCCGTGGCGCCGCGCGATGTCGCCAACGAGGTATTCCAGTGGCTGGGGGACCGGTGTGCGGCTGGCATCCCGCAGCGCGGTGAGGACCTGCGCCGACGACCACCCGGCGTCCAATGCTCGGCGGACACTCTCGGGGGAGAAGCGGTAGACCGTTGCGCCGCCTCGTGACTCGACATCGGATACCAGGCGCATGAACTGCGCGATGCTGCCCTCGAGCCGACCCGGGGCCACCGCCGTGAGATCCGCCTGCAAGAGGACGTGCTCGACCGGTGACGGCAGGTGGGTGCTGACTGCCTCTTCCGCAGCGGACGGGTCCGACGTCGCGTTGAACAGAAGGCGCCCCGCTGTGCTGAGTGCTCCGCGCCCGGTGATCCCAAGCCACTCGGCCTCACGGAGAACAGCCGCAGTGACTGCTTGGATGATCTCGGCCCGACGCATCGGTCTGCGCCAGCGGATGCGGTCAGCTAGGGCGACCAGGTCCGGTGCCTGGCCTTCGGGCAGGGCGGCCAGCTCGGCCAGTACATCGCCTCGCAGCTGACGCGTCGGCGGATAGACGACATCCGCGCTGAGCGCATTGACGGCGCTGCCTCCGCCCGACGGGATTGTGCCCACCAGGTGCGGTGCTCGACCCGACGCCAGCCAGGCCCGGCCGAGCCGGACCCAACGGCGCGCGGAAGGTCGTTGCTGCCACTCGTCATAGCCCGGTGTTGGTGCCCAGACGGGCTCCAATGACGCATCGTCGGCTAACAGGTCTGCGGCATAGGCAATCTCTACGACGAAGGCGGCATGTGTCTGATCAACATCGAGGATTGCGGAGAGCCGTTTGAGGTCGCGCACGGAGAGGCCACCGGCCCGCAGGACCCGCGGCGGACGGGGGCCCCAGTCTGCCGCGATCTCGTCCACGAGACCGAGCAGCTCGGAGGCCTGCCCCCCGGCCGCGGCGTCCACTGAGGACTGTTCGTGGGCAGTGACGCTCAGGTCGGGTGCGGTCAGCGCGGTCTGACGGTGAAGCCGTTCCCCGCGCAGCCGCAGGGCAACCTCGCGGGGCAGTGCGACGTGGTCGGCGGACAGCGCGCTGATCAGCTGGTGCGACAAGAGCCAGGCACCTTCGGCGGCGAGGGGGCCACCCGGTGTGAGGGTGCCGATGGGAGGCCCCCAGGTGAGCTTTTCCAGCATGCTTCGAGCCGCTGGCGGGGCCGCCGCGATGACCGCGTCGAGCAGCTCCGGGGAGGCGTATGACGCCGGGGCCGAACCGCGCAGGTCAGCAATGGGCGGGCCGAGGCCGGCCGGATACGGGCCTAGGACCTCAGCGGCCGCCCGCACGACGTGCTGGTCGTCAGTGCCCCGCCACAGAAGTGCTCGATCCCAAAGGTCCTGGACGAACCCATCCAGCGATGGGGCCGGCCGGCCGAGAAGTGTTGCCGTTCGGTCGAGGTCAACTGGGTCGCCGCTGACAACGAGCGCCTCAAGAACCTCCAGATGCCCTCTGTCCAGTCCGTCCAGAGCCCGCTGGACGCTGGAACGCGTGCTGGCGCGAGCGGCCAGCGAGGTCAGGTCGCTGGGAGCGGGCCGGGCCAGATCGGGTCGACGGCGGACCAGCTCCTGGAGCTGGTCGTCACTTCGACCCCGGACGTCGTCGGCGAGGCTCCGGAGAGCGGAGGCTGGGCGGGACGAGGAGGCGGGCACCCGTCATACGTTAGTTGGCCCTGAGCTCATGCTTGCCGTGCGGCGGGTCGGTGGCGAGGATGGGCACACGCCACGTCTCGCCATGCGGAGGAACTGTGCACGTTCAAGGGCTACCGTCCTACGGCTCGGGAACATCCGAGAGGCCGCTGCTCGGCGACACGATCGGGGACAACCTGGAGCGCACCGTTGTGCGCTTTCCTGGCGCCGAGGCCATGGTCGACGTGCCCAGCGGCCGCCGCTGGACCTACCTCGAGCTCGATGCTGACGTCACGGCACTTGCCCTCGGCTTGCTGGCCGTTGGCGTCGAAGCCGGCGAGAGGATCGGCATCTGGTCTCCGAACTGTCCGGAGTGGACCCTTCTGCAGTACGCCACGGCCAAGGTCGGCGCGGTGCTGGTCAACGTCAACCCGGCCTATCGCAGCCACGAGCTCGCCTATGTTGTCAAGCAGTCCGGTCTGCGCATGCTTGTCAGCGCGGTGGTGCACAAGACCTCCGACTACCGGGCCATGATCGATGACGTGCGCCCGCTGTGCCCGGATCTGCGAGAGGTCGTCTACATCGGCGAGAGCAGCTGGGACGATCTGGTTGCCGCAGGGGCGGGCGACTCCATGGACCCGCTGGTCGCCCGGATGTCGGGGCTCGACTCCGACGACGCCATCAACATTCAGTACACCTCGGGCACGACGGGGTTCCCCAAGGGCGCAACGCTGAGCCACCACAACATCCTCAACAACGGCTTCTTCGTCGGCGAGCTCGTGGGCTACACCGAGCACGACCGGATCTGCCTGCCAGTGCCGTTCTACCACTGCTTCGGCATGGTCATGGGCAACCTCGCGGCCACGAGTCACGGCGCCTGCATGGTGATCCCGGCCCCGGCTTTCGACCCTGCTGCGACCCTCAAAGCCGTTGAGCTGGAACGCTGTACGAGTCTCTACGGGGTCCCCACGATGTTCATTGCCGAGCTGGGACTCGCCGACTTCGCTACCTATGACCTGTCCTCGCTGCGCACCGGGATCATGGCCGGCTCGCCGTGCCCCGTCGAGGTGATGAAGCGCGTGATAGCGGAGATGAACATGTCAGAGGTCTCCATCGCCTACGGGATGACCGAGACCTCACCGGTCTCGACCATGACCAGGGTCGATGACGACCTGGCGAGGCGGACGGAGACCGTTGGCCGGGTGATGCCGCATCTAGAGGTCAAGGTCGTCGACCCGGCCACACTCCGAACCGTCGCGCGGGGCGAGCCCGGTGAGCTGTGTACGCGCGGCCCGAGCGTGATGTTGGGCTACTGGAACGACCCGGACAAGACGGCCGAGGCCGTCGACACCGCACGCTGGATGCACACCGGCGACCTGGCCACGATGGACGACGGCGGCTATCTGTCGATCGTCGGCCGGATCAAGGACATGGTGATCCGGGGAGGTGAGAACGTCTATCCGCGTGAGATCGAGGAGTTCCTCTATAGCCACCCCGACATCGCCGACGTCCAGGTCATCGGCGTCCCCGACCCGAAGTACGGCGAGGAGCTGATGGCCTGGGTGGTGATGCGCCCGGGTACAGAACCGTTGACAGCAGAGGGTGTTCGCACCTTCTGCGAAGGCAGACTTACGCACTACAAGATTCCCCGTTACGTCCACGTCGTCGACCATTTCCCGATGACCGTGACCGGCAAGATCCGCAAGGTCGAGATGCGGGCGGAAGCCACGGAGATCCTCGGCCTCGGTGCGCACAGCTCATAGGTAACACTCAGGCTCTTCTGCGACATCTCTCGGGCGGGTGAGGGATGCTGGGGCGGAGTGAAGGGAAATGCCATGTCAGAGCAGCCACCGGTGCAGCCGCCCAGCCAGCCGTCGCACCAGCCCACGCAACCACCGCAACCCACGCAAGGAAACCCGCCGACCCAGCCGATGCCGGCTGCCCCAGGCACCCCGCCCGTTGGAGCCACTGCCGGCCCCGCCTGGGCATACCCGCCCAAGGCCTCCGTGTGGCATCAGGCCACGTCCACCTCTGGAGGACGTTGGGGCCTGGGCATCGCTGCCGGAGCTCTCGCTCTCCTGCTGGTTGTCAGCCTCGGCGTTGCGGGCCTTCTCGTGCTGCGTCACCACGATCAGGTCGGCCTGTTCGGGAACCGCGACGACGGCCAGTTCCTGAGCCAGGACGGTCCGGGCAACGGCAGGGGCAACGGAAACGGAGACGGCAACGGCAGGGGCAACGGGAACGGAAGGAGCAACGACGACCAGGACCTGCCCAACCTCCCCCGTATGCCGGGCGGTCGGGCCCCGGGTCTGGGTGGGCTCGGGAGCCTCATGGGTGGAGGGACTCTGCACGGTGAGTTGACCGCGACCGTCAATGGTTCGGTTCAGGCGTTGCTGTTCCAGCGTGGCGAGGTCACAGCGGTCAGTGCCACGTCGATCACCATCAAGAGCTCGGATGGCTTCACGGCCACCTACGGACGTACGGCCGCGACCAGTTCGCGAGGGGCGGCTCTGGTCAAGGGTGGCCAGGCGTTCGTCCTGGCCCGCGCTGCCGACAAGGTTGCCACCACCACGATGGCGTTACCGGCTGTGGGCGCCGGGCCGAGCAGCTAGGCCGGGCAACCCTCATCGTGTTGACGCAAGCCCGGGCGCTACCCAGTGGCGAGCAGTGGAGCATCCGGCACCGGGACCATGAAGCGGTCGTCGTGCAGGTGGGGGGTGGGATCCGCACCTATGCCTATCGCGGTCGGGATGTGCTCGCCGGGTACGGGCCGGATGCCCAGTGTTCGGCCGGACGCGGTCAGCTGTTGATCCCGTGGCCCAACCGGATTCGCGACGGGAGGTACTCCTTCGGCGGCCAGGACCACCAGCTCGCCCTGACGGAGCCGGCCCGCGGCAACGCGATCCATGGCCTGACGCGGTGGGCCATCTGGTCGGTCCTGGATCAGGTCAAGGACGCAATTACCCTCTTCTGTCCGTTGCGTCCACAACAGGGCTGGGGGTGGAGCCTGGATCTTTTCGTCATCTACTCGCTGACCGATGAGGGTCTGATGGTGACGCCTCGCGCCGTCAATGTCGGGACCGCTGCCGCGCCGTTCGGCCTTGGCGCGCACCCCTATCTCACCGTCGGAGAGGACCGCGTGGACGAGGTCCGGCTCGGCATACCGGCGCCTTCCATGCTCGAGGTGGACGACCGTCTGCTGCCCGCGGGCGTGGCTCTCGTGGGCGGGACGGATCAGGACTTCCGTCAGCCGAGACTGGTGGGTCAGGCGGCGCTCGACACCGCCTTTACGAACATTGCTGCCGACACGGACGGTCGCTGGCGGGTCAGCCTCACCCACGAAGCCAGCGGTCGCGCGGCCACCGTGTGGGCGGACGCGACGGCATACCCGTGGTTGCAGGTATTCACGGGTGACTCACTGCCACCTGCGGCGCGGCGCACGAGTGGCATCGCGGTGGAGCCGATGACCTGCGGCCCCGACGCCTTCAACTCCGGCGACGACCTGCTCGTCATCGAACCCGGGCAGGAGTTCACGGCGTCGTGGGGGATCACCCCCGGCTGAGATCCGTCGCCGGGGACCTGATCCCGTTTGCCTGTGCGGGGATCCGGCGCTCGACCGCAAACGCGATGAGGGCCATGACGGCGCAGCCGATGATCAGCATGCCGATGAACGCCACGTTGAAACGGGCACCGAGCATCACCCCGGCCACCACTGGCCCGGTGACAGCCGCAAGCTGGAAGGCGCCGGCCATGACCGCGTTGTAGCGCCCGCGCAGGTGATCCGGCGACAGGTCGTTGGTGATCGCGGGGATGGTCGGCTGGAGCAGGGTCTCGCCGAGTGCGAAGACCGCGCTGCCGCCGATGATCAGCACCGCCGCTACGGGGCTGCCCGGCAGCACGCCGGACAGGCCGGTCATCAGCCAGGACACGGCCCAGAGCGCGGACAGGACGAGGATGACGCGGGTGCGGCGACGACCCTCGATGCGCTGAAGCACCAGCAGCTGCAGCAGGACGATGGTCGCGGTGTTGGCGGCGAAGGCATAGCCGATGGTGCGCGTCGAGACCTCCCCGACCAGCCGTGCATAAGCGGTGAAGCCCGCCGTCGACTGCGCGTAGCCCACGAACGCCGACACGAAGGTCAGCGCGATGACGGGCACCATTGCCTTGTCACGCAGGATGTCCAGGTAGGACGCCCGCACCGGTGAGCCGTCGGTCTCGCTGACCGGGTGGTCGACTTTGCCGCTCACCTGTCGAAGGGGCCCGAGGAGAACGGCAAGGGGCGCCAGGAAGCTGAGGGCATTCCCCAGATAGATGGCAACGAAGGTGCCCGGTCGATGCACGTCCACGATGGACCCCCGCCAGCAGGCCCCCGATGCCGATGCCAAGGTTGACCAGGGTGAAGTTGATCCCGAAGTAGCGCTGCCTGATGGCCGAGGGCACGACGGCCCCGATCATGGCGTTGAAGCCCGGCCAGAAGATGCCACCCGCCGCGCCGAGCAGGCCCAGAGCCACCGCGGCCATCACCGGCGTGGTGGAGAAGGCGAGCAATACGTTGCCGAGCATCTGCGCCGTCATGCCGGCGAGGATGATGCGTCGGGCGCCGAGCCGGTCGATGAGGGCGCCGGCGGGTCCGACAACGGCCATACCGACGATGGCCGGCACCGCCAGCAGGCTGCCGGCGGTCTCGATCGTGAAGCCGCGGACCTCATTGAGATAGATGAAGCCAAACGGCAGCACGAGCCCCGTGCCCAGTGTCTCGACGGCCACAGTGGACAGCAGGAACTTGCCATCGCGCGGCAGGTCGTTCCAGAACGACGCCAGGGACGGGCGTTCACGTGCGGGGGAGGCCATCGGCCCCAGTATGGCCAAGCCACCCACAGGCCCAGAGGCGCTGACCGGGTCAGGGCCGTTCTAGGTCCAGTTCGGGAGTGATGACAAAACCTCTTGGCTCAGCGGCTAGCCTTGGGTTCAACGCAACGTGCGCCATCGCGTCCTGCCCGTATGTGGGGCTGCGGCAGACATACGAGCAAGAGGTGGGCTGTGCCTACAGGCAAGGTCAAGTGGTACGACGCCGAGAAGGGCTTCGGCTTTCTCAGCGATGACGAGGGCGCTGACGTCTTCCTTCATGCTGACGCGTTGCCCGCGGGAGTCACGACGCTCAAGGGCGGCACCAGGGTGGAGTTCGGCGTTGTCGAGGGTCGGCGCGGCGCGCAGGCGCTGTCGGTTCGGGTGCTCGACCCCGCGCCGTCCGTCGTTGCCTCAGTGGCAGCCAAGAACCGCACGTCGACCGAGGACCTGACGGTCATCATGGAGGACGTCATCAAGCTCCTCGACAGCGTCTCCACCACGTTGCGCCGCGGCAAATACCCCGACAAGGCCACATCGGCCAAGGTCGCCAAGGTCCTGCACGGGGTTGCCGGGCAGCTCGAGACGGGCGCCTGAGACTATGAAGGTCAAGGCCGACGCAGTCCTGTTCGCAGCGATCGAGCAGGCCCGCATCGCCGCCGAAGGCATCGCCGAGTTGGGCACGGTCGGTGAGCATCTCGGCGCCGTCATGGATGGCGAGCGCCAAGCCACCCACTACTTCGCCTGCACCGCCACGGCTTACCCGGGGTGGCGCTGGGCGATCACTGTCGCCCGTGTTCCCCGCGGCAAGTTGTCCACGGTCTGCGAGACCAACCTGATTCCAGGCGAAGGTGCCTTGCTCTCGCCCGAATGGCTGCCGTACGACCAGCGGGTGGCCCCCGGCGATATCGGAGCCGGCGACGTCCTGCCCTACATCGAGGACGACCAGCGTCTCGAGCCGGGTGCCGAGGCCACCGGCGACGAGGACGTCGACCACGTGGCCTTGTGGGAGCTTGGACTGGGTCGTAAGCGTGTTCTGTCCGCCGAGGGTCGCGAGAACGCAGCCCAGCGCTGGTATGACGGGGACCGCGGACCCACCTCGCCGGTTGCCGAACAGGCCCCCGTGCCCTGCTCATCATGCGGCTTCTTCGTTCCGATGGCCGGCGCACTGCGCTCTTTTTTCGGCGTATGCGCCAACGCGTGGTCGCCTTCCGACGGATGCGTCGTGAGCCATGACCACGGTTGCGGCGCCCACAGCGAGGTTGACCTGATCCGCGAGGACCCCAAGCCTGCCGAAGAGCCGGTTCTGGACGACTTCGCCTTCGATCTGGTCTGATCGAACCAGCTACCGTGCCCATCGTGCTTTCATGACCTGGACTGCGGGCGAGCTCCCTGACCTGAGCGGGACGACCGCCGTGGTCACCGGAGCCAACTCCGGCATCGGCTTCGAGACGGCTCGCGCACTGGCCCAGCACGGCGCCGAAGTCACGATGGCGTGTCGCAACGTCCCGGCCGCCGAGCAGGCCGCAGAGCGGATCCGCAGCAGCCACAGCGCTGTTGGCAGTCCTGATGTTCACTCTCCCGGTGCGCAGGTCCGGGTCGCCGAGCTCGACCTGTCCTCCTTGTCCTCGGTGCGCAGGTTCGCGGATGAGTGGGAGGGGCCGCTGAACCTGCTGGTCAACAACGCTGGAGTGATGACGCCCCGGAGGTGGTACGGCACCCCGGACGGCTTCGAGCTTCAGTTCGGCACCAACCACCTGGGCCACTTCGCACTGACCGGCCTGTTGCTGGCGGCTCTGCAGGCAGGTGTTTCGCCCCGCGTCGTCACTGTTTCTTCCGTGGCCCACCACCGCGGTCGCGCTGACGTGCTCGATGGCAACCCGCCGCACGACTATCGACCCGATTCGGCCTATGGCAACTCCAAGCTGGCCAACCTTCTGTTCGGTGCCGAGCTGCAACGGCGCGCCACCGCGCACCGCTCAGCGCTGACCTCGACCATGGCACACCCGGGGATATCGGCGACCGGTCTGGTCGTCGACCGCCAGGGCATGGGCGCCAATGCCGTGATCCGGGTCGCGGCGCCGTGGGTAATGAGGGCACTCCTCCAGTCGGCTGCCGCTGGGGCCAGGCCAACCCTGTATGCGGCGGAGGCCGCCGCCCCCGGCTCCTACACAGGTCCGAGGTGGCTGGGAGAGAGCCGTGGCCCCGTCGGCCCGGCACGACTGAGCACGCTGGCCAAGGATCCTGCGCTGGCCTCGCGGCTCTGGCAGGTCAGCGAGGAACTGAGCGGCGTCGAATACAGCTGGTAGCCCAACCCACGGCCGTCAGGATCGGTTGATCAGGCGAGGGTCAGGGCTGTGGCTGAGCCATTGCTGCGTTGCCGCGGCCGCGGCGGACATAGAGCAGTGCCAGCGCGCCGCCCACTATGCCGGCGACGCACGCCCAGGGCCACCACTGCCGGTCGACCTCGTGCAGCCCGGGCACGAGCAGGCTGACCACCAGGGCAACCGCCCAGAGGGCGATGCCGATCCGAAGCATTCCGGCGGTGTCGACGGCCAGCGGTTGGGGCTCATCCGGGATCACAACCGCAAGCCTATGTGGCTTTGCCGGCCGCACCGGGGGATCGTGGTCGTTGGGGCATCCACGATCCTTCGCGTTGACCCCGCGAGAGGAGGCATCGCCGACGCCCTACGCTGTGCGCCATGCCCTCCGTTGCCAGATCCAAGCCGGCCCCCACCTCGCACGGCGCAATCGACTCGTTC
>JBBQUB010000062.1:0-13225 GCA_038212865.1 Actinomycetales bacterium
GATGCGCCGCAGCATCCGCAGCACGGCCTCGTTGGCGCCGCCGTGCAGCGGACCGTAGAGCGCGGCGATGCCGGCCGCGACCGCCGACGAGCTCTTGAGGAAGCTCGGCCACCGCGATGAGCTGCTCGATATCGCTCTCAAGCTCGAGCAGGTCGCGCTCTCGGACGAGTACTTCATCGAGCGCAAGCTCTACCCGAACGTCGACTTCTACACCGGCCTGATCTACAAGGCGATGGGCTTCCCGCCCAAGATGTTCACGGTTCTGTTCGCGATGGGCCGTCTGCCCGGCTGGATCGCGCAGTGGCGCGAGATGATGCAGGATCCCGAGACCAAGATCGGCCGCCCGCGGCAGGTCTACATCGGGGCCACCGAGCGCAAGTACCTGCCGATGAGCAGCCGACCGTTGTGACCGTAACGGTCTGAGCACCCTGTTCGGCCCAAGCCGCTCCGGAGCCCGATTCTGGGACCCGGGGCGGCTTTGTGCTGCCGGTGAACCACTCTGTGGATAGGGCTCAGTGTCGGTGGCTCAGTGTCGGTGGCTCAGTGTCTGGTGACCTTCACGGCCGTCGGCGCAAGGGGGCTGTCGGCGGCGTGCCACGACCATGCCTCGTCCCCGCGGGTTCGGGACCAGGTGCGGTCGCCAACGGTGATCGAGGTGATGCCATCGGCTTCGGCATGGGCAACAGCCCATGAACCCGCGGCCCAGGCCTCCTGTGCATTCCCACCTGTGACGCGGACATCGGCACCTTGGACCGTGGCTGTCACGCCCAGCTCGGCCGTCAGACGAGCCGCCAGCGCTGCCGCGGGAGTGCTGGCCGTCGCGGCGTCGAGCCGGCAACCGATACCGCCAGGTGAGTGGCCGGCGAGGGTCGAGGCGAGGACGCGCCCCTCCTGCTCGTGGTCGGCGTAGGCCTCGGGGGCACCGCTGCGCTGAACCGCCTGGGCAACCTTGGTGATCTCCATGGCCTGATAGCCGTCGATCTTGATCAGGGCGTCGTAGAACGCGTTGGTCGCATAGACCGGGTCCAGGATCTGTGCCACCGTGCCCCACCCCTGGCTCGGGCGTTGCTGGAACAGCCCGATCGAGTCACGGTCGCCAAACCTGATGTTGCGCAGTTTTGACTCCTGGATCGCCGTTGCGTTGGCGATCGTGGCGGCTCGTGCTGGCAGCCCGCGTTTGAGGGCGATGGCGGTGATGGTGGCGGCGTTGGCGCTCTGCTCTGGGGTGAACGTGACGTTCTTTCCCAGTGCCGTCGCACGACACGTTGGCTCACCAAAGTTCTTGGTGAACGTGGTGTAGCCGAAGTAGCCGGCGCCGCCCACCATCGCCACCATGACCAGCAACAGGAGTCGGCCGACCCATCGCCGTCGGCGTCGGCCGTGACCGATCGCCGCGTGCGGAAACAGGTGCTCAGTGGTTGGCATGCAGGGCCGAGTTCAAGGCGATGCCCTCACCGGCACGGGAGCGTGCCTCAACGGCCCCGGTGACCGAGTTGCGCAGGAACAGCATCCCCGAGCTGCCTGAGAGGTCTCTGGCCTTGACCACTCGGCCGTCCTCCAGCGTGACCTTGGTTCCGGCAGTGACATAGAGCCCGGCCTCAACGACGCAGTCGTCACCCAGCGAGATACCGATTCCCGACTCGGCTCCGAGCAGGCAGCGTTCACCGATGCTGATGCGGTCGGTGCCGCCGCCGGAGAGAGTCCCCATGATTGAGGCTCCGCCGCCGATGTCCGAGCCGTCACCCACCACGACGCCCTGCACGATCCTGCCCTCGACCATGGAGGTGCCCAAGGTCCCGGCGTTGAAGTTGACGAAGCCCTCATGCATGACGGTGGTGCCCTCGGCCAGGTAGGCGCCGAGGCGCACCCGGTCGGCATCCGCGATGCGCACCCCGCTCGGCACCACGTAGTCGGTCATTCGGGGGATCTTGTCGACGCTGAAGACCTGGACGGCGCCGGAGTGGCGCAGCCGCATGCGGCTGCGCTCGAAGTCCTCGACGGGACAGGGTCCAACGCTGGTCCACACGACGTTGTTGAGCACCCCGAAGAGGCCTTCGAGGTTGATGGTGTTGGGCTTGACCAGCCGGTGCGAGAGAAGGTGCAGCCGCAGGTAGGCGTCCGAGGCGTCGATGGGAGGGGCGTCCAGGTCGATCGCGACATGGACCACCTGTGCGCGAACACCGCGCCTCGGGTCGTCCTTGGCGGCCGCCGCGAGCTCGGCCGGGGGGCCGTAGGGCTCCTCGGCGTCGGCAGGTCCCAACGCCGGTGCGGGGAACCACGTGTCGAGCACCTGCCCGCCCACGGTCACCGTGGCCAGTCCGTACGCCCATGCGCTGCGCTCACTCGTCATGGGCCCAAGCCTAGGGCGAGGGACTGAAGGGGAGGTGAGGCCCCGCCGGATACCCTGCCTGTCATGTCCCCCACACCCCCTCTCGATCTGGGCACCGACGTCGTGACCTTGACCGCAGCGTTGTGCGACATCGAGTCGGTGAGCGGCAACGAGCAGCAGATCGCCGACGCCGTCGAGGCCGCACTTCGCCCGCTGAGCCACCTGGAGGTGACCCGTGACGGGCATACCATCGTCGCTCGCACCAACCTGGGGCGTGGCGAGCGGGTCGTCCTGGCCGGTCACCTTGACACGGTCCCGCTGACCGACTCGCCGAACCTTCCGACGAGTCGCGAAGGCGTCAACCTGGTCGGCCGGGGCACGTGCGACATGAAAGGCGGCGTGGCAGTGCAGCTGCGTCTGGCAGCCGCGCTCGCCGAGCCGACCCGCGACATCACCTACGTGTTCTATGACTGCGAAGAGGTTGAGAGCGAGCGCAACGGACTGGCGCGCGTGGGAAGGAACAACCCGGAGCTGCTGCATGCCGACTTCGCGGTGCTTCTCGAGCCCACCAACGGTGCTGTTGAGGGCGGTTGTAAGGGCACGCTGCGGGTTGATGTCACCGCGAACGGCAAGGCTGCTCACTCGGCGCGGCCGTGGAACGGTCATAACGCGATCCACGAGGCGGCGACCATCCTGGGCCGGCTGGTGGCCTACGAGTCTCAGACCATCGAGGTGGACGGTCTTGAATACCACGAGGCCATGAACGCGGTCGCCATCCGGGGCGGAATTGCCGGCAATGTCATCCCCGACGAGTGCGTCGTCACGATCAACTACCGCTTCGCCCCCAACATGTCCGGTGCACAGGCGCTGGCCCACGTGTCCGAGCTTCTTGAGGGGTATGCCGTGGAAGTGACCGACCTCGCGGACGGCGCGAGGCCGGGACTACACCTGCCGGCCGCGAGGGCATTTGTCGAGGCGCTGGCTGTGCCGGTCCATGCCAAGGAGGGGTGGACCGACGTTTCCAGGTTCGCCCAGCTCTCGATCCCGGCGGTGAACTTCGGCCCAGGAGACCCGAACTGGGCCCACCACGACCACGAGCACTGCCCGGTGCAACAGCTGATCGACGCCGAGGCCGCACTCTTGCGGTGGCTGGCCTGATCGTCGGGCATAGGTTGGTGCCGTGAGCGACAAGAGCTACGAATACCACACCGGCCCCGTCACGTTGCGACGTAGCCAGGTGCCGCCGACCACCGCGGACCAGCGGCTGCTGGAGAACGACGGCCCCCCCGACTGGCTCCATGCCGACCCGTGGCGGGTGATGCGGATCCAGAGCGAGTTTGTCGAGGGCTTCGGGGCATTGGCCGAGCTGGGACCAGCAGTCAGCGTGTTCGGTTCCGCGCGCACCAAGCCAGATGACCCCAACTACGCCCTGGGTGTTGCGGTCGGCAGGGCGCTGGTGGCGGCCGGCTATGCGGTCATCACCGGCGGCGGGCCAGGGTCGATGGAGGCCGCCAACAGGGGCGCCCTCGAGGCGGGTGGCACCTCTGTGGGTCTAGGGATCGAGCTGCCGTTCGAGCAGGGGCTGAACCGCTACGTCGACCTCGGAGTCAACTTTCGCTACTTCTTCGCTCGGAAGACAATGTTTGTGAAGTACGCGCAGGGTTTCATCGTTCTGCCCGGGGGCTTCGGCACCCTGGACGAGCTCTTCGAGGCTGTGACCTTGGTACAGACGCGCAAGGTCACCTCCTTTCCGCTCGTGCTCCTGGGCACGGCGTACTGGGGTGGCCTGCTCGACTGGCTGCGGCATACAGCCGCGGGCACGGGAAACATCAGCCTTCCCGACGTCGACCTCCTGAACGTCACCGACGACGTGGACGAGGCCGTGCACATCATTGTCAGCGGTGACCACGAGATCGCCCCCAAGCTTCCCGAATAGAGGCCCTCGCCTGCGGACTTTGGTCAATCGCTGGTGGGGCGGTGCGCTCCCGACGCATACTTGCGAGATGACGGTTTCGCCGATCCCTCGACTGGGCAGCACGCTGCTCGGACGCGACAGGGAGGGGAGGCGGCTGCGGGTCTCGTCGCATCCGGACGCGGGTCGCGTCGTGCTCTCGATCTGGCAGGACGATATCTGCCGGGCCACCCTTCGCCTGGCGGAGGAGGATGTCCCCGAGCTGGTCACCATGCTCAGCGCCTCACTGATCCAGCCGCACGCACACGAGTCGCGGGTCGGATAGAACCCTTTGCCCCCAGGGCGACTCGGCAAAGGTGGGGTCGACCTGGCACAAGAGCCGTGCTGTGCCAAGTGCACCCGGCTTGGCCAAGTCAGGCCGCCTGCGGTGATTCAGGCCAGTGCGCGACGAGCCAGTTTCGGTGTGCCGGTGCGTAGCGCCGCAACCATGTCCAGCACCTGCCGGGTCTGGGCCACATCGTGGGCCCGCACCATCCGCACGCCTTCCCAGGCCGCGACGGCTGTGGTCGCCAGTGTCCCGATCAGGCGGTCGGACTTGCGGCCCTCAAGCCCGAGCGTCTCGGCGATGAACTTCTTGTTGGACACTGCGAACAGGACCGGCCAACCCGTCTCGATCAGGGCACTGACCTGACCCGTGACCTGGAGGGAGTGGTAGGTGTTCTTGCCGAAGTCCTGGGCGGCATCGATCAACAAACCGTCGGCGCGCACGCCGGCCGCCAGCGCATCCTCGGCCTGGCGGGTCAGGTTCGCGACCGTCTCGGCGACGACGTCGTCGTATCGGACCCGGTGCGGGTCGGTGCGCGGCGGATGGCCACCGGTATGGGCACACAGGTAGCCCACGCCGTGGGCCGAAGCGACGGCCGACAGCTGGGGGTCATGGCCGGCCCAGGCATCGTTGATCAGATCTGCGCCCGCCTCACAGGCGGCATCGGCAACCGTGGCTCGCCAGGTGTCGATGCTGATCACCAGGTCGGAATGGGCTGCGCGGATGGCCGCAACAAAAGACACCACCCTGCGAAGCTCCTCGGCAGTGCTGACCTCCGGACCAGGACCGGCCTTGACGCCTCCGACGTCCACTCCATCGGCTCCGTCGGCCACGGCGCGCGTGACTGCGGAGAGTGCGGCCTCGTCGTGGAGGTATCGGCCCTCGTCATAGAAGGAGTCGGGGGTGCGGTTGATGATCGCCAACAGTCCGGTCTTGCCCGGGGCAAAGATGCGGTCGCGCAGACGTAGGTCGCGGGGGGGGGAAACGTGGTGAGGCATGACACGATCATCTCGTGATCGTGTTCCTCTTAGTCATCGTGGTTCTGCTGATCGGTCTGACGACCGCTGCTTTCCTGGGCGGGATCAATGGATTTATGGCCGAGCCCACGTCCAGTCATGCCTTCGCCGGGCTCCCAGCCGAGTCGCTGGCCGCCGACGATCTCGAAGCGCTGCGGTTCGACCGGGGACTGCGCGGATACCGCATGGACCAGGTGGATGAGGTGATTGACGCCCTGAGCACCCGTTTGCGTGAGCTCGAAAAGGCCGGTGCCGCGCCGGCTGAGGGAGGTGCGTTTCCCGCCGGAGGCGCCGAGACTCCCGCCGAGGGCGCGCCGTGGCTTCCCCTCGACGACTCGCGCGGTGGCAGCAGCGTCACGCAGGAGCAGTGACCAAACGATGGGAACGTTCGCGATCGAGCGCACTGTCGGGGCACCGCCACATCAGGTTTGGGACGTCGTCACAGACTGGGCGGGCCACGCGCGCTGGATACCGCTGACCACGATGCGCCTCGATCAGGGGCCGACCCAGGTCGGCTGGTCGTTCGCCGGACGGACTGGCGTCGGCTGGTTGCGCTTTTCCGACGAGATGCGGATCACCCACTGGTCTCCACCGGCTGATGGCGGCCGGGGGTCATTTCGACTGGTCAAGGTCGGGCAATGGTTGGCTGGATGGGCCGAGGTGAGCGTGTCGCCCGTCGCCGACGGCCAGCAGACGCTCCTGCTGTGGCGCGAGAACATCGTGATCAGGCCGACAGCTCTCGGCAGACTGCTTGCCCCCCTGACGGACCGCCTCAACAAGGCGTTGTTCGCCGCGGTGATCGACGACATGGCCGCCGAGGCCGTGCGCGGGTCAGCGCACCCTGCCCCAGGGCAAGCGTGAGCGTCGCCGATCTCCAGGTCGACGAGGCCGGCGTGACCCGCTGTTCGTGGGCCCTGAGCGCCGCCGAGTACATGGCCTATCACGACCAGGAGTGGGGCGTCGTGGTTCACGGAGAGACCCGGCTCTTCGAGCGGCTGACCCTTGAGGCATTCCAGTCGGGATTGTCCTGGCTCACGATCCTGCGCAAACGCGAGGGCTTCAGGGCTGCCTTCGCCGGGTTCGATGTCGAGGCCGTAGCAGCCTTCGCCGAGGCGGACTACCAGCGCTTGATGGCAGACACCTCAATCGTCCGCAACAGGCTCAAGATCAGGGCTGCAATGACCAACGCCCAGGCGGTGGTTGCGCTGCGCGACGAGGGTGGGCTCGATGAGCTGTTGTGGTCCTTCGCGCCGGTCGGACGTCCCCAACCGCGGACCTCGGCCGATGTCCCGGCGACCTCTGCGGAGTCCGTTGCGCTCGCAAAAACGTTGAAGTACAAAGGGTTTGTGTTCGTAGGTCCCACCACGATGTACGCCGCCATGCAAGCGTGCGGGCTCGTCGACGACCACCTGGCCGGTTGCTTCAGAGGCACTGGATGACCCTCGGCAGGCCGGCCGATGAGAGCGTCGGCGCGCGAACCTTGACACCACTTCGCCCGACCTGGTTGCGCGTGCTGCCCTGGGTGATGGCGCTGGTCTTCGCCGGCCTCTACGCGACGATCTCGGTGGCCCGGTTTCAGCGGCTGGGCACACGGTCGTTCGACCTGGGGATCTTCGAGCAGGCAATCCGTCACTATGCCAACCTGCAGGCTCCCATCGTCGATCTCGAGGGCGCGGGTCATCACTTCCTGGGCGACCACTGGAACCCCGCCATCGCTGTCTTCGCGCCGTTCTATCGGCTGTTCCCCACCCCCGTGACGCTGCTCGTCGGACAGGCCGCGGTGATCGCCTTGGGTGTTGTCCCCATGACCCGCGCCGGGATTCGCCACCTGGGCCGCTGGGCCGGCATCGCGGTCGGACTGGCATTCGGTATGTCGTACGGCATTCAGGCCGCTGTGGACTTCGATGTCCATGAGGTGGCCTTGGCGGTGCCTTTGCTGGCGTTCGCCGCGGAGGCGTTCTTCGCGGGCCGCTGGAAGCGGGTGGTGGTCTGGGCGGCTCCCCTTGTTCTGGTGAAGGAGGACCTCGGTCTGACCGTTGCCGCCTTCGGGCTGGTGCTTGTTCTGGTCGGTGCCCGGCGATGGGGTTACGGACTTGGCGCGTTCGGGCTCGCCTCGTTCGCGCTCACGATGACGGTGCTGATCCCGCACTTCAACGCCGAGGGCAACTCGGGCTTCTCCAGGCTGGTGACGCCGTCTGGAACCGGCGCCGCTCCCCTACAGCGCATTCTCGATCTTTTTCAGGAGATGGCGGCACCCGGGCCGAGGGCGACCACGGCGCTGTTGTTGCTGGGGGTTACGGCTTTCATGGCCCTAAGATCGCCGCTGGTGATCCTGGTGTTGCCGACGCTGGCCTGGCGCTTTGTCTCGACCAACGAGAACTTCTGGGGTCAGTTGTTCCACTACGACTTGGTGCTGATGCCGATCGTCTTCGCTGCACTGATCGACGGCGTGGTCCGAGCCCGGCGGGGCCGCTGGCGGCCTTTGCGCTGGTACGCCCGCGCGGCCCCGACCCTGGCCCTGCTCATCGGACTCTTTTTCTGCACGCGCTACCCATTCAAAGACCTCGTCGATCCCGCGACCTTCCAGCCCAGCCCCCGGGCCCCAGCCGCCGAGCGGGTTCTGTCGAGGATCCCCGACGGTGCCACCATCGAGACCGACATCGGCCTGATTGCCCAGCTCACCAAGCGAACCCGGGTGTTCTGGATCGGCAGTGCCGCGCCAGTCGTACCGCAGTTCGTCCTGATCGACGACCAGGCGGGCTGGAACCCGCCGATTCCTGACGCTGTGCAGTACGCCCAGTCCTTGCACCCCGGCACGACCTACGTGCTCGTTCAGGAGGGCGGCGGTTACCGGCTGATGCGCCGCGTTCCCTGAGCGATCATCCGCTCGGGAACTGGGCTGCCCAGCGATAGGCGCTTGCCTCAGTGACCCTGGAAGGTCGGTTTCTCCTTGGCGATGAAGGCCGCCACAGCCGACGCATGGTCGTGGCTACCGCCGGTGAGCGCCATCTGCCCGGCTTCCTGGGCCAATGAATCGCTCAGTGGGTGACCTGCCGAGAAGTCCACCGAGCGCCGGATGGCGCCATAGGCCAAGGTCGGGCCGGTGGCGAGGCTCCTGGCAAGCTCACCGACCACGGCGGGGAGGTCTTCGGCACTGACCACACGGTTGACCATGCCCAGCTCGAGCGCCTCGGCCGCGGGGATCGTGCGAGGGAACATCAGTAGCTCCTTAGCCCTGGCCGTGCCGATGAGGCGCGGCAGGGTCCAGCTCGCGCCCGAGTCGCACGACAACGCGATGCCGGCGAACGCGAGGTTAAAGCCCCCCGTGTCCACCATGATGCGCAGGTCGGCGGCGAACGCGAACGACGCGCCAGCGCCGGCGGCTACGCCGTTGATCGCGGCGATGACGGGCTTGTTCATGGTTGCGAGCAGCTCAACGATGGGGTTGTAGTGCTCGGGGACCGTGGACCACAGGGACTCGTCCCGGCGGGAGAGCAGCACGATGTGCTCGCGCAGGTCTTGACCCACACAGAAGGCCCGCCCCGTGCCCGTCAGCACCACGCACCGGATGGCCGGATCTTCTGCCACCTGCTCAAGAGTCGCCAGCAGGTGCTCCTTGGTGGCGATGTCCAGCGCGTTCATCGCCTCAGGACGGTTAAAGGTCACGGTCGCGACACCGTCGGAGCGGTCAAGCAGGACGGCTCCGCGCCGGGAGGGCGAGCTCTCAGTCTCGGGTGTGGTCTCGTGCTCTGCCATGCCGGCCAGCTCCCTGTCTTGATGTCTGAGCGGGTGATCCCGCGATGAGGGCGCCGCCAGACCTGAGGTGGTTCCACCCGGAGGTAGAACATACGAAGCAGGCGGGCACAGCGCACAGTCTGTCGGATCGAGATTTCGTGCTGGGGGACGTAGGCACGATAATGGTGAGTAAGAGGGCGTACGCGAGGTCCCCACGCAGAACAACGGAAGAGGGATTACCCATGGCGGCGATGAAGCCGAGGACCGGAGACGGGCCGCTCGAGGTCACCAAGGAAGGCCGCGGCATCGTTTTGCGCATGCCGATCGAGGGCGGCGGACGCTTGGTCGTCGAGATGACTCCGGACGAGGCCGCTGCGCTGGGCGACGCCATCAAGAGTTGCCCAGGCGTTGGCTGAGCGTCCACGGACGTTGTTCCCCAAGGCCGACGAGTCCCGACCGGATGCTGGCCGGGACTCCTGCGTGTCAGGTGCTCAGCTTTCCGGGGGAAGCTTGACCTGAAGGCTATCCAGGCGAGCCGCGACGGAGACGCCTCGCGGGAGGCGGCCAGCGAGCTTTCCGCTACGCATCGAGCTTTCCTTCCCGGCGAGCCTCTGTCACCAGCTTGCGCACGTAGTCGATGTCACCGACGCCAGCGTCGAGGCAGTCCGCTCGGACACGAGCGAAGGCGACGCCCAGCCGCCTGCGAGTCGCGTCGTCGACGTCGCTTCGGGCCGGGTTGAGGATCGTCTGCTCCTCCTCGCCGATGTGGTGGGTCAGCGCCTTCTGCAGCTCCTCCACGGCCGCGTCGAACTTCGCCGTGTCCGTGGCCTTGCACTCCAGCAGGTCAAGCAGCTTCTCGTTGCCCTCGGCGTGCTCGTGCTCGGCATGCTCCACTTCCCCCGCCTCGATGGCATCCTTGCGAACCAGCTTCGGATAGACCTCGGACTCCTCCGCCTCGCCGTGGGCGATCAGGAGATTGGCTAAGTCGCTCCTGGCGCCCTGGCGGTCAGCTGTGGAATCGCGGAGCTCGCGCAGCAGTGCCTCGAACACCTTGTGGTCAGCCACGATCAGTTCGACGACGTCGCCGTCGGAGGGGCGTGGGATCTCGACGTGAGTCATGCACACAACGATGCCCAGGTGGGCGAATCCCAAACCAGCCGCCGAAAAGAGTCGCGAGTCAGGCGATGGCTGCGTCGTCCGCGATCCCGAGGTCGTCGCGCAACCTTCGGAGAATGCCTGCGAGCAGCCGCGAGACCTGCATCTGGCTGACTCCGAGTCGACGACCGATCTGCTCTTGGGTCTGACCGTCGACGAACCGCAGCCGGATGATCAGGCGTTCGCGCTCGCTCAGTCCCGCCAGCGCCGGGCGGAGCCACTCGGCCCGCTCCACCTCCGCGTACGGATCGCTGTCATCGGGCAGACCGTCGCCGAGCGACAGGCCCGAGTCGGCGCGGGTGGGCGCATCCAGCGATAGAGCTGTATAGCCGCTTCGGGCGACGAGCGCGTCCGACAGCTCTCCCGGCTCGATCCCCAGCGCGTCGGCGAGCTCGCCGGCCGATGGCGACCGGTGGAGGAGGTGCTGAAGGTCCGGCTCGACGGCGCTCAGCTCGGTGTGGAGCTCCTGGAGGCGGCGAGGGGGGCGGACCATCCAGCCAAAGTCCCGGAAGTAGCGCTTGATCTCGCCTGCGATCGTCGGGGTGGCGTAGGCAGGAAAGCCTGCACCCTTGCTGGCGTGGAAGCCGACCACAGCCTTGAGCAGTCCGACCCGGCCCACTTGGACCAGGTCGTCCCAGTCGACGCCGCGACCGGCGTACCGGGCGGCAATGCTGTCCGCCAGGCCGAGATTCAACAACACCACTTCCTGCTGCAACCGGCGGCGCTCGTGGACGCTGCGGGATCTGGCGAGCTGAGCCAAGAGTGACTCGGTGAGCGTATGGCGTTCGTGGAGCCTGGTTTCGTGATGGGTGTCGACATTTTCGTGATGGTTGTCGACATTGGCGAGTGGGGCCCGGGCATCAGCAAGCGGCGTCATCAGGAATCCGTTCAAGAACGAGAGACGAGATGGCGCCGCTTCTGGACCACTCCGTAGAACCTTGACTCAAGCACCAATCGCCCCCGTGGACAACCCCAAAATCCGTCCCCGTCTTGAGGGAAGGGCTTCCCGGGGCCGCAAACCCGGACATTCGTGGCGGTCTCGGGACCGCCCACTTACCGGGCGGGCAGGTCCGAGCTTGTCGCGCGGCGGCGGTGAAGCAAACAGTGCGTGGCCAGCCCTGCGCAGACCAACCCGTTTAGGGCACCGATGACGACGTCACTGAGGTGATGCATACCCCGGTAAAGGCGCGCGTACGCGACGAGCACGGGGATGACCGCACACACACCGATCACGGTCCGGCGCAGCCAGGTCCGCTCGATCGTTGTGGCCATGATGGCGAAGGAGGCGTACAGCGCGACGCTGGCGCCCACATGGCCGCTTGGGTAGCTGGACGTCGGAGGGGCTGGGTCCAGATGCGGCACATCCGGGCGCGGGCGCCCCGTCACGAGGGTGGCGGACACGAAGATGGCCGCCTGCAGGCTGATCGCGATGGCAGGGATGACCGCGAACCACCAACGCCTGGTGCGCCACCACAGGACCAGGACGGCGACGGCGCAGACGCCGATGATGATCTCGGTATTGCCGATGTGGGACCAGACTGCGGTGATCGCGTCCCAGGTCTGGTTGCGCGAGTCCTGAAGCGACTCGTTAAGGTCGCTCTCGGAGCGGTTCCAGCCCACGAGCGGCCCGGTGAGGAGCTGGCCGAACGCACTGATGGCCAACCACAGGGCAAGGCCGGGAGCGACCGCGCGAAGGAGCAGGTTTCGCACCGCGGTGCGCCGGTCCGGTCCGTTGCGTCGCGCCAGATCCGGGGGGACAAGAAGCATGCAGGTCGCCCTTTCAGTCGGCTTTGTGCGGGCGCCCGCTGTGGGGCCTTTGAGCAAGATACCGTGTGATCGTCATCACTTGGTGGCCTTCCTGGATCGGATGCGCACATGCCCCGACAGTCGGTGGCGCTGCCTCGATACCTCGCCATAGCGGCAGTCGCCGCCGCCGTCGCCCTGCTGGCGATCTCGGTCGTGGTCCTTGCGCGCCCCTTCGGTTCCTCCGGCGACGTCGCGGTGGTCGACGTGATGCAGATGGGTTTCGCGTTTGCCGGTGCGGTCGGCTGCGCCGTCGGCGCGGGGCGGACCCGAGGTCGGCTGCGGTGGGCCTGGGTTTACTTCATGCTGGCCAGCGCATCCTGGGGCGCCGGCCAGACGATATGGACCATGTATGAGGTCTGGTTGGGGCGCGAGACACCCTTCCCCTCGGTCGCAGACATCGGGTTCCTCGGATTCGTGCCACCCGCGGTGGTGGCGATCTGGCTGCTCCCCACGCGGTCGGCTGCGGGTGACAACCGTCGCCGCCTGCTCGACGGCTTGACGGTGACCTGCTCGGTCGCTCTCATCGCCTGGTACATGGTGCTTGGGCCCATGGTGCGGGCCGGCGACGGGTCCGGCTTCGCCCTTGCGGTGTCGGTGGCCTCTCCGGTCAGCGACATCCTGTTGTTGACCGTTGCGTTGCTGGCGCTCGCCCAGGGCAGTCGGCGAAGGGCGCCGCTCATCCTGGTCAGCCTCGGACTGTGCGCGATGGCCCTCTCGGATGGGGCGTTCGCCTACCTGACGACGATCGGGAGTTTCGCGTCGGTCAGTGCGGTCGACGTGGGTTGGTGCCTGGCCTTCGCGCTGATCGGACTTGGCGGCTTGATCCGCACCGAGGAGTTGCAGCTGAGCGAGTCAGAGCCAGTGGCCGTCGTCCCGGCCAGCCTCATGCCCTATGCAGCGCTGGCCGCGGCGGCGATTCTGGTCCTGACCCAGTACTTCCTGGGCAG
>JBBQUB010000063.1:0-13220 GCA_038212865.1 Actinomycetales bacterium
ACCCAACTCAGTGAGCAGAAGATCTTCTTCCCACCCAAGGGAGAGGCCACTGCCAGCCCGGACATCGGCCCGTTCCTCAACCAGTACGCCGGCCAGCAGCTGCTCACCGGCCAGCAGGCCGAGGCCTACGCCAACCACTTCTTCGCAGTGCACCTCAAGGAGGTCGGCGGCGGCCAGACGTACGCCGAGCTCAGCACAAAGGCGCAGGCCGCACCCGACGACGCCAAGCTGGCCGGACAGGTGGCGACCATGTTCAAGGGTGAGACCCTGCGCGGGCTGTTGCTCAACGCCTACGCCTTCGGCACCATGGGCACGATCGCCGGCTACGCCGCGATCGGCGCTTTCATCGGCGCAGCCGTGATGCTCCTCCTCTCGCTGCTCGGCTTCGCCCACCTGCGGCGCGTCTCACCGGAAGAGGAGATCGGTTCGCCCAGCCCGCCCGCTACCGCCTAACCCATCTCTGACCAGGTGGGATGGGAGCGTGTCCTCGTCGGCTGGTGGCCGACGAAGGCCTGCCCCATGTGTGCTCATTGACTTCGCCCGGCTGACCCCGTAGTTCCAGCGGCTCCCATCCCACCGCGATCAGATTGCGCTCATCAGGCCGTGGTCGGGTGTCGGGTGTCTGCGCAAGCCGTGGTATTGGGTGTCGTGTCGGCGGCCGTCGCCGCGGTCGGCGGCATGCTCCTGAAGCTGGCCGGCTCACCTGGTGGCAGGGCAGCGCTCGCCTGGATCGCGGTCCGGCGTCATTCCCAGATGACGCGCCGTGACTTCATCCGCGACCTCCAGCCGGGGGTCCCACGGTGTGTTCCTACTTGTAGCCACTGCCAGGGCGTGCCTTATCCCTGTCAGAGCCATCCCGCATGACGAACGTTCTACGTGGGAACGCCAGCGGTCGGACGTTGTGTGGGAGGCCATGTCCCCGTTTGCCCTGTCCGGTGGGGATCCCGGGACCGGGGCGTCATACAACACGCCATTTTTGACCTCCTGACCTTCTGCATTCCCCGTTCCTGATGGAAGAACGACTTCGGCGGTCCGTGGGTGATGCCCGGAGCTGGCGCGGAACTTCGCTTGGGTTGTTCCATGACGTGACTTCTTTGGTTGCCGTCGGCGGAGGGCTACCGCATGTTGTACCGCCCGGGGTGTATGCGCTGCGTCGGTGGGATCAGCCCGCCTGTTGGACGCGAAGGGCAGTCAACATGTTCGTCAGCGACGTCAACATCCAGCCGAACCGCACGGGCCTGCCTGGGATTGCTTCTCTGGAGTCCATCGTGGGCGCTTTGCTTACGTTCGGGCTCGTTGCCTCCGTCGCGGGAATCGCCATCTCGGCGATCGCGTGGGCCATCGGTCGCACTCTGGCAATCCCCATGTCGCAGGCAAGGGCAAGTCTGGGGTGTTGGTCGCACTCGCTGCGGCGTTCCTGATCGGGGGCGCCACGTTCCTCGTGAACTTCTTCAACGCCCAGGGCGGCCATCTCGCATGAGCCAGCTCACTGGGTTCATTGTCCGGAGGAAGTGGGTATTTGGAGCGACCGCGTTGATGCTGCCGGCCTTCGTCGCTGCTGTGGTCATCGTCGGCGGACATCCGTCGCCGACCTCGAACGGCCATCTCCAGGGGCCGGTGCGCCAACAGGCATACCTCAGGGCGCTGTACACCCTGCCCAAAGTGGAGGTGCACTTCGGGAACTTCATGGTCACCGAGACCAGAATGCCGCTGGCGACACCCCCCGTTGTGGGCGCGAAGACCGTCAAGGTCATCAAGACCGAGGAGAAGGGCTCTGACGTCAACTTGGCGACGTACCTGCTTGTCGACGCGTTCTGAGACGACGCTGAAGCCTTTGTCGTGGTCAGTAATGACTCTGACCTGACTGAGCCGATCCGGATCGTGCGACACGAGTTGGGCAAGGTTGTTGGACTGCTCAACCCCCAGCCGAACCCGAGCCGCATGCTGATGCGATGCAACCCGAACTTCATCAAGCAAATCCGAGGAGGAGTCCTGCGGGCAAGTCAGTTCCCACCGACTCTGATCGACGCGGTCGGGGCGACGATCACGAAACCTGCCGGTTGGTGACGTCGAACAAAGCAGAAGCCCCGCGTTAGCGGGGCTTCGCACCCAGCCACCGAGGCGACTGGGGGTATGCAGAGAACATACTCGGGAAAGCGCCCGGCACGCAATACTAGGTCTGGACACGCGACGGGGATGTTCGGCGCCCGTAGGGTCTCGATCAGAACGAAATACCCTTGCCAGTCATCTGATCGATTGATGTACCCGCCTCCTGGCTAGACGGGGCATGTCGCCTTCATCCGCCCGCCCCGGCACTCTGAGCACCACGGACACGCTGGTGCTCAGCGCAGTCTTCGCTGCTGCGGTCGCCTCCGGCCTTCTCTGGGCCGGAGCGGCGATCGCGGCGATTCTGTCCAGTCACCCGGTCCCCGCGGTCAACCCAGGGTCTGGCGTCGTCGCCATCGCCCACGGTGAAAACCCCTCGGTCGCGTGGGGGCAGCCGGTTGGGCCCGCGTGGTTGTACTGGACCTCAACTGCTTCGGTGATCGCGGTGCTCGTCATCGTGGTGGCTGCGGGCTGGTGGGCGTCGGTGAGGAACAAGACGTCGCGCGCCCAAGATCCCCGACGCATCCAGGGACTGGCCTCAAGGGCTGAGGTTGCCAAGGTCGCAGGCGCGAGGGCGTTGATCGCCCGGGCAGCGGACCTGCGCCCATCGCTGGTCCACGCCCAGGTCGGCGAGCTGGGACATCGGCTAGGTAGCGCGCGTGGGGTGGACTGCTACGCGAGCATCGAGGACTCCATGGTCCTGTTGGGCCCGCCTCGCTCGGGCAAGGGCGTGCACATCGTCATCAACGCCATCCTGGACGCGCCCGGGGCGGTCATCACCACCTCCACCCGCCCGGACAACGCTCACAGAGGGCGTCGCAGATCCCGTGTATGACCAAAATACGCCCACGGGGCCCGATCCTGGGTCGGATCGGGCCCCGTGATCGGGGACGTAAACCCCCGTTGACCTGCGGTGATGCGGTGGAGCCGCCTATCGGAATCGAACCGATGACCTATTCATTACGAGTGAATCGCTCTAGCCGACTGAGCTAAGGCGGCGGGTGCCCGGAGACACGCTGCACGAGTATACGGAAGATCGGGCGGATCTTCGAACAGGGCCTGCCCGGCCACCCGCGTCCGCCGGCAGGACGCAATGGCCTAGCTCAGCACTTGAGCGCGGGCGGCGGCACGGCGCCCTTCAAGAGGTAGCCGTCGACCGCGTCGTTGACGCACGAGTTGGACCGGTTGTATGCCGCGTGGCCGTCGCCGTCGTAGGTGATGAGGTGCCCGTTCTCGAGCTGCGCGGCAAGAGCCTGCGCCCACTTGTATGGCGTTGCAGGGTCCCGCGTATTACCCACGACCACGATCGGTCCACTGCCGGCGGCGGAGATCTTCTTGGGAGCGTTGTTCGCCGCTACCGGCCAGAAACCACACGGCATGCTGCCCCATGCCAGGAACGGTCCCCAGGTCGGCGCCTTGGCGCTCAACGACTGCTCGTCGGACTCGAAGTGGGCCGGGTCGCTGGATTCGGACCTGTCCAGGCAGTTCACGGGAAAGATCACCTGAAGCAGGTTGTCACCATAGTTGCCTTGGTCGTCGCGGTGCGCGTACCGGTTGGCAAGAGCCATCAGGCGGTCGCCCGAGCCGGCGAAGGCGGCACGGAGAGCCTCAGTTAGCTGACCCCAGAGCCGCGCGTCATACATCGCGGCGGCGATCCCGACCGACCCCCAACCCTCGGTGAGCGATTTAACGTAGGGGTCGTCCAAGGGCAGCGGTTTGGCGTCCAGTGCCTTGAGGAAGTCGCGCAGCCTCTGCATCCCGGATTCGAGGGAGCCACCGAGCGGGCAGCCACCCTTGCGGACGCAGTCCTGGACGTAGGCGCGGGTGGCGGTCTCGAACCCGACCGCCTGTCCTTCGTTGGCCTGACTCCAGGTGAGGTTCGGGTCCACCACGCCATCGAGGACGAACTTGCCGACCTTGCTGGGGAACAGGTCGGCATACGTCGCGCCCAGGAACGTGCCGTAGGACTGACCCAAGTAGTCCAGCTTGGTCTCGCCCAACGCCGCGCGCAGCACGTCCATGTCCTTGGCCGCCTCGATCGTGGAGACGTGGCCGAGCAGAGGCCCTCCGTTGGCCTTGCACTTATCGGCGAACGCCTTGGCCGTGTCCGCGAAGTGCTGCTCCTCGGTCTTGTCGTCAGGCGTCGGGTCGGAGCCCAGGTAGCTCTCGAGCTCACGGTCGCTCATGCACTTGATCGGCGAGGAGTTGCCCACGCCACGGGGGTCGAAACCGACGATGTCGTATGCCGCCCGAACCGGCTTCGTGACGATGAGGTCGGCCGCGCTGGCATAGCTCGCAGCGGACGCACCCGGGCCGCCCGGGTTGACCAGCAGCGAGCCGATCCGCTTGGAAGGGCTCTTGGCCGCGACCCTGAGCACAGCCAGCCTGACCGTGTCGCCGTCCGGCTTGGAGTAGTCGATCGGCACCGTGAGCCGGGCACACTGGTTAGGCCCGCACTGTGACCACGCCAGATCCTGCCGGTAGAACTTGGCCAGCGTCTCCTCCCCTGTCGGGGGCACCTGGGCGGCGCTCTTCTGTGCAGGGCTGGGCGTCCTTGCCTCGTCTTGCCCGGACGTGAGAGCGCATCCTGAGACGGTCAACACCACTGCCAGGGCCGGTGTCAGCGACAGGATGAGGCGCCGCGCGCGCCGCGAACGGTTGACATCGGTGGCTCCCGTGGATGTCACGCGTTCTCCCGTCGTCGATCTGCTGAAGCGCCCTCTGACGGTATCCCGAAACCCTGGGCCAGTCGGCCACGGACGCAGGTCAGCGGGGCAGCTGGAGGGAGATCGCCATTGCCTCAAGGGCCAGCAGCGGGTGCACGTTGGCGTCGATCCGTTCGCGGGCGGTGCCGATGGCATCCATGGCCGACAGCAGCCGCTCGGGTGGCAGCGCTCGGGCCAGCTGCTGGACCTGCTCGCCCATGTCCTGGTTGACCAGCCCGATCTGGGCGCCGGTGTGCAGGACCAGGGCATCTCGGTAGACCGAGAGGAGGTCGATCAGCGACCGGTCGATGACGTCCCGCGAGAAGCGGGTAGCCCGGGTCTTCTGATCCCTCTCCAGCGCCGCGATCTGTGAGCGCACGTGCGGCGGTTGCGTTCTTGCACCGGGGTCGGCGCCCAGGGTCTCCATCAGCCTGGCCTTCTCGGCTCCGTCACGTTCGGTCGAGGACGCAGCTGCCTCCTCCTTGGCGATGGCGTCAAGATCGGCCGCGGCTCCGACAGCGTCACCGACGCTGCGGATCTTCCCCGCGAGAGCGATGACGTCGCGTCGCCTGATCCGGGCCCCCTCGTCGCGGGCCAACCGGCGAGCGAGCCCCACGTGACACTGCGCCGCCCGGGCAGCAAAGGTGGCCATGGCGGGGTCGATGCCATCGCGGCGCACCAGCAGCGCCGCCACCGCCTCGACCGGGGGTGTGCGTAGCCGTACGTGCCTCGAGCGCGATCGGATCGTGATGATCACGTCTTCCAGTGAGGGTGCGCACAGGATCCAGACCGTCCGTGCCACCGGCTCCTCGAGCGCCTTGAGCAAGGCATCGGCGGCTCGCTCGTGCAGGCGGTCGGCATCCTCGATGACGATCACGCGCCAGCGCCCGACCGAAGGTCGCCGCGCGGCCAGCTGGACCAGGTCGCGAGCCAGCTCCACCTTGAGGGTGAGCCCTTCGGTCGCGATGACGTCGACGTCGGCATGCGTGCCCTCGAGCGCAGTGCGGCACTCGTGGCAGGTTCCGCAACCACCGTCGGGACACTGCAGAGCGGCCGCAAACGCTTTGGCCGCAACGGATCTGCCCGATCCGGGAGGTCCGGTGAGCAGCCAGGCATGGGTCATGGCGTTCGGGTCGGCGACCGCTCGCTGGAGCGTCGCGACCGCTGGCTCCTGACCGACGACGTCGTCCCAGACGCTCATCGCGCCACACCCGGCGTTGGGGGCAGGGTGAGCAGCATGGCCACTCTCGCCCGGACCAGCTCATGGATCTGCTCGGCTGGCAGTCCGCCGTCGACGACGACGTACCGGTCAGGGTCCGCGCCCGCGAGGGCAAGGAAATGTTCGCGCACCGCGCCGTGGAAGTCGTCGGCCTCGGACTCGAGGCGATCGTGAACCCCTTCTCGGCGGGCGCGACCAACCGCAGCCGGCAGGTCGACCAGGACCGTGAGAGTCGGCACCAGACCGCCGGTTGCCCACACGTTGAGCTCGCGCACCTCGTCGACCCCGAGGTCACGCCCGGCGCCCTGGTAGGCGATCGAGGAGTCCATGTAGCGGTCGGTGATGACCACCTCGCCGCGCGTCAACGCCGGCCGGATCAGGGTCTCCACGTGGTGAGCGCGGTCCGCGGCGAACAACAGGGCCTCTGCTCGCGGGGCTACGTAGTCACCGTGCAGCACCAGCTCACGAACGCTGCGGCCGAAGTCCGTGCCACCCGGCTCGCGAGTCATCACCACCGTGTGGCCGAGGCCTTCGAGCCACACCCGCAGCAGCCGGCCCTGAGTCGACTTGCCCGCTCCGTCGCCGCCCTCGAGGGCGATGAACAGGCCGCGCGAGGACAACGAAGGCTCCGGCTGGGTCACGGGCCCGAGCCTATGGCAGTCCTCCCACAGCGCCCACACGCAGTTGCCCGCCGACCCAGCTGTATGTCGTGTGCCGCACCCGAGGTACGGCACACGGCATACAGCCTGCTAGGTCTGCGTGTTCGCGGCCCTCGCGGCTCTGTCTGCGTTCGCATGGATCGCGTCTCGGACGTACTGCGCCATCCCCACCTTGATGTCCTCGTAGGTCTTGGTGAAGCGCGGGTCCGCGAGGTACATGTCGCCGAGATTTCGGTGGAAGTCCGGCGTGAGGTCGTAGAACCGGCGGTGGATGTGCAGCCGGTGCTGCTCGGCTGCGTCCATCGCGCGCTCGCTGGCCGCCGGCTCGCCATCGGCCATCGACGAGACGAATGCTTCGTTGGTCGCATCCATCTCGGCTTTGATCTGGACCCAGTCCGCTTTGGTGTACTTGGTCGTCCGCCTCTGGGACTGCTTCCAGGCCTCGGTATCGCCCCAGCGCTCTTTCGCCTCGACGGCGTACTCGTCGGAGAAGCCATTACCGAACAGCTCCTGCTGCTCTTCCTTGCTCAGCTTGATGCCAGACACTTCCTTCTCCAGTGCTCGGTCGAGTGCCGTCACGAGTTCGCTCATCTCGTCCAGCCGGGACATGACCGCTTTGCGCTGACGACGCAGGTGCTCGCCCACGTCAGCGGACGGGTCGTCCAGCAGGAGAGCGATCTCCTCCAGGGCGAACCCGAGCCGGCGATAGACCACCACATGCTGCAGGCGCACGATGTCTGGGTGGGTGTAGAGCCGGTAGCCGGCCGACGAGCGCTCGCTCGGGACCAGCAGGCCGATCTCGTCATAGTGATGCAGCGTGCGCACCGTCACGCCGAGCTGCTCGGCCACCTGGCCCACCGTCAAAGCTGTGAGCGCCTGCCCGTTTGCTGTCGTCATAGCGGTCATGTCCCTACCGTGCGGCCTCACGTCGGGTGAGGGTCAAGTCATACTCACCACGGTATGCCGAGCGGTCCCACTACCGCTCCGCGCGACTGCCGGTGGGTGGTGCGAGGTTGGTACCATGACGACCATGGCGATGAACGTACGACTGAGCGACGAGGCCGAGCGCGTGCTCACGGCTTTGGCCGAGTCAGAGGGTGTCAGCAAGAACGAAGAGATCAACCGCGCGATTCTCGATCGGGGGGCCCGACTTTCCCGCGACAAGCAGGTCCGCGCGCTGGCCCGCGACGCCATCAAGGACTACGGGCCCCTGCTCGACCGCCTGGCTCAATGACGTCTGAGAACACGGCTTACCTGACGACGGACGACCTGCTCCTTATCGTCGAGGAGCTGGGTGGGCTGCAGGTTCGGGATTTCGGCCTGCTCGACTCCGCAGCCCACCGGCCAAAGGCAACGGTGTTCGGCGACGACGCGTACCCGGATCTGGATACCAAGGCGGCCGTCCTCCTTGAGTCGATCGTGCGCAATCACGCCTTGGTCGACGGCAACAAACGCCTCTCCTGGGTGGCCACTGTGGTCTTCTACGGCATCAACGGCCTGACCCTGCGCGCGCCCGAGGATGCGGCATACGACCTGGTCATCGGTGTTGCCGAGGGTCGAATCACCTACGCGAAGGTGGCCGCCCAGCTCGCCGGCTGGACGACATCGCTCCGATAGCCCCTGGTCAGCCCTGCTTGGCGGCAGCCTTGTTCGTCGCAGCCTTCTTGGTTACAGACTTCTTGGTTGCAGACTTCTTGGCTGCCGTCTTCTTGGTGCTCTTCTTGGCGGCCCTCTTGCGGGTCACCGGACCACGAGCACGCTTCTCGGCCAACAGCTCTGCGCCCCGCTGCGGCGTGATCGTCTCGGGCTGGTCGTCCTTGCGCAAGGTCGCGTTGGTCTCGCCGTCGGTGACGTAGGCGCCGAAGCGGCCCTCCTTGACCACCATCGGTTTGCCCGAGGTGGGATCGTCACCCAGCTCCTTGAGCGGAGCCACAGCGGCGCGACCGTGCTGTTTGGGCTGTGCATAGATCGCGAGAGCTTCCTCGAGAGTGATCGTGAACAGCTGCGACTCGCTCTGGAGGGAGCGCGAGTCGGTGCTCTTCTTCAGGTATGGGCCATAGCGACCGTTCTGCGCCGTGATCTCCTCGCCTTGCTCGGGGTCCTTGCCGACCGTGCGCGGCAGGGTAAGCAGCTGCAGGGCCGTGCCGATGTCGAGGGAGGCGAGGTCCATGTCCTTGAAGAGGCTGGCCGTTCGCGGCTTGACCTTGGACTTGCCCTTGAGCGCGGCGATGTCCTCGGGCAGCACCTCGGTGACGTACGGACCGTAGCGACCGGCCTTGGCCACGATGTCGCGCCCGGTCGCGGGGTCCTGACCAAGGACCCGGCCATCGTCGGCGGCCGCCTCGAGGAGCTCGCGAGCCATCGCCGGCGTCATCTCGTCCGGCGCGATGTTGTCGTTGATCGTGGCGCGACGGACCTGACCGGTGGCGCCATCGGCAACCTCACCCGTGGCCGGGTCGACCCCCGCTGGGAGGGTCTCCTCGACATAGGGACCATAACGGCCCACCCGCACGACAATTCCCTCGCCGATCGGGATGGTGGAGATCTCGCGCGCGTCGATCTCGCCGAGGTCATCTACGAGCTGTCGCAGGCCTTCGCCGGAGGTGGACTCCTCGCCGAAGTAGAAGCGCTTCAGCCAGTCGATGCGCTGCTCCTCCCCGTTGGCGATGCGGTCGAGGTCCTCTTCCATCGAGGCCGTGAAGTCGTAGTCGACGAGCTTGCTGAAGTGCTCCTCGAGCAACCGGGTCACCGCGAATGCCAGCCACGTCGGGATCAGGGCGGAGCCACGGCTGTTCACATAGCCGCGGTCCTGGATCGTTCCGACGGTCGCCGCATAGGTGGACGGCCGGCCAATCCCCTTCTCCTCCATGGACTTCACCAGCGTTGCTTCCGTATAGCGAGCCGGAGGCGACGTCTCGTGTCCGCCCGCCTGCGCGCGGAGCACGTCGAGCGGTACCCCGACAGAGAGCTTCGGCAGGCGACGCTCCTCGTCCGCCGCCTGGGCGCGCGCCGTCGCATCATCGTCGCGGCCCTCTTCGTAGGCGGCGAGGAAACCGCGGAACGTGATGACGGTGCCGCTCGCGGAGAACTCGACGACTCGGCCGTCAGCCAGAGTGGCTCCGAGCTTGACCGTGGCGGTGGAGCCGCGGGCATCTGCCATCTGCGAGGCGACGGTGCGCTTCCAGATCAGCTCGTAGAGCGCGAACTCCTCGCCCCGCAGCTCGCCTGCAACCTGTGCCGGTGTGCGGAAGCGGTCCCCCGCAGGCCGGATCGCCTCGTGGGCCTCCTGTGCGTTCTTGACCTTCTTCTCATAGCGGCGAGGCGAGTCCGGGACATACTCCGCGCCATACATGTCCCGTGCCTGGCTGCGGGCAGCCGTCAGCGCGGCCTCCGACAGCGTGGTCGAGTCGGTCCGCATGTAGGTGATGTAGCCGTTCTCGTACAGTCGCTGGGCCACCCGCATGGCGTTCTTGCTCGACAGACGCAGCTTGCGGCTCGCCTCCTGCTGCAGCGTCGAGGTCGTGAACGGCGCGTAGGGGCGGCGAGTGTAAGGCTTCTCGGCGACGTCGGTGACCTTGACACTGGCATCGTCCATGACCGAATTGGCGATCAGGTTGGCGCCGGCCTCGTCGAGCTGGACAACGCTGGAGCCCTTCAGGATCCCGTCGTCGCCGAAGTCCCGACCAGTGGCCACTCGCAAGCCGTCGACCATGCTCAGTCGTGCCGTAAACGCTTGTGCCGCAGCCGAATCCGGCGCGAAGTCACCCTCGACGTCCCAGTAGGATGCGCGACGGAATGCCATCCGCTCACGCTCGCGCTCAACCACGATGCGGGTCGCGACGGACTGCACGCGGCCGGCCGAAAGCCCCTGCCGGACCTTGCGCCACAGGACCGGGGAGACCTCGTACCCATAGAGGCGGTCGAGGATGCGGCGGGTCTCCTGAGCGTCCACCAGCCGGGTGTCAAGCTCCCGGGTCTCGTTGGCAGCGCGGATGATTGCTTCCTTGGTGATCTCGTGGAACACCATGCGACGGACCGGCACCTTGGGCTTGAGCACCTCGAGCAGATGCCACGCGATGGCCTCGCCCTCGCGGTCCTCATCTGTCGCGAGAAGAAGCTCGTCGGCGCCCTTGAGCAGGCGCTTGAGCTCGGCCACCTTCTTGCGCTTGTCCGGGTCGACCACGTAGTAGGGGTCGAACCCGTTGTCCACGTCGACCGCGAACTTGGCGTAGGGGCCCTTCTTCATGTCCGCAGGCATGTCCCTGGGGACGGGCAGATCCCGGATGTGGCCAACGCTGGCGTCGACGTCGTAGCCCTTGCCGAGGTACTCACCGATCTTCTTGGCCTTGGCCGGCGACTCGACGATGACGAGCTTGCGTCCTGAGGACTTCTGCTCAGAGGTACTGCTCACGTCCAACCCTCAACTTCCCATCACCACGTGCAGCGGATTCGTCGCTGCTCCGACATGGCAATGCGCCTAGACCGTAGCCCCTCCCGCCGATTCTCGAGAACTCGCTGCTGCGGCAGCGAGGCAAGGGACCACTCACGGATGGATGTAGTTGAAAATTGAACTTGTTTGTCATAGGGTCGGGCCATGACCACGATGGCCGGGCCTCATGACACCACCAGCCGGATGCCGGTCCTCTACCTGAGCCACGGGGCTCCCCCACTGGCGGACGACCGCACCTGGACCGCTGAGCTCGCGTCGTGGTCAGACAATCTGCCCACACCGACGAACATCCTGATGATCTCCGCCCACTGGGAGGAGGCGCCACTCACCCTGTCGGCGTCGACGACGAAAGCGCCTCTGGTCTATGACTTCTGGGGTTTCCCGCAGCGCTACTACGAGGTGACGTATGACGCGCCCGCCGCACCCGCCCTGGCTGCGGACGTCACCAAGCTCCTGCACGCTCCCGGCACACCGGTGCACCACGACCAGAGCCGCGGCCTCGACCACGGCGCCTATATCCCGCTCGTGGAGATGTTTCCCGAGGCGGACGTGCCTGTTCTGCAGATGTCGATGCCGACCCTCGACCCTCGAAGGCTGTTCGAGATCGGCCGCAAGATCGCGCCCTTGCGGGAGCAGGGCACCTTGATCGTCGGGTCGGGGTTCACAACCCACAACCTGCGCTGGTTCAATCCCAGCGCCGGCGCCGGCGCCCCCTCACCTGCTGCCTCCGTGGAGTTCGACGCGTGGGCTCGAGAGATCATCGAGGCCGGCGACATCGACTCGGCGCTCGACTTCCTCGACAAGGCCCCGGCCGCCCGCGAGGCGCACCCTCGGACCGAGCACTTTGCACCGCTGTTCGTCTCGCTCGGTGCGGCATACGAGTGCGGTGAGCTGAGGACCCGCAGCGTCATCGACGGTTTCTGGTATGGCCTGTCCAAGCGGTCCTGGCAGTTCAACTGACCAGCTCACGGCACCTCGCGCCCGCTTGCCGGCGATGACTGTGAGGTTTCGGCTGCCCTGGCAACCCAAACCTCGCAGTCATCGCCAACGGGGTACGGGGGTGGAATCAGAGCGGTGGCCGGCCACCTCGGATGAGATGACCGGCCACCGGCAGGTATGACGGGTGCGTCAGACTGCGCTCACGCCGACGCAGGCTGGGTCGTTGACGCCGGCACGCCATCGCCATCACCATCGCCGTCAACGCCGATGCCGATCTCACGACTGCGGCTGACCGCAACAGCGGCGACCACAATGACCAGGGCGACCAGCGAAATGCTCAAACGAATCGCGGTGCTGGCACCGTCGCCGATCGTGAGAGCGACGATCGCCGGGGCAATGAGCAGCGACACCAGATTCATCACCTTGATCAACGGGTTGATCGCCGGCCCGGCAGTGTCCTTGAAGGGATCACCGACGGTGTCGCCGATGATGGTGGCTTCGTGTGCCGCAGATCCCTTGCCACCGTGGGCGCCGTCCTCAACGATCTTCTTGGCGTTGTCCCATGAGCCTCCTGCGTTGGCCAGGAAGACGGCCATCAAGGCGCCGGTGCCGATGGCGCCGGCCAGGAACCCGGCGAGCGGGCCGATGCCCAGGCCGAAGCCCACGACGACCGGCATGAGGGCGGCCAACAGGCCTGGTGTCGCCAGCTCACGCAACGAGTCCTTCGTGCAGATATCGACGACGCGGCCGTACTCGGGCTTCTCGGTGTAGTCCATGATCCCCGGGTGCTCGCGGAACTGGCGACGCACCTCGAAGACGATCGCGCCGGCCGCTCGAGTGACGGCGTTGATTGCCAGGCCGGAGAACAGGAAGACGACCGAAGCTCCGATCAGCAGACCCACCATGGTGCTCGGGGTGACAATCTGCAGGTCAAACATCGACTGGATAAAGGCGCTCGGCTGCTCCTTGAGCCCTGCATCAAGGATCCGCGTGACCTCGGTCTGCCACGCGTCGGTGTACGACCCGAACAGTGCTGTTGCGGCCAGCACCGCCGTGGCGATGGCGATGCCCTTGGTGATGGCCTTCGTGGTGTTTCCGACTGCATCCAGCTCGGTCAGGACCTGGACTCCATCGCCGTGAAC
>JBBQUB010000064.1:0-13189 GCA_038212865.1 Actinomycetales bacterium
ACGGTATCGGGACGCCCCAGGAACGTCGCGAACGGGTGCGTCGGATCATGGACCTGGTGGGTCTCCAGCCGTACCAGGCGCCCCGCTATCCCCATGAGTTCTCGGGCGGCCAGCGCCAGCGGATCGGCATCGCCCGGGCGCTCGTCCTGGAGCCCGATCTCATCGTGTGTGACGAGCCGGTCTCGGCCCTGGACGTCTCCGTGCAGGCTCAGGTCATCAACCTGTTCGAGAAGCTGCAGTCAGAGCTCGGGCTCTCCTATGTCTTCATCGCCCATGACCTGTCGGTCGTTCGGCACATCGCTGACCGCGTCTCTGTCATGTATCTCGGCAAGGTCGTCGAGACCGGCGACGAGGAACAGATCTACGAGCGGCCGACGCACCCCTACACGCAGGCGTTGCTGTCAGCCGTGCCCGTTCCCGATCCGACGTTGCGTGGTCACCGCGACCAGATCATGCTCGAGGGCGATGTGCCGAGCCCGGCCAACCCGCCTTCGGGCTGTCGATTCCGCACCCGCTGCTGGAAGGCGCAGGATATCTGCGCCAAGGAGGAGCCCGCGCTGATCGTGCGCGAGAGTTTCGACCACCCGAGCGCCTGCCACTTCGCCCAGATCCGCGAGGTCATCGAGACCCAGGACGTCAGCTGAGCGAGCCCTCTGTGTCCCCCGGTAGCCCCGTTGGCTCAGCAGGCGTACCGGCGCCGGCGTCAGTTGCTGGAGATCGTGGCGTAGGCCGCCTGCAGCAAAGCCGGGTCGGGGCCCTCGAGGCGTTGTGGGTCGGCCACAGCCTCGAGCACCACGAAGCGCAGCAGCGAGCCTCGGCTCTTCTTGTCGCGTTTCATGGCTTCCAAGAGCTCGGGCCAACGGTCTCCGCGGTAGCTCGTCGGCAGCCCGACGTTGGCGAGGATCGACCGGTGGCGCTTCACCACCGATTCGTCAAGCCGCCCGGCCAGCCTCGCCAGCTCGGCCGCATAGACCATGCCGACGCTGACCGCCGCGCCGTGGCGCCACGAGTAGCCCTCCACCTGCTCGAGCGCGTGGGCAAAGGTGTGGCCGTAGTTCAGGATCTCGCGTAGCCCGGACTCCCGCAGGTCCTCGCTCACGACGCGCGCCTTGACCACGACCGACCGCTCGATGAGCTCCCTCACGGCCGGTCCATCGCAGTGCGAGACTGCCTCGGGGTCCGCCTCGACAAGGTCGAGAATCGCCGGGTCCGCGATGAAGCCACACTTGATGACCTCGGCCATCCCGGACACGAAGTCGTCAGGCGGGAGAGTCTCCAACGTCGCAACGTCACACAGGACACCGGCCGGAGGATGGAAGGCACCCACAAGGTTCTTGCCCTCGGCGGTGTTGATCCCGGTTTTGCCGCCCACTGCAGCGTCCACCATGGCGAGCAGCGTGGTCGGCACGTGGACCACTTTGATGCCTCGCAGCCACGTCGCCGCGACAAAGCCCGCCAGGTCGGTGACGGTCCCACCTCCAATGCCCACGATAGCGTCCGATCGCGTGAAGCCGGACTTGCCCAAAACCGCCCACAGCGATGAAGCAATCTCGGCCGACTTGGCCTTCTCGGCGTCAGGGACCTCGGCGATGAACGCCGAAAAGCCCTGTGCCCCAAGAACATCGCGCATGGCCTTCCCGGCAGCGCGCAGCGCGCTCGGGTGGACGACCAGCACCCGCTCGACGCCGGGACCGAGCAGGCCCGGCAGCTCCCCGAGCAGCCCGGTCCCGATCACCACGTCGTATGCCGAGTCACTGCCTTGGCCCACGCGGATACGAGTTGGGTCAGTCACCAGCGGTCTCCAGTCCTATCTGAACAAGTCGTTGCACGATCTCGCCGGCGATGTCCTGCGGCGTACGTCCCGCGGTCTGGACGCTGAACGTCGCGAGCCGCTCATAGGTTGGGCGTCGGGTATCCATGAGCCGAATCCACTGCGCCCTCGGGTTCACGGCCAACAGGGGCCGGCTCTGGTCAAACCCCACCCGCCTGGCGGCGTCAGCGATGCCGACGTCGAGAAAGACGACGGTGTGCCCGGCGAGGGCAGCCGACGTCATCGGGTCCATCACCGCTCCCCCACCGACCGAAAGCACCCCGGGATGGGAGACGAGCGAAGACGTGACCTCCGCCCGCTCGAGCTCGCGGAAGCGAGGCTCCCCTTCGTCGAAGAAGATGTCCGAGATCGACTTGCCCTGCTGGGCTTCAATGGCCTGGTCGGTGTCGCGGAGCTCGACGCCCAGCTGGACCGCGAGCGCTCGTCCCACCGTTGTCTTGCCCGATCCGGGCGGGCCCACGAGAACCACGCAAGGGAGCACCGGACCATCCTCGCTCGCCACCGGTGCAGTGCCGCTCACCACGAGCGCAACGGGTCGGGGATGGCGTCCAGGTAGCCGCGGTGGTTCCTCGAGGTCTCGGCAACGCTGTCGCCGCCGAACTTCTCGACGCACGCCTGGGCCAGGACCAGGGCAACCATGGCTTCGGCCACGACCCCCGCAGCAGGGACGGCACAGACGTCGGAGCGCTGGTGGATGGCAGTCGCGGCCCCCCCTGTGGTCAGGTCGACGGTGGCCAGTGCCTTGGGCACGGTGCTGATGGGCTTCATGGCCGCACGGACGCGCAGGACGTCACCGGTCGACATACCGCCCTCGGTGCCGCCGGCCCGGCCGGTGCGCCGCCGGATCACGCCGTCCTCGCCACGGTCCATCTCGTCGTGGGCCGCCGATCCGCGGAGGGTCGCAGTCATGAACCCGTCGCCGATCTCCACGCCCTTGATCGCCTGGATGCCCATCAGGGCCGCGGCAAGGTGCGAATCCAGGCGACGGTCCCAGTGGACATGGGAGCCCAGACCCGGCGGTAGCCCAAAGGCGAGGACCTCGACGACCCCGCCGAGCGTGTCACCGTCCTTCTTGGCCGAGTCCACCTCGGCCACCATCGCCGCCGAACCCGCTGGGTCAAGTGACCGCACGGGGTTGGCATCCAGCTCCTCGACCTGCTCCGGCCGCGGCAGCCGGGCATCGGGCCCAACGCCTGCCGTGCCGATGGCGACTGTGTGTGAGACCAGCGTGATCCCATAGGCCTGCCTCAGGAAGGCAGATGCCACTGCGCCAAGGGCAACCCTGGCAGCCGTCTCGCGTGCTGATGACCTTTCGAGGACCGGTCGGGCGTCGGTGAACCCGTACTTCTGCATGCCCACGAGGTCGGCGTGGCCTGGACGCGGCCGGGTCAGCGGCTTGTTCCGGGCGATCTCCTGCGGTGAGCCGACGTCATTGGCGGCTGCCAGGGACTCGGCCGTCACCGGGTCCGGGCTCATCACCGTCTCCCACTTGGCCCATTCGGAGTTTCCGATGCGGATCGCCACCGGCGAACCCAAGGTCACGCCGTGGCGGACCCCACCAAGGAACTCAACGGCGTCCTGCTCGAACTTCATCCGGGCGCCGCGCCCAAAACCGAGCCGGCGACGAGCAAGGGCGGCGGCGACGTCGGAGGTGGTGACCTCGATGCCCGCGGGCAGGCCCTCGATCGTGGCAGTCAGGGCGGGGCCATGGGACTCACCGGCAGTCAACCAACGCAGCATGAGCAAAATCCTAGCCACGAGTCCGCAAAGCCCTAGTCAGCCGGTCAGTAGCTGGACCGGAAAGATCAAGGCCACCCATGCGCCCAGAATCATCGAGGGTCCGAAGGCGATGTGCGACGAACGACTCGCGCGCCTCGCGATGAGCAGGATCACGGCAATGACCCCACCGATGACGAAGGCCGCGAGGACCGAGACGATCGCGGGGCCCCAGCCCACCCATCCCAGCAGGAGACCCAGGACACCGGCGAGCTTCACGTCGCCCAGGCCCAGTCCTCCACCTCCCGGCGAGACCAGAGCCAGCACCAGGTAGCCCACAAAGAGGGCGAGCGCCGCCAGAACACCCCGCAACAGCGCACCCCACTGACCCGTCACCACTGTGGGCACCAGCAACAAGACGAAGGCAATGGGGTATGACGGCAGCACAATCAGGTCCGGCAACCGGTGCACGTCGAGGTCGATGCACGTGAGCGCCGCACCAATGGCACCTAGATAGAGGTATGCCGGGAGCAGAGACCACTGCGCCTCTCCACCGAAACGAAAGGTCAGGCTCGCCCAGGCCACCGCGACGGCGACCACCAGCCACCAGGGCTGGCGGGGCAACGGCTGATCCCGTTCCTCTGGTCGCCGGTAGCCCGCGTCAGCAAGCCACCTGGCCAGCCATCCGCCGACGCCTGCGCCCAGGACGGCCAGCAGGGTGATCGCCCACCACGGGGCGGCGCCCGGCGGAACGACAAACGTCATCCGGACTCCACGGCGGCCAGTCCTGCGGCCCGCATCGCCTCGACGGGCGCGAGCAGGCCCGTTATCAGGTGCACCTGCTCGGCCGCCTGATGAAGCAACATCTCGAACCCGGACACCACGCTCGCCCCCGCTTCCTCGAAGGTGCGTGCCAACGGCGTCGGCCAGCCGGCATAGACCACGTCCAGGAGGAAGTGCCCCTGCAGCTGCAAACCTTCGGGGAGCATCTTGTCGGCCAGGGCGTTCGCAGGCAGCGTGCTGACCACCACCGGCGCGCCACCGACCCGACCCGCGACCTCAGCCAACCCCACGACGTCAACCTCGAGCCCGGCGCGGCGTGCCTGGTCCAGGGTTTCCGGCCGCGCCACCGAGCGCACCGCGAAGGTCACCCTCTGACACCCCAACATCGCAAGAGCGGCCACGACGGACCGCGCCGTCGCTCCTGAGCCGAGCACCATTGAGCTGGCCACCTGCGCACAACCGGCATCGCGCAACGCCTGCACGACGCCATAGACGTCGGTGTTGTCAGCGCGCCAGCCCCCGTCGGGGCGGTGGACCAGCGTGTTGATGGCGCCGACCTGGCGAGCCAGGTCAGAGACCTCGTCCGCAACCTCGAAGGCAGCCTCCTTCAAGGGCATGGTCAGCGACAGACCCGCCCAGTCGGCTCCCAGTCCCATCACGAACGCTGGCAAGGCCGAGCTGTGGACCTCATGCTTGCCATACGACCAGTTGCTCAGTCCCAGGGCGCGGTATGCCGCACCATGCAACGCTGGGGACAGGGAGTGGCTGATCGGTGATCCCAGGACGGCAGCGCGCCGAATCGCTGGAGTCAGCACGAGCCCGAGTTCTCCGAGCACCACGACAGGAACAGCTTCACGTTGGCCGCGTGACCGGCCGCGTCGACGGCGAACCTGGTCTCACCCGTATCGGGGTTCACCGCCACGAAGTAGACCCACGGCCCGGGGGTCGGGTTGACGGCCGCTTGCATGGCAGAGCGTCCGGGGCTGTCGATCGGGCCTGGTGGAAGACCGTCAACCAGGTAGGTGTTGTAGGGGCTCTTGCTCGCCCGCTCGGCGTCGGTCGTGCTGACCTTGCCACGACGCCCCGAGACGAAGCTGACGGTCGAGTCCAGCTGCAGCCGCATCGGTCTGGCCAGGCGGTTCTCGATGACCCGTGCGACCTTCGGGCGGTCGGCTTCAGCGCTGGCCTCAGCCTCGACGATGCTCGCGATGGTCAGCACCCGCTGCATCCGCTCGGGGGTCACGCCGAGCTTGCCCAGTTCTTCGAGCGACTTTGCCACCATCGCGTGAAGCTGCTCGGCCGCAGTGGAGTCCTTCTCGAACTCGTATGTCGACGGGAACAGGTATCCCTCGGCGTTCCCCTTGGCCCCGGCCGGCAGACCCAGTGCCGTCGGGTCCTTCAATGCTGCTGCGTAGTCGGCGAGCGGTCGACCGGTGGCGCCGGAGAGGAGCCTGATGACCTCGGAGGTCCACACACCCTCGCGGACCGTGACCCGTGGAACAGTGCGGTTGGCCGGGTCCAGCAACATGGTCAGTGCGGATGAGGCCCTCATCTTGGCGCGCAGGGCGTAGGTGCCCGGCTGGATGGAACCGGCTTTGGGGTTGTCACCGGCCGCGCTGGTGAACGCCTTGGCGGTCTTGACCACGCCTGCCTTCTCTAGGGTCGCGCCGATGGTCCGGCCGGCGTCACCCTTGTGAACCACCACGGATACAGAACCCGAGCCCTGCCCGGTGTAGTCGTTGCTGGCAGTGAATCCGGAGAACAAGGGAGCCAGGCCCTGAACGGCGAGGAATCCTGCCCCGCCGACCAGCCCCAGGGCCAACAGGAGGACGACCAGCCGGCGTCTGCCCTTGGTGCGGCGACGCCGAGCACGTCGACTCGCCTCATGGCGGTTCGCGGGTGCCGCATCTGCTGTTGCTGCCGGTTCCTGCCCGGAGGGCTGGTCGAGGGCAGGATCGCCGAAGATGGACGCGTCCAGACGGCGCTTCCTCATCGCCGCTCACCCTTAGCCCTTGCCCGGGCCGCACGCGGTTTGCGGTTGCCCACCAGCTCTCCTGGCGCCAGGCCCGATGACTTCTCGGCATCCAGGGCGGTCTGCAGGATCAGCACAGCGGCCGCCTGGTCGACCACGGCCCGCTGGGCCCGGCTGGCCACGCCGCTGTCGCGTAACCTGCGATGGGCGTCGATGGTGGTGAGGCGTTCGTCGATCAACCTCACCGGGGTCGGGGAGATCCGAGCCGCCAGATCGGTGGCGTACGTGCGGGCGCCGTGTGCGGCCGGGCCCTCTTCCCCTGATAGAGACCGTGGTAACCCGACCACCACTTCCAGCACCTGGCGTTCGAGCACCACGGTGGCGATCACGCCCAGGTCAGCATCAGAGTCGAGATCGCGCTCGATGGTCTCGACCGGAGTGGCCAGGATGCCCTCGGGATCGCTGGCCGCCAGCCCGACGCGGACGGTGCCCACGTCAACCCCCAACCGAATCCCGGCGCGCATGCCCTCAGCGCCCGGCCGTCACACGTTCGCCGACGGCGTGCTCGACCTTGGCGAGGGCATCGCCGACCTTGCTGGCGTCAACCCCGCCGCCCTGGGCGAGGTCGTCCTTGCCACCGCCACCTCCGCCAAGAGTCTGCGCCGCGACCTTGACCAGGTCTCCCGCCCGCAGCCCCCACTGCCGGGCCGCATCGTTGGTCGCGATGATGACCACCGGGCGGTCTTTGGAGACACCGGCCACGGCCACCACCGATGGGCGAGTGTTGCCAAGCCTGGTCCTCACGTCCATTGCGAGGCCACGAAGATCGTCCGCGCTGACGTCATAGCCGGCGTCGTGACCCACGAAGCTCACCCCAAAGATGTCGCGCCCACCAGCGGCCAGCGACGACGAGACGGCCAGCACCTGCTGCAGACGCATGGCGTCAATCTCGCGCTCGGCCTCCTTGAGCTTGCCCAGGATGCTGGCGATCCGCTCGGGGAGATCCTCGGAACGCACCTTCAGCGCTTCGGTGAGCGCTCCCACGACGGCGTGCTCGCGTGCCAGGAAGCTGTAGGCGTCGGTTCCGACCAGCGCCTCGACCCGTCGCACACCGGAGCCGATGGACGCCTCGCCGAGGAGCTTGACCAGTCCAAGCTGTCCCGATCGCTGGGCGTGGGTGCCGCCGCAGAGCTCACGGGCCCAGTCACCGACAGAGACCACGCGCACCGCGTCTCCATACTTCTCACCGAACAGGGCCATGGCACCGGAGGCACGTGCCTGCTCCTGGGTCATCACCTCTGCGCGGACCGGCAGGTCCTCGAGCAACAACGCGTTGACCTTGGCCTCCACGTCCGACAGCACCGACACCGGCAGCGCCGACGAGGCGTTGAAGTCAAACCGGAATCGTCCCGGCGCATTCTCCGAACCGGCCTGGGTCGCGGTCTCACCCAGTGCTTCCCTGATCGCCTTGTGCACCATGTGGGTGGCCGTGTGAGCACGAGAGATCGCGCGCCGCCGGTCAAGGTCGACCAGAGCCTGCGCCTGCTCCCCCCTGGTCACCTCGCCTGAAAGGACCGTGGCACGGTGCACCACGAGCCCCTTGATCGGCAACTGCACGTCACGGACCTCGATGACCGCGCCACCTGCCAGCCGGATCCGCCCAGCATCGGCCAGCTGGCCACCACCCTGGGCATAGAACGGGGTCCGGTCCAGCACCAGCTCGATCTCGTCTCCGGCATGGGCCGACTCGACCGACACGCCGTCCATGAGCACACCGACCACCTCAGCTTCGGAGGCGGTCTCTTCGTAGCCCGTGAACTCCACTGCGCGTCCGAGCGAGTCCAGGGCGGAGCGGTACAGCGACGTGTCACCATGGGCGCTCTTCTTGGATCTGGCGTCGGCCTTGGCCCGGTCGCGTTGCTCCGTCATGAGGCGACGGAAACCCGCCTCGTCGACAGCCAGGCCCTGCTCAGCGGCCATCTCGAGGGTCAGGTCGATCGGGAAGCCATAGGTGTCATGGAGCGCGAACACCTGGTCAGCGGCCAGGGTGCTCCGCCCGGCCGACTTTGCCTTGGCAACTGCCGTGTCCAGCATGGTCGTGCCCGAGTCGAGGGTATGACGAAAGGCCTCCTCCTCGGTATAGGCGATCTGTGAGATCCGGGAGAAACCCCTGTCGAGTTCGGGGTAGGACGCCTTCATCCGCTCAACGCTGACCGGCAGCAGATGCGGCAGACATGGCTGGTCGAAACCGAGCAGACGCATTGAGCGCACCGCCCGGCGCAGCATCCGGCGCAGCACATATCCCCGGCCCTCGTTGCCGGGCGTAACGCCGTCGCCGATGAGCATCAGCGAGGACCTGATGTGGTCGGCCACGACACGCAGGAGTACGTCGTCGGGGTGGCTGTGCGCGGCGTCGTGCGCGGAGTTCGCGCCATAGCGCTTGCCGGTCAGCTCCGCTGCCTTCTGCAGAACCGGATAGACCTCGTCGATCTCGTAGATGTTGTCCACGCCCTGCAGCACCGAGGCGATGCGCTCCAGGCCCATCCCGGTGTCAACGCTCTTGGCGGGCAGGTCCCCCAGGATCTCGTAGTCGTCCTTGCTCGTGCCCTCGCCCCGCACGTTCTGCATGAAAACGAGGTTCCAGATCTCCATGTAGCGGTCCTCGTCAACGGCCGGGCCGCCCTCCAGCCCATACTCCGGACCTCGGTCGTAGAAGATCTCGGAGCACGGGCCGCACGGCCCTGGCACGCCCATCGACCAGAAGTTGTCGGCCATGCCGCGACGGACGATGCGCTCGGCGGGGATCCCGGAGTGCTTCAGCCACAGCTCAGCGGCCTCATCGTCGTCGAGGTAGACCGTCGCCCAGAGCCTGTCCCGGTCGAGACCGTAGCCACCCTGCTCCTGGCTGGTGGTCATCAGCTCCCAGGCGAACGTGATCGCGTCGGCCTTGAAGTAGTCCCCGAAGGAGAAGTTGCCGTTCATCTGGAAGAACGTGAGGTGCCGGCTCGTCTTGCCGACCTCGTCGATGTCGCCGGTGCGCACGCACTTCTGCACGCTGGTGGCGCGCCTCCACGGCGCGCTCTCCTGGCCCGCGAAGTACTTCGCGAACGGCACCATGCCGGCACCGACGAAGAGCAGGTTCGGGTCATCAAATATCAGTGACGCGCTGGGCACGATCGTATGGCCCTTGCTCTCGAAGAACGCGAGCCAACGTCGCCTGATCTCCGCGGTTTCCATCGCTAAAGTCCTCACAGTCAGAGCCGGCTCGCAGGAGGCAAGCCACAGCCAAGGGTATGCCGGGGGGAGGTGCCCCTAGCGAGCTCGCGGTGAGGTGGGGTCCTCGATCAGGGCGCGCGCCTCTTCCGCGCTCATCTCGCGCCCGTCCGGCAGCGTTCCGGTGTCGACACCAAGGGCGTGACGCAGCTCGGTCTCTCGCTGCGCCATGCCCTCACGAACGGCCTCAGCCATCTCGCGCAGTCCCTCGCCGAGGTCGGACAGGCCGCCGGACAGCCCCTGCGCCATGCCCCCAGGGGAGTAGGCCTTCGCGGTCTTGGTGATCTTGTGCACGACCAGTACGCCAAGAGTGGCTCCGAGGGCGACCCAGAAGAGACGACGCATCGTCACCGCCCTCCGCGTCGACTGCGCCGTGTCTTGGGTTTGCCGGAGCCGCTCATCGCCGAGCGCACTCCGTAGGTGAAGGCAGCGACCTTGACGACCGGAGAGCCCAGCGTGGCTGCAAACAACGAGGTGAGCGCATTGACGTTCGTGCTCATCGACGAGACGTTTGCGGTAATGGTGTCCAGCCGCACGATCTGGTCGTTGGTGGAGGCGACGGTGTCAGTCACCTGCGAGAGCAACGGGACCGTCTGCTCGGAGACACCGCGCACAGCGAGCCGCGTCTCGTCCAGAACCTTGCCGGCCTTGCCGATCACGCCTCCCAGGCGAAGGACCAGGTAGGCGAACGCCAGGGCTGCGATCACACCGGCAACGTCACCGATGGACACTGGTGCCACACTCACACGCTCACCTCATGAATGATATTGATCAGGGCAGGAGCCAGAACCCTATCGCGGTGCTCGCCGGGAGGTGACTTCGGTGACCGGGTCATCCGGCCCGGATGCGCTCCTTGAGCCGAGCCCATCGCGCCGACAGGGTTTGCTCGAACCCCCGGTCGGTGGGCCGGTAGTAGCTGGTGCCCGCCACCAGGTCGTCCGGAAGGTACTGCTGGGCGACAACGCCGGCCGGGTCATCGTGGGCGTATCGGTAGCCCTCGCCATGTCCGAGCCGGGTGGCCCCGGCATAGCCACTCCCCCGAAGATGCACCGGCACCGGACCACCCCGGCCTGCCCGAACGTCCGCGATAGCCTCGTTGATCCCGAGGTAGCTGGAGTTCGACTTGGGCGCGATGGCGTTGTGCACCACAGCCTGCGCCAGGATGATGCGCGCTTCGGGCATACCGATCTGCGCCACGGCATGCATCGCGGCGACAGCGGTCTGCAAGGCGGTGGGGTCCGCCATACCGACGTCCTCGCTGGCCGCGATGACAATCCGCCGGGCGACGAAGCGGGGGTCCTCCCCAGCCTCGAGCATCCGCGCTAGGTAGTGCAGCGACGCGTCGACGTCACTGCCGCGCATCGACTTGATCAGCGCGCTCGCGACGTCGTAGTGCTGGTCGCCGGCGCGGTCGTAGCGCACTGCGGCATGGGCAACGGCCTGCTCCACCTGGGTGAGCGCGATCGGGATCTGTTCATCGCTGACCCGCCCTGCTGGTTGTGCGTCCAGGGCAACCCCCGCCGCCGCTTCGAGCGAGGTGAGCGCGCGGCGCGCGTCTCCCCCAGCCATCCGTATGACGTGCTGCCTTGCCTCAGGTTCCAGGCTGAAAACCCCTGCCAGACCACGTTGTTCGGTCAGCGCAGCAGCCAGGACGTCATCGAGGTCCTCGTCGCTGAGCAGCTCGAGGGTGATCAGCATGGATCTGGACAACAGGGGCGCAATGATGCTGAAGGAGGGGTTCTCTGTGGTCGCGGCGACCAGGACGACGAGTCGGTTCTCCACCGCCGGCAACAGCGCATCCTGCTGAGCCTTGGAGAACCGGTGGATCTCGTCCAGGAACAGGACGGTCTGCCGGTCGTACATGTCCCGCTCGCGCGCGGCTGCCTCCATGACGGCCCGCACGTCCTTGACTCCGGCGCTGACGGCCGACAGCTGCACGAACCGGCGTCCCGCAGTGTTGGCAACGAGGTGCGCCAGTGTCGTCTTTCCGGTGCCCGGCGGTCCCCAGATGATCGCGGACAGCGGGCCTGCCGCGCCGGCATGTCCCTCGATGAGTCGCCGCAGCGGACTTCCGGGGCGCAGGACGTCGCTCTGCCCGCGGACCTCATCCAGGGACCGCGGTCGCATCCGGACTGCCAGCGGGGGCATGGAAGCCGGGCTGGCATCCGGACCGGTCGAAGAGTCCCGCGAGGAGACCGCGAAGAGGTCGTCATCGGCACCGGTGGTCATGGTTGCTTGTCGACCGCCTCCTGGGCTACGGGCGTCGCGTCGACTCCAGCCTCCTTGCGTTGCGCCGCGGTGATCGGGGCCGGCGCGGATGTGAGTGGGTCGAAGCCCCCACCGGACTTCGGGAACGCGATGACCTCGCGGATCGAGTCGGTGTTCGAGAGCAATGCGCAGATCCGGTCCCAGCCGAAGGCGATCCCGCCGTGCGGCGGCGCGCCGAAGGCGAAGGCGTCTAGCAGGAAGCCGAACTTCTTCTGCGACTCGGCCGGCGACAGACCCATGACGTTGAAGACGCGTTCCTGAATCTCCCTGCGGTGAATACGGATTGAGCCACCACCGATCTCGTTGCCGTTGCACACCATGTCGTAGGCGTATGCGAGTGCGTTACCGGGGTCGGAGTCGAACGTATCCATGAACTCGGCCTTGGGCGAGGTGAACGCGTGGTGCACCGCCGTCCAGGCGCCCGAGCCCACAGCCACGTCACCTGAGGCCTCCGCCTCGCTGGTCGGCTCGAACAGTGGGGCGTCAAGAACCCAGAGGAAGGACCACTGGCTCTCATCGATGAGCTCACACCGCTTGCCAATCTCCAACCGAGCCGATCCCAGAAGGGTGCGAGAGGACTTGACCGGCCCGGCCGCAAAAAAGATGCAGTCGCCATTGGTGGCGCCGACGTGCTTGGCCAGACCCTGGCGCTCGGTCTCGGTCAGGTTCTTGGCAACCGGCCCGCCGAGCTCACCGTCATCGCCGACCAGGACATAGGCCAGGCCTTTGGCCCCCCGCTGTTTGGCGAACTCCTGCCACGCGTCGAGCTGCTTGCGAGGCTGAGAGGCACCACCGGGCATGACGACTGCGCCGACATAGCTGGCCTGGAACACCCGGAAGGTGGTCTCCTTGAAGAACTCCGTGCAGTCGGTGAGCTCCTGGCCGAACCGAAGGTCCGGCTTGTCCGAGCCGAAGCGCGCCATGGCGTCCGCGTAGGTCATCCGCGGCATCGGTGTGGGGATCTCGTGTCCGATGAGCTTCCAGACCGCGGTCGCGATCGCCTCGCCGATCTCGAAGATGTCGTCCTGTTCGACGAAGCTCATCTCGATGTCGAGCTGGGTGAACTCCGGCTGACGGTCGGCGCGGAAGTCCTCGTCGCGATAGCAACGGGCGATCTGGTAGTAGCGCTCCATGCCAGCGACCATGAGCAGCTGCTTGAACAGCTGGGGGCTCTGCGGCAGGGCGTACCACGAGCCGGGGGCCAGCCGCGCGGGCACGAGGAAGTCGCGGGCTCCCTCGGGGGTCGACCGGGTCAGCGTCGGGGTCTCGATCTCGACGAAGTCGCGCTGCTCGAGCACCCGCCGCGCGGCGGCGGACACCTTGGAGCGCAGCCTGAGGGCGTGCCC
>JBBQUB010000065.1:0-13078 GCA_038212865.1 Actinomycetales bacterium
CGTGCAGCCCGAGCTGGCGCAACCGGTCGAAGAAGCCCCGGCATGACCTGGCTGGGGGACCACGTCGGCGACGTGCTGAGCCTGGCCGGGAAGCACGTCTACCTGGCCGGCTTACCGCTCGTGATCGGGCTGCTCATCGCCCTGCCACTTGGCTGGTTGGCCCGCCGCTACCGGTCGCTCTACCCCTTTCTGATCATCGGAACCGGGCTGCTCTACACCATCCCGTCCCTGGCGCTGTTCATCATGTTGCCGCTGGTGCTCGGCACCCGGATCCTCGATCCGAGGAACGTCGTCGTCGCCATGACCATCTACACCGTCGCGCTGCTCGTGCGCACAGTCGCCGATGGCTTGGGATCGGTGCCCGACGCAGTCAACCAGTCGGCAACTGCCATGGGCTACAAGCGAGTTCGACGTTTCATATCGATCGAGCTGCCTCTAGCCGTCCCTGTGATCTCGGCCGGGTTGCGCGTGGCCGCCGTCAGCAACGTGAGCATCGTCAGCGTGGCCACCCTCATCGGCGTCCCGCAGCTCGGGTCCCTGTTCATCGACGGCTTCAACCGGTCGTTCCTGGACCCGATCATCGTGGGCGTCATCGCCTGTGTGATGTTGGCGCTGCTCTTCGACGGGGCGATCCTGGGAGTCACCCGCCTGGTGACGCCTTGGCAGCGCGCCGGCAAGGCGGCGGCATGATCAGCCGAATCCTCGCCTGGCTCTCCGACGGCGCGCACTGGCAAGGCGACGACGGCATACTGCGCCGGGTCATCGAGCACATGGAGTACTCCGTTGGGGCCGTCCTGATCGCATGCTTGATTGCCATTCCGCTGGGCCTTTACATCGGGCACACGGGCCGTGCACGCTTCCTGGTGGTCAACGCTGTCGGTACCGCGCGGGCCGTCCCGTCACTGGGCCTGCTGTTCGTGGCCTTCCTTGTGCTCGGGCCCAGGCTCAGCGGTGACATCGCGTTCCTGGCGCCCACCGGTCTCGTTCTGGTCGTCCTGGCCATGCCGCCGATCCTGGCCGGAGCCTATGCGGGCGTCGAGGCAGTCGAGCCAGCTGCGCGTGATGCGGCCAAGGGAATGGGTATGCGGGGCGGCGAGGTCCTCCGCCAGGTCGAGTTCCCGTGTGCGCTGCCGTTGATTCTGTCCGGGATCCGTTCGGCGATGTTGCAGGTCATCGCGACCGCCACCATCGCCGCGGTCGTTAGCCTCGGCGGACTGGGCCGGTTCGTGATCGACGGCCTCGCCGTCAGGGACACTCCGCAGACCGCATCGGGCGCAGTGCTCGTCGCCATTCTGGCCGTCATGGTGGATATGGTTCTGGCGCTGGTCCAGCGCGTCGTGGTCTCCCCGGGCCTTACCGGAAGATATCGCAAGGTCCAACCGTTCGACTCTGACACGGGGGAATCGACTTCCGTCACCCCGGTCCCGGCCCTGCAGCACAGCGTCTAGACCCCAATAGAAAGAGAACCCTGATGAATCGCACCAGGATCGTCCTCGCTTTCACCGCGTCTGCAGCGATGCTCGCCGTCGCGGCCTGCGGTTCCAGTGACCCTCTGGCCCCCGGGGGTTCAACCACCACGTCGTCCAGCGGCGGCACCATCATTGTGGGGTCGGCCAACTTCCCGGAGAACCAACTTCTCGCCGAGATCTACGCCGGCGCACTGACCGCCAAGGGCATCAAGGTCGAGAAGAAGCTGAACATCGGCAGCAGAGAGACCTACATCCCGGCGCTCCAGGACGGGTCCATCGACCTGATCCCTGAGTACACCGGGGTCCTGGCGCAGTACTTCAACAAAGATGCCAAGGCCACCGATTCGGAGGGCGTCTACACCGAGCTCAAGGCTGCCGTCCCCCCGACACTGACCATCCTCGACAAGTCCGCGGCCGAGGACAAGGACGCCGTGGTCGTCACCAAGGAAACAGCGACCACGCTCAGCCTGAAGTCCATCGCCGACCTCGAGTCCAAAGCAAAGGACCTGACCCTCGGCGGCCCGCCCGAGTGGAAGACCCGCCCAACCGGGGTGCCCGGGCTGAAGAAGGTCTACAACCTTGACTTCAAGACCTTCCGTCCCCTCGACGCCGGCGGCCCGCTGTCGGTCCAGGCGCTCAAGAACGGTCAGGTCGACGCGGCAAACCTCTTCACTACCGACCCGTCCATCGCCGCCAACGGCTTCGTTGTACTGGACGACCCCAAGAACCTGTTCGCTGCGCAGAATGTGGTGCCACTGATCACCAAGTCCAAAGTCAATGAGACGGTCTCCGCCGCGCTGAACGCGATCTCGGCCAAGCTCGACACTGCGACCTTGGGTGAGCTGGTCAAAGAGGTCGTCGTCGACAAGAAGGACGCCGAAGGTGTCGCCAAGGACTTCCTCGCCAAGAACGGCCTCGGCTGACCAAACCTAGGGATCGTGCTTGAGTTCTGTTGCCAAACCTAGGGACTGTGTTCGAGTTCCCTTGCCAAACCTAGGGATCGTGCCCCGCATGGTCCCTAGGTTTGTGGTCGATCTGCCCGCACCGTCCCTAGGTTTGTGGAGGATCTGCCCGCACCGTCCTTAGTTTTGTCGAACAGCGGCGAGCAGCATCTGTGCGACATCGACGACCTCGACGTCCTCGAAGGCACCCGTCTCGGACTGCTGCTGGGTGAGTCCGTCGGAGAGCATGGTGTGGCAGAACGGACAGCCGACGGCGATCCGGCCGGCGCCGGTGGCCAGCGCTTCCGCGGTGCGGTTGTTGTTGATCCGCGTGCCGAGGTTCTCCTCCATCCACATACGCGCGCCGCCAGCGCCACAGCAGAAGGACTTCTGGGCGGATCGCGGCATCTCGCGCAGCTCGACACCGGGCAGGGCGCCGATGAGCTCACGCGGTGGCGCGTAGACGCCATTGTGTCGGCCGAGGTAGCAAGGGTCGTGGTAGGTGACGGTATCGGCGGTCGCCGCGACGTCGGCAGTGTGGGCCTGGTCGGGGCGGGATACCGGGATCAGCTTTCTGTCACGCACGAGCCGGTTGAGCAGCTGGGTGTGATGGACGACCTCGTACTGGCCGCCCACTTGGGGGTACTCGTTCTTGAGGGTGTTGAAGCAGTGGGCGCAGGTCACCACGATCTTGGTCGCCTTGGCCTCGTTGAGAACGTCGACATTGCCCTGGGCGAGCATCTGGAAGAGGAACTCGTTGCCGGCGCGGCGGGCTGGATCGCCGGTACAGGACTCGCCGTCCCCCAGGACGGCGAAGGTCACCCCAGCGGTATGCAGCAGTTCCGCAACGGCCCGGGTGGTCTTCTTGGCTCGGTCTTCGTAGGCGCCGGCGCAGCCGACCCAGAAGAGGTAGTCGACCTCGTCCAAAGTCTGCACCTGCTGGCCCACGACCTTGACCTCGAAGGGCAGGTCCTTGGCCCAGTCGAGGCGGGCGCGGGCGGACATCCCCCAGGGGTTCGACTTGTTCTCCAGGTTCTTGAACAGGCCGCCGAGCGCGGAAGGGAACGCTGACTCGATCAGGACCTGGTAGCGGCGCAGGTCCACGATCGCGTCGACATGCTCAATGTAGACCGGGCACTGCTCGACGCATGCGCCACAGGTCGTGCACGACCACAGCACGTCCTGGTCGATGACGGCGTCGGGTCCGTGGGGGTTGTATGCGGAGAACGGGTTGGCGATGTCATAGCCGGTGTCCCCGACCAGCGGCAGCGTCGAGATGGTGGCCAGCGAGGCGTCGGCCTCGAGCAGCCCGGGGCGGGCGCTCTCGGCGGCGAGCAGGAACGGCGCCTTGGCATGGGCGTGGTCACGCATCGCCATCACCAGCATCTTGGGCGAAAGCGGCTTGTCGGTGTTCCAGGCCGGGCACTGCTCCTGGCAGCGACCGCACTCGGTGCAGGTGGTGAAGTCCAGCAGACCCTTCCAGGTGAAGTCCTCGACCTTGCCGACGCCCATCGCGGCGTCCTCGTCCAGCTCCTCCATGTTCTCGAAGTCGACCGGCTCGCCCTTGACCAGCATCGGCTTGAGCCCACCCAACGCCGTCCTGCCGTCGGCATTGCGCTTGAACCAGATGTTGAAGAAGGCCAGGAACCGGTGCCACGCCACACCCATGGTCGGCTGCATCGAGACGGTGATTATCCAGGCCATGGAGATCAGGATCTTGAGCGACGCGATGGTGAAGGCCGTGGCCTCGAGGGCACCGATCGACATACCGGAGAAGGCTTTTCCGATGAAGAATGTCATCGGGAAGTGCAGGTCGGTCGCCCACCATTCGTTGTTGGCGCTGCCCAGGGCATACTCCAGTCCGCGCAACGTCAGAATGCACAGGACTACGCCGAGGATGGTCAGCTCGACGTAGTAGGCCTGCCAGAAGGTGGAGGCGAAGAAACGACTGCGGCGGCCAAGCGAGCGGGGGTGTTGCCGCTGACGGATGACCATCAGGACCACGATCCCCACCAGGGAGGCCCACGAGATGAGCTCGGTTGCCCATTCGTAGAGGAAGAACCGGCCGATCACCGGAAGCGCGAAGTGCAGGTCGAACAGCTGCCCGTATGCCGTGATCAGAGTGAAGAACAAGAGCCCGAAGGAGACCATGACCAACCAGTGCGCCACGGCCACGGTCGGAAGCCTTGCCATCCTGGTGTGCGCGATGACTTCGCGCATCATGGTCACCGTCCGGGTGGCCGGCTCATTGCTGCGCTCACCGTCGGGCTGGCCGACCTTGAACGTCGCGATGAGGCGGGTGATCATCCTGGCGAACAACGCCACGGCTACGAACGTCACGCTGAGGCTGATGACGAGTGCAACGATCTGCAGGGCTGACATGCTCGGGAGTTTACGGACGAACTGGTCTCACGTCGCCCCGGGGAGGGTGATAAGGGAGCGCGGCGAGGCCGGCGTGGTCCGCGGTTTGATGATCGGGCCGTGATTGACATAACCTGCGCTTGGAACATTGATAACGATAGGTTTGTTGACGTGGTGGATCTGCGACTGACAGACCCTCCGCTCGATCACGCAAACGAAGGCGGTTCCAGTGCCCATTCATGACGACGTCACGGCCATCGTCGGCAACACGCCGTTGGTCCGGATCAACCGGATCAGCGCGGGTGCCGGAGCGACGATCGCAGCCAAGCTCGAGTTCTACAACCCGGCCAGCTCGGTCAAGGACCGGATCGGCGTGGCGATCATCGACGCCGCCGAGAGGTCCGGCGAGCTCAAGGCGGGCGGAACGATCGTCGAAGCGACCAGTGGAAACACCGGTATCGCGCTCGCCATGGTCGGCGCAGCCCGCGGATACAAGGTGGTGCTCACCATGCCCGAGACGATGAGCCAGGAGCGCAAGATGCTGCTTCGCGCTTATGGCGCCGAGCTCATCCTGACCCCGGGCTCCGAGGGCATGAAGGGTGCGGTCACCAGTGCCGAGGAGATCGCCGCCGAGCGAGGGGCCATCCTGGCCCGCCAGTTCGCCAACGAGGCCAACCCGCAGATCCACCGCGAGACCACCGCGGAGGAGATCTGGAAGGACACCGACGGCAAGGTCGACATTTTCGTGGCCGGCATCGGCACCGGCGGCACCATCACCGGCGTTGGTCAGGTTCTCAAAGCTCGCAACCCCGGGATCCAGGTCATCGCCGTCGAGCCGGAGGAGTCCGCGATCCTGAACGGCGGCGCGCCCGGCCCCCACAAGATCCAGGGCATCGGCGCGAACTTCGTGCCCGAGGTCCTCGACCGTGATGTCTATGACGAGGTCATCGACATCAACGCCGAGACCGCTGTTGAGTGGGCGCGGCGAGCCGCCAAGGAAGAGGGACTGCTGGTAGGTCTCTCTTCCGGTGCCGCCCTGGCCGCCGCCGACAAGGTCGCCCGCCGACCCGAGAACGCCGGCAAGCTGATCGTCGTGATCATCCCGTCGTTCGGTGAGCGCTATTTGTCCACCATCCTGTTCGCCGACCAGCTCACCTGAGCATGTCGATATTTTCGAAACGCCTTCACCGATGACCGTCTTGCGCTTGACTGAGCACAGGTCGATCGACTGCGCTGCCAGCCCCCCTGATGTGCGCGGTCGATCGACTCATCTGCGCTCTGCGTGGGCCCGGATCTGCGAGGACCTGGACGCCGCGATCGAGCGCGACCCCGCCGTGGACACCCGGCTCGAGATGGCGCTGGCCTCACCTGGGCTGCATGCCATCTGGGTGCACCGGCTCTCGCACCGACTGTGGGTCCATCCCGGTGGTCGCCTGGCTGCCCGGCTGCTGTCGCAGATCTCGCGGTCGGTCACCGGCGTCGAGATTCACCCTGGTGCCCAGATCGGTCGGCGCTTCTTCATCGACCACGGCATGGGAGTGGTCATCGGCGAGACTGCCGAGGTCGGTGACGACGTGCTGCTTTATCACGGAGTGACCCTAGGTGGTCGTTCCATGCAGCGGGTCAAGCGTCACCCGACGGTCGGCAACAACGTCACGATCGGTGCGGGAGCCCGTATCCTCGGTCCCGTGCACATCGGTGACCGAGTTCAGATAGGTGCGAACTCGGTTGTCGTCAAAGACATTCCGGCTGGAGCGATCGCCACTGGCGTTCCCGTCGTCATTCGATTCCCGGACAAGAGCGCAGATCCGTACGAGATGATGTTCAACGACCCCGCGATGTGGATCTGACAGTTACTGGCCCTGAGGGCCACGGGATCGGAGGGGCTCACCGACGAAACGGCACGGCATGGACGAGGTATGCCGTGCCGTTCCCTGTCTGGGACGGCTCAGGGGAGCTTGCCCGGGCCTGGCCCGAACCCGGTGGTATCCGCGTGCAGCCGACCGTCGGTGCCACGGTGGATCGTCTCGGGCAGGTCCTCGGCCGTCACCTTGTCCTTGACCTTCGCCCCCGCGAGCTTCGCGGCGTTGCCGACCTTGTCGGCAATCACCGGCGCATGGGTCTTGACCGCCTGAATCGCGGTGTCGACCTTGGCCTGCACCGGGTCGCTCGACCACGCCTCGTTGGCGCGGCCCTTGATCTGCTCGTAGCGCTTCCGGCCCGCTTTGGTGCCCAGAACGTAGCCGACCGCGCCTCCTGCGAGGAACCAGAGCTTGCTCATGGTGTCGAAGCCTTTCGTCGGGTTGCCTCTTGTCGGGTTCTGTGGCCATACCCACTCAAGGACTGGACGAAACCAGCCAGCCTCGGGGTCCCCTACTTTCGCGACCGAGAGACTGAGTCGAGGTCAGCGGGCGAGCAGCTCGTCCAGGCGCTCGTAGCCCTCGCGGATGCCCCCTTCCATGCCGCTGGCGACAAACGCGTCGCGGTCCGCGAACGAGTCAACAAGCGACGTCCCCGTCAGGCGAGTGCGGCCGTCGCCGAGGTCCTCGAAGACCATTCGCTCCAGGGCCACGCCATCGGGCATGCCCTCGAAAGTGAAGGTCTGGACGATCAGCTCCGCGGGGCGCACCTCGTGGAAGGAGCCGTGGAAGGCGAACTCGTTTCCGTCGCTTGCGTGCACATAACGGTATGACCCGCCGGTGCGGCATTCGTAGTGGTCGATCCGCATCTCGTGGCGACGAGGCCCGAGCCACTGGGCGACGAGGTCGGGGTCGGTGTGCGCCCGGAATACCTTCTCGGGCGGGGCGTCGAACTCCCGGGTTATCCGGACGAGGGGAACGTTCCTGTCAACGATGATCTCGGTCTCGTGGGTGCTGGTGGTGGTCATGGCAGCTCTCCTATCTGGGGTGGTTGGCTTGGGCGGTTGGTCTTGGTTGGTCTTTCGGCGGGGCGGGTTCGACCTCGTCCGGCATCGACCGGAGAACCTCGTCGAGGCGTTGGTAGCGTTCCTCGGCTTGGCGGCGGTAGCGCTCGATCCACGTGGTCATCAGCTCGAAAACCTCCGCCTCGAGGTGCACCGGGCGGCGCTGGGCATCCCGGCTGCGGCTCACCAGGCCTGCCTCCTTGAGCACTTTGAGGTGCTTGGAGACGGCCTGGACGGTCACGTCGTAGGGCTCGGCGAGCTGGTTGACGGAGGCGTCTCCGAGCGCAAGCCGGGCCACCATGTCGCGGCGGGTGGGATCGGCCAGGGCCGAGAACACCCGGGACAGCGGATCAGCCGCCATGAGATTCCTCTCTGCCCGAAATCCGTGTTCAACCATTCGGTTGAACACAATCTAGAATCACAGATAGGTGTTGTCAACCCCCTGGTTGAAGACGATCTGCGGTGCGCCGCCTGCGACGTGGCGCAGCTGTTTCTGCGCCAGCTGCGGGGCGTAGTACGTCTCCTTGGCAGCAATATCATCCGCCCAGTCGAAACGGTCTGGACCCAATATCGGCGATGTGTGTGTCTAGGTCCAGAACGCGCACTAAGGTCTCCTTTATGCAGATAAGGGCCTTGATGGGCCGACCAAGGTCGTTTCAGGAGCTCGTCGTACCGCCCCGACCGAGAGCCAGCTCGCCATCCGCGTTCGCCGTGGCGGCCTTGGGCACGGTTACTGTCCTTAGCGGCGCCGTCATCGGGGTGTCCCAGCTGGGTGTGGCCCTCGACTCGTCCGGTCACATCGGCGGGCGCATCATGGCGGTGCCGCAGACGACCAGCACCTCCCCCTTCTCCTGGTTCGGCGCGAAAGCACCGCTGCCAATCACCATCCCCCCCGAAGACACCTCCTCCGGCGCCCCCTCGCTCAATGCCGCGGGCGGAGACACTACCGACCAGTCCAACGGTGGGTATGTCGTGACAGCCGCGGCGGTACCCGCCCGAACCCGGGCTGGGGTACGCAACCAGGGTGTGGCTGCCGTGTCAGCCGTGCTGAAAGTGCCCTCAGCGCCGGCTGCCGCCCGACTTGTGATGAGGGTTGTCTCCGCGGCGGTACCCGCCCTAACCCAGGCGGGTGTACGCAACCAGGGTGTGACTGCCGTGTCAGCCGTGCTGAAAGTGCCCTCAGCGCCGGCTGCAGCCCGACCCGTGGTGACGGTTGTCTCCGCGGCTTCGGCCTACCCATCGGCGATCGTGGCACTCTTCCCGGCGCACACGCCCCCTGCCGTGGTGGTGCCAGACACTTCGCACGAACGCGCAGATGGGTCCTCCGAGCGTGAGGCCCGGCATCACCCTGACAAGGCCCGGAAGCACAAGCTGTCCCACGCGAAGGCCGCCAAGGAGTCCAGGAGCGACTAAACCGTCACGCACCCAGCGGCGCTTCAACTGGAAGTCCTGGAGAACAGGTTCCGGCAACGAGTACCAGGCGGTCATCGCCGAAGTCAGGGCCGGCAGAGCCGCTCACTCCTTCCCCGTACTGAGGTATTTTATCCGTCTGGGACACTGGTGGGGCTCTGCACGCACCAGATCGAGGCCTTTTCGGGTCCCAGTGTCCCATTCGTGTCCTGAGAGTCGGGATCGGAAACGGACATTCCGGTGTACGTGCAGGTGGGAGGGCTCGCATAGTGGCCTAGTGCGGCGGTCTTGAAAACCGCTGTGGGGTTAAACCCACCGAGAGTTCGAATCTCTCGCCCTCCGCGGCCAAACACGCTGAACCGAGGCGGAAACCAAGGGAAACCAAGGGAAGCCTAGGCGGAACCCGCGGTGCATTGGGGGCAAAGTCCCACGCTTGCGCGCCTGTTTCTGTCAGAGTGCAGACACGCCACGAAGCATCGGAATCGTGCGTGGGGCCTGGCATCTCTGGAAGGACATGACGTGACCATTCGACCGTCCTCGCGGCTCGTCGCCATCGTGGCGATCCTCTCCGCCGGACTCCTGCCGCTGGCCGCCGCGACCATCTCCGGCGCCCCGGCGGCCTCGGCCGCTACCACCGTCGTGGCAACCATCGGCTCTCGCGGCTCAACGGTGGTGATCATTCAGCGGGCGGTCGGTGCAACCCCCGACGGCGTCTACGGACCCTTGACCGCCGAGGCGGTCAAGATCTGGCAGCGCGCTCACCGCTTGAGTGCTACCGGCATCGTGGACCCGATCACCTGGGCCACCCTCAAGCCAGCGCCCACGGTGCCCCCGCTGTTGGGCAACGACGTCTCATGGCCGCAGTGTCCGAAGGGCCTCGGGATCCCCTCCCGTCGCACCCAGGGGAAGGCGATGCCTCCCGCTTCGGCCACGTTCATCGTGATCGGTCTGACGAACGGCCCCGGTTTCTATCCCAACCCCTGCCTGACCATGCAGACGGACTGGGCCAAGGCGCATCACGTCTACACCTCGGCCTACTCCCTGACGACTTACCCAACGCCCACCCAGTTAGCCACCTACGGGCTCACGGGTCCCTACAAGGGCACCACCTCGGTGGCCAAGCTGGCCAACACCGGTTTTGCGCAGGCCCGGTTCAATGTCGCCTCGATGCGCTCAGCCGGTCTGGTCTCGCCCATCGTGTGGGTGGACGTGGAGTCCTACCGCGTCGCTCCGTGGTCAAAGAACAAGGTCGCCAACAAGGCGGTCCTGGACGGGGTGCTGCGCGGCTATCGCGCGGCCGGCCTCAGGGTGGGGGTGTACTCGACGCCATACCTGTGGAACGGCGTGGTTGGTACCGCACGCTACGGGCTGCCTGAGTGGCGCACTGCGGGACCGAGGACCAAAGCGGTCGCGCAGACCCGGTGCACCGGCCCTTCCTTCCAGGGTGGGCGTGCGGTTCTCGCCCAGTGGACCACGCGGGCAATGGACTACGACCTGACCTGCCCGGGATACAGCACCCGCTCCGCGCTGGCCACCTACTTCCACAAGTACTGACCAGCAGCACAACTGAGATCAAGCCGTATGTCGACCTCGGCTTCAACCCTCTGGTCTTCCATGGGCGGGGTCACGACCAGTCCCGATCCTTCACGTCCTTGGCCACCGTGTGACGCGAGGCCCTCGTCGATGTCAGTTGATTCTGCGTCCAAGCGGATCAAGCCAGAGAGGCTCGCGTGGGCGACCCTGGGCTAACAGGTCCTCGAACAGGTGGCAGAGCGACCGCGGCGAGAGGGTGACGAAGTCGGGGTGGGTCCGATCACCGCTGTCCTGACGGCGTTGCCCTTCCTGAAGCTCTGGCCCCGTCCACCACCGCACCTGGTCGAGGTGCTCGGCCCGTAGCTTGGCCGGGCTGAAGTGCGGTGCGGGCTCGAATGAGTCCACCTCGACCACGTAGAAGGTGTCGGCTTGACCGTCCCAGCCGACCATTGGGAACTGGTGCTCCTTGAACCAGATCGGCTCGCCGATCTCAGAAGCCTCGAGCACGAGGCCGATCTCCTCGCGCAGCTCGCGCTGCAGAGCCTCGGCGTGCGTCTCCCCCGGGTTAACACCACCACCGGGGCAGGCCCACAGCCCGGTCGGCAGTTGGGGATCCTCGAGGTGGAAGTGCACCAACAGAACGCGCCGGTCGCGATCCATGACGAGAGCGCGAACCGCGGGTCGCAGACGAAGATCCTCAGACATCGCGTAGCAGCCTAGCCCGAAGGTCGCCACCGGGTGGACGGTGACGCGTGCGGTCGAGCCATCATCAGGCCTGCGGCCAAACAGGCAAACATGCCCTCAGTCGGCTATGTCAACGCATGACCCAAGCATCCCGAGGGAACGTTTGCCCGTTTGACGGCTTCGCTCCAGTCTGCGGCTGGGACGCTTGATCCATGGCGCCCGGATCCATCGCCCCCCGAACTGCGGTGCCGCACGTCGCGCGATCGCGACGGCCCGCGCACGTCCTCACCGACCAGATACGCGAAACTAGTCACCATGACTCCACGGATCGGTTACAAGGCCTCGGCCGAGCAGTTCAACCCTCGGCAGCTCGTCGAGTTCGCTGTCCAGGCCGAGCAGGTAGGCCTGGACAGCGTGCTGATCTCTGACCACTTCCAGCCCTGGCGGCATACCGGCGGCCATGCTCCGTTCTCGCTGGCGTGGCTGGCCGCTGTCGGCGAGCGCACCGAGCGCGTACTACTGGGCACGTCGGTGATGACGCCGACCTTTCGCTACAACCCGGCCGTCGTCGCGCAGGCCTTCGGCACCCTGGCCTGCCTGTACCCAGATCGCATCATGCTGGGCGTCGGCACGGGCGAGGCGCTGAACGAGGTCGCCGTGTCCGGACTGGACTGGCCGCCGTTCAAGGAGCGCTTCGCCCGCATGCGTGAGGCAGTTGCGTTGATGCGCGAGCTGTGGGCCGGCGAACGGGTGACGTTCGAGGGTGACTTCTACCAGACCCACGACGCGACCGTGTATGACCGACCGGACCGGCCGGTGCCCATCTACGTCGCCGCCGGGGGTCCGGTCGTGGCCAGGTATGCCGGGCGCTCCGGGGACGGGTTCATCTGCACCTCGGGCAAGGGTCCGGAGCTGTACCGCGACGAGCTCATTCCCGCGGTCGAGGAAGGACTGTCCAAGGCGGGACGCGCCGCCGGGTCGATCGACAAGATGATCGAGATCAAGCTGTCCTACGACCAGGACCCTCGGCTCGCCCTGGAGAACACCCGGTTCTGGGCACCCTTGTCATTGACGGCCGAGCAGAAGCACGGCGTGAGCGACCCGACGCAGATGGAGGCGGCCAGCGACGCCCTCTCGATCGAGCAGGTGGCGAGCCGCTGGATCGTGGCGTCCGATCCCGAGGCTGCGCTCGCCCAGATCAGGCCCTACCTCGACCTCGGCTTCAACCACCTGGTCTTTCACGGACCCGGCCACGACCAGTCCCGGTTCCTCAGCTCCTTTGCCACCGATGTGCTGCCCGGCCTGCGCTCGCTGATGGGCTGACGTCTGGCGCCGGCGACCCGATGTCCGACACCCGGCGACGCGACGGCATACCTGTCCATCGGTTGCCGGCGTTCCTCACGCTGGCTCTAGCGACTCGTTGAACGGCGTTCGACAAGGGGGCTGAGGTGGTCGGCCGTTCCGCCGTGCCATTCGACCAGAAGCAGGGTCGCGTCGTCACTGGTCACGCCGCCACGTTCGCGCATCAGTGCCTGGGAGAGGATGCGCACCGTCTCCTGGACCGGCTCGTCGGCGATGCCGCCACGCTCGATGAGGCCTTTCAGCCGTGGCAGGCCGAACTCCGCGTCGCCACGCCGGTGCTTCTCGAAGTCGAAGCGCCGGGCATGCCGATAGGCGCCGACGGCCAGGGTTGCCAGCAGCGCGGCGCTCAACCCACGCCCCATCGCGTCGATCATGGCCACGTGCAGGAGGTCGTC
>JBBQUB010000066.1:0-13052 GCA_038212865.1 Actinomycetales bacterium
AACTGCTCCAGGAAGTCGAAGATCTCGCGCGGCTTGGGCAGCTCGTCTAGCCCGAGGTCGGAGGTCTCGGCGAGCTCTTCCTCGATGATCTCGTTGCAGAGGTCGATGCACTCGTCGCAGATGTAGACCCCGGGCCCGGCAATGAGCTTCTTGACCTGCTTCTGGCTCTTGCCGCAGAAAGAGCATTTCAAGAGGTCGCCGCCGTCTCCTATGCGTGCCACGAGGCGATCCTTCCGGTCGGTCCTGCTCAAGCCGCTGGCGATGAGGACATCACCGGCCGTACTTCTACGCCGACGCTACCTGCTGGCGGAGGTCGACCCCCCTATTGAACGCCGGTGTCGCGTCGTCGTCACGGTTGTTCCGCGCAGAGCGGACAAGCGTTCCGCTCTGCGCAGACAAGCGTTGCGCGCAAAGCGAACAGCGATCACCACACGGACATCGCGACGCCGCGCTCAGGAGTCGGTTGAGGCCTTGCGGCTGACCAGCACCTCGTCGATCAGACCGTACTCCTTGGCTTGGGCAGCAGAGAGAATCTTGTCCCGCTCGATGTCCTTCTCAATCTGCTCCACGGTGCGGCCGGTGTGCCGGGCCAGGGTCTCCTCGAGCCAGGTGCGCATGCGTAGCACCTCGTTGGCCTGAATCTCCAGGTCGCTGGCCATGCCCCCGAGGCCTTCCATCGCGGGCTGGTGGATCAGAATCCGGGCGTTCGGCAGGGCAAAGCGCTTGCCGGGAGCCCCTGCGCCCAGCAGCACGGCAGCCGCCGACGCAGCCTGGCCGATGACGAACGTCTGGATGTCAGGGCGCAGGTATTGCATGGTGTCGTAGATCGCTGTCATCGCGGTGAAGGAGCCACCGGGAGAGTTGATGTACATCAGGATGTCGCGATCGGGGTCCTGGCTCTCCAGCACCAGCAGCTGGGCAATGACGTCATCGGCGGACGCGTCGTCGACCTGCACGCCGAGGAAGATGATGCGGTCCTCGAACAGCTTGGTGTAGGGGTCGGTGCGCTTCATCCCATAGGACGTGCGCTCCTCGAACTGCGGCAGGATGTAGCGGCTGGAAGGCGCTGGGACCTGCAGGCCGCCATACGGGCTGTTGATCATCAATGCTCCAAACATGAGATGTATGGCGGGTGGGTCAGGCGCCGGTGCCGGCGCCACCGGGGGCCTGGCCGGCATGGGTGTAGACGTGGTCGACGAAGCCGTAGGCCTGGGCCTCCTCGGCGGTGAACCAGCGGTCGCGGTCGGAGTCGGCCTCGATCTGCTCGATGGTCTGGCCGGTGTGCCCAGCGATGAGCTCTGACATCTGCTTCTTGATGTGCAGCATCTGCTGAGCCTGGATCTTGATGTCCGAGGCCGTGCCACCGATGCCACCCGAGGGCTGGTGCATCATCACGCGGGCATGCGGCGTGGCGTAGCGCTTGCCGGGGGCGCCGGCGCTGAGCAGGAACTGGCCCATGCTCGCGGCCAGACCCATCGCAACCGTGGCCACGTCGTTGGGAACCCACTGCATGGTGTCGAAGATGGCCATGCCGGCCGTCACCGAACCGCCGGGCGAGTTGATGTAGAGCCAGATGTCCTTCTCTGGGTCCTCCGCGGTCAGGAGCAGCAGCTGGGCGCAGATGACGTTGGCGTTGTCATCGCGCACCTCGGAGCCCAGGAAGATGATCCGCTCCTTGAGCAGGCGGTTGTAGATGTGGTCGTCAAGGCCGGCCATCTGTCCGTTGGCGGCTGCGACGATCTCGTTGCTCTGGCTCACCATGTCTCCATCTGTCTCGATCGCTCTGTCTCGATCTGTCTGGCTCGATCTCGGACCCCTGGCCCTGTCGACCTGTCGATGACACTAACGCCCGACCCCGCCGCGTAAGTCCAAGAAATGACGGTGTTCGCCGTCAGCGCACAAGCCCCCTCACAACCCTGGACCGTCCACCCCTTAACGAGCCGGCGTGCGGCCACCCAGCCTGCGGACAGAAGTATGGCGCGGCTGGAGTCCCAGCCGCGCCATACCGAGGTCAGGACCTGCAGTCCAACTTATGCGTGGTCGTCATCCTCGCCGTGACCGGCGTGGTCGTGGCCCTCGTGGTCGTGACCCTCGTGGTCGTGACCCTCGTGGTCGTGGCCCTCGTCGTAACCGAGCGCGTCGCCGTCGAGCTTGAGGTCGTTCAGGTCGATCTCGGTGCCCGCAGTGTCCACGATCTTGGCCTTGTCGAGCACGGCCGCCAGTGCCTTTCGACGGGCGACCTCAGCGACCATCGCTGAGATCTGGCCGCCCTCCTCGACGGTCTTGGCAAACTCGTTGGGTTCCATGCCGTACTGCTGGGCCGACATCACCAGGTATTCGATCAGCTCGGCCTGGCCGACGCTGACCTTCTCCTTCTCGGCGATCGCGTCGAGCAGGAACTGGGCGCGCATGGCCCGCCGGGTGTTCTCGTCGACCTCTGCACGGTGCTCATCATCCTCGAGGCGGCTCTCACCCTCGAGGTGCTCGTTGACCTCGGCCTCGATGAGGGCGTCGGGGACGGGAATCTCGGTGTTGGCCAGCAGGTGCTCAAGGACCTTGTCCCGGGCCTGGACTCCCTGCTCGAACTTCTTGGCCCGCTCGGCCTGTGACTGGATGTCTGCCTGGAGCTCCTCCATGGTTTCGAACTCCGAAGCCAGCTCGGCGAACTCGTCGTTCAGCTCGGGCAGGACCCGTTCCTTGACCGACTGGACGGTCACGGTGACCTCAGCGTCCTGGCCCTCGCGGTCGCCTCCAGCCAGCGGGGCCGTGAAGGTCTTGGTCTCCTCGGCGGACATCCCGACGAGCGTGTCGTCCAGACCGTCGATCATGTTGCCGGAACCGACCTCGTAGGAGATCCCCTTAGCCGTGTCGATCTCATCGTCACCGATCGACGCGGTGAGGTCCATGGACACGAAGTCACCGGTGGCGGCGACCCTCTCGACACCGGTCAAGGTGCCGAACCGCTGACGCAGAGCGGTCATCCGCTGCTCGACCTCGGCCGCAGTTGACTCACCGTCAACAGCGTCGACCTCGACCTCGATGCCGTCATAGTCAGGCAGTTCCACCTCGGGGCGGATATCGACCTCGATCGTGAACTTCAGGTCCTGGCCCTCCCCGGCCGGAACCTCGGTCACGTCAACCTCGGGCTTGCCGAGGGGGCGGATCTTGTTCTCTTCGACGGCCTGGCCATAGAAGTGCGGAAGCGCCTCGTTGACAGCCTCCTGCAGCACCGTCCCGCGGCCAACACGTTGGTCGATGATTCGGGCAGGGACCTTGCCGGCGCGGAATCCGGGAACGTTGATCTGCGAGCCGATCGTCTTGTAGGCCGCGTCGAGGCTCGGTTTGAGCTCTTCGTAAGGGACCTCGACAGTCAGCTTGACCCGGGTCGGGTTGAGGGTCTCAACGGCACTCTTCACTACGTGGCACTCCAAGATCGTGGGGGGCAAAATAGACAGCGCAAAGGCTCGGCAACCAAGCCGGGACGCCAACCCATGCTATCGGCTGCGCGGCCCTGCTCCGAACGGCAGCGAGCAGGAGCCGGAATGCCCTCTGGGGCGGGCGATGTGGAGTACCGTGCCGGAGGGCCGTGTCTCGCAGAACGGCCGCCTGAGCGCAAGACGCGCGCCTGACCTGCGCAAGGGGGACGCATTGGCCCACATCGGCACCGAGGGAAACGGTGTGGTGAGCACTCCGGAGGCTGACGCGACCGCAGGCAACAACGCGGCCGCCCGCACCCAGGAAGCACAAGGTCGCCTCCGAGCAGACTGGCTGGGGGCCGTCGTCGAGCTCAGCGGGGAGGCCATCATCAGCACCACGCTGGACGGCATCATTACGAGCTTCAACCCGGCTGCCGGCAGGATGTTCGGATATGGCAGCGAGGAGATGATCGGGAAGTCCGTCAGACACCTGAGCCCCGAGGGTCTGTCCCCAGACCCCAGTACGGTCGTGGCCAATGTCATGCCGGGCCGGCCCCCCGAGAACCTGGTAACCATCCGTATCCGCAAGGACGGAACGGTGTTCCCAGTCTTGCAAACCGTCTCTGCGATCCTCGCTGACGACGGCACGGTAGTCGGCCTATGCGCGATCGTCCGCGACGTAACCGAGCAGAAGGCTGCGTTCGAAGCCGCCCAGCGGATGGCGGCGATCGTCGAGAACTCCGAAGATGCCATCATCGGTGCGACCCTCGAGGGCACCATCACGAGCTGGAACCCGGCCGCCGAGAGGATGTACGGCTACGGCGCCGAGGAGATCATCGGCCAGCCTGGCCGCCTCCTCCTTCCGGGAGGCCAGCCCAGCAAGATGAACGCCATACTTGCCATGATCCGGGCTGGGGGGCATGTCGAGCGCGCCGAGACCACCCGCGTCCGAAAGGACGGAACGCCGATCACCGTCTCCATCAGCATGTCACCCATCCGAGACCCGGACGACGCGATCGTCGGCATCTCCACGATCGCCCGCGACGTGACCGAGCAGAAGCAAGCAGCCCAGAACGCCCGGAACCTGACCGCGGCGGAGGACCTGGTCCATAACGTCATGGCATCCGCCTCATTCGGTATCGCCCTGGCCGACCTGAACGGTTCCTGCCGGGTCGTCAACCGCTCGCTGTGCGACATCCTCGGGTACGACGAAGCATGGATCCTGGCACACGGGCTCAAGGACTTTATCCATCCCGACGATATCGAGAACACTCTCCAGAACCGTGCCAAGGCCCTCGCCGGTACGGCCGACAAGATCGCCACGAAGAGCCGCCTGGTGCGGGCCGACGGCGCCACCATCTGGGTCCGGTTGATGATGGTGCCGATCCCCGGCGGGGACGGCCAACCCAACTTGCTGATGTCCCAGGTGGAGGACATCACCGCAGAGCACGAGGCTCAGGAGGCGCTGGCCTACCACGCCTTCCACGACCCGCTGACCGGGTTGCACAACAGGGCCTGGATCATGGACTCCCTCGAAGCCGATCTGCGCACCGCCACGCATGCGGGTACTTCCGTGGGGGCACTGCTCGTGGATCTGGATCACTTCAATGTGGTGAACGACTCTTTGGGCCACGGCGCCGGGGACGAGGTGATGACCTGCGTGGCGGACCGGATCGTGGCGGTGCTGAACCCGGGCGACCGTCTCGGACGCTTCGGTGGGAACACGTTCGTCATTCTGGTCCAGGGCGACGGGGACATCCTGGATGTGGAGCGCTGTGCTGAGCGGGTGTCGGCCTCAATCGCTGTCGACCTGTTGGTGCAGGGTCACCGGATCGTCCCGACCGCCTCGATCGGTATTGCCGTGTCAACCTCGACATCGACGCCCGAGAACCTGCTGCGGGACGCCGACTCTGCGCTGTCGCGGGCCAAGGCTGCCGGGCGGGCGCGTTGGCAGTTCTTCGACGACGCAATGCACGCCCAGGCGCTGGCCAGGCTCACCGTCGAGGATCAGCTGCGCGACGCGATCACGCGAGGGGAGTTTGTGGTGCACTACCAGCCGATCGTCGCGCTCGCCGACGGGCATGTGGTGGGTCACGAGGCACTGGTGCGCTGGATGCACCCCATCCGCGGTCTGCTCGGCCCCGCAGACTTCCTCGACGTCGCCGAGGACACCGGGCTCATCACCTCCATCGGCGCCGAGGTCCTGAACCAGGTCTGCGCCCTGCTCGCCGAGCGCCCGGACCTTCCCGGCGGGATCAGCGTCAACGTCTCGGCCGTGCAGCTCGCGGCGCCAGACTGGCTCAGCGGCGTCATCGAGACTCTCGAGCGGCACGGCGTCGACCCGGATCGGATCGTGATCGAGGTCACCGAGACTGCCGCTCTGGGCCTGGTGGCCTCTGCCTTAGATGCCCTCGCGTTCCTGGGCAAGCTGGGCGTCGGCATCCACCTCGACGACTTCGGGACCGGGTACTCCTCCATCTCCGTGCTACGTGACCTGCCGGTGACCGGGGTCAAGCTCGATCTGCGATTCGTGCATGACCTCACCACTGGTGAGAGCCAGGCCAACGCGCTGGCCAAGGGACTGAGCGGGCTGGTCAACGGTCTGCACCTGACGGGCATCGCGGAAGGGATCGAGACGGGGATGCAAGCCGACATCCTTCGTGCGCAGGGATGGGGACTCGGGCAGGGCTACTACTTCGGCAGACCAGCTGCGCGGCCTTTCAGCTCCACGTGACTGCCCTTCGGGTGACTGCCCAACAGGTGAGTGCGAGGCACTGCCCCTCGGTCCCCTACTGCGTGTCAGGGCGCGCGTAGCGCAGGAGAACGACCCCGCTGCGGAAGGTCCGCGTCTCGACCAGCCGGAGATCGATCTTGGTATCTGATGCCTGGAACAGGGACTTGCCCCGACCAATGACGACGGGGTGGACATAGAGCCGGTACTCGTCGATCAGGTCCAGAGCCATGAAGGTCGCAGCGAGGTTGGCCCCGCCGAGCGCGAGGTCCCCGCCAGGTTGTGACTTGAGCGCCATGACCTCCTCCGCGATGACGTCCCGCACAATCGTGGTGTTCGAGTCGGCCGCTTCCAGGGTCCTGGAGTACACGATCTTGGGCATGTCCCGCCAGATGCGGGAGAACTCGACCATGGGCCCGGTGCTCGAGGGGTCCTGGTCAGCCGTCGGCCAGAATTCGGCCATGAGCTCATAAGTGACACGTCCGTGCAGGAAAGCGCCCATCGGGCGCAGCTGCTCGTTGAAATGGCCGTGCAGCTCATCGTCGACGAGGTGCCAGTCGAGCTCATGGGCCGGTCCCTCGAAGAAGCCGTCAAGGGAGAGCGACATCATCAGGATGACTCTTCTCATCGTGGTCCCATCTCTAGACGCCCGCCCAGCGTATTTGGTCCGAGGCCGCATTCGCTGGACACTGTCCATGAGGTGACGATCATGGTTGAGCCAACGAGTACCACTGACAAGGGCAAGTCGACGCCGTCCTCGAAGGGCAAGTCGACGCCGTCCTCGCGCTACCGGAAGCTGCCTGAGCGCATCCGGTCGGAGGACATGGTCGCCACCCAGGAGACGGAACCGCCTCCAGACCCGACCATGGGTCGTGACCCCGACCGGGACTTCATGTTGCGAAACGCCGGCGGTTGACGAGCTGAGTCGCTAGTCCGCTCAGCGGGGCGGCTTGCGGTATGCCTGTACGTTGCCGATGTCTGGCACGAACCCAAGGCTGCGATAGACGCGTCCGGCCGGGTTGGTTGCCTCAGTGACGATCACCCAACGGTTGCAGCCGTGATCGGCGCTCCACCGCGCGGCAACGCCAAGGAGATGCGAGGCCAACCCGCGCCGCCGGTGCTCGTCGTCGGTGCCGACGCTCTGGTAGCGCGCCCTCCTACCGCACCTGACGATCCCCAGCTCGGAGACGAGTATGCCGTCCGCGAACGCGCCGAAGGAGGCCCCGATGCCCCGCTCGGAGAGCGCACGTCGCGCCCGAACCTGCCCCTGCGCGAATCGCTCGAAGGAGGCTGGATCCTGCTCATCGGTTCGATCGTTCTCAGCCACGGACCGGTCCACGGACTGCGCCCAGTCCTCGCCACTGAGGCGGCGCACCGTGTATCCCTCGGGAAGCGGCATCTGCCGGGGCAGGGTGCTGGTCGTGAGCACGTCGTCGAGCTCCAGATCGAGCCCCCGCTCGACCCAGGCGGCCTGCTCGTCGGGCATCCGGGCCAGACCGATGGCGACCCAGGCAGCCTCCGCAAAGGCCGACTGGAACGTCTCCACCCACCTTCCGGCATCCCCTACATCGTCCTTATCCGTGACGAACAAGCAATGACCCCAATGGAAGTCGGGGTTGTTCGGCGTGCGGACAACCAGATGGTCACCGTGGTCCTCGACGGTCGAGCCGGAGTGTTCGAGGATGGCGAGGTCGGTCGCCCAGCCGGCCGGGAGGGTGCGCATGCCGCGACGCTACCGGACCACCTCTGGATCGCCCGACAAGGAGTTGGTTGTGGTTCGGTGAGGGATCGGCGGCACGGCACTCGGAAAGTGGCACCAGTGGCATCCATGGACGAGGACCCATGGGGCGTGGCGCCGTCAGCAGTTGCCGCCCGGGGCTGGACGGAGCTCGACGTCGTCCCGCAGCAGGCACGCGGATGGCGAGCCAACGCTCTGAGCGTTGATGATGCCCGCCGCCACCCGCGGACAGCTGGCTTCAGACGCGCAAGCACACTGGTCGGGCTGACAGGATTTGAACCTGCGACATCTTCGTCCCAAACGAAGCGCGCTACCAAGCTGCGCCACAGCCCGCTACTGCCCACATCGTGCCCATCGGCCAGTTGCAGGGGGCCGGATGTCGAAATGCAGGACAGCGGGCATTAGGCTAACGCTTCGCAGCCCCGTCCGATGACACAACGGGCGCTGTGCGCGGGCGTAGCTCAATGGTAGAGCCCCAGTCTTCCAAACTGACTACGCGAGTTCGATTCTCGTCGCCCGCTCCATCTAAACTATTGTCCCCAAAAGGATTTCGACTGTTTGTGACCTTGCTGGACGGCTCGACATTTGCCCAAAGAACCCCATTTCGGGCGCTGCGCCAGGGTCGTGATGGTCGCCGGACCAGGAAGTACTGTCGGCGACGAACAACTTGTCATCGTGGTGAACGCAGTCCAGGGCTATCTGCACCTCAGGCCGGCCACAGCCGAGAAGTTCGGCGCTTGGTTTGCTGCGCACCTGGCCGGCCTGCCGCTAACCCGCCGTGCCCAAGACGTCGTGCTCCCGTTCAAGCCACGGCACACGGCCTGAAAGCCTGAGCGATCCGCTACTGTGGGAGCCGTACCATCCACACGCGTGACCCAGGGAAAGCCGGTCCAAATCCGGCGCTGACCCGCAACCGTAGGCCGCCTTCCGAGGCGGCGAGCCGGAAAACCTGGGGATCGCGAGCGGCTCCTTCGTACCGTCGAGGTCTACGGGGCGGAGCCCGGATCACCACGGTCCGAGCACGCCCTCGCCCGCGCAGTCGCGCGGTGCGAGGGCGTTCTTGCGCCAGGGGAGCGCCGGGTCCCGTCGCGGACCGCTCTCCTGAGAGGCACCCATGTCCCCCCAGCACTCCCCGCGAGGTCGGGTCAGCGCAGGTATTGCGATGACCGTGACGCTCGCGCTGCTCTCTGCCGGTTGCTCCGCCGACGCCACACCGAGCTCGGTCACCACCCCCAGCCCGACCACCACAACCAGCAGCCCGAACGCCCAACACGCTGCTGCCTACGTCGTCAGCGCGCTCAAGGACGGCGACCACGTCGTGGGTAAGTTCGGCCCGGACCTGGGCCAGACGGCGGACGTCGCGCTGGGTCTCGCCGCGACCAGTGGCCAGCCGGCAGTGCTCGCCACGGTGCTGACCTACCTGGATATGCATGCGGCGGCATACGTGCACGGCGACCCAGCCTCGGGAGAGAAGGTCGGGGCCAACTACGCGGGGCCAACCGGCAAGCTCGCCCTGGTGGCAAAGGTCGCTGGCAAGAACCCGTCCGCCTTCGGTGGTCTCGACCTGATCGGCGAGCTGCGAGCGCTGATGAAGGCAGATGGCCGGTTCAGCGACGACAGCAAGTTCGGCGACTACTCCAACCCGTTGGGTCAGTCCTTCGGCATCCTGGCTCTGGAGCGCGGCACCCCCGAAGGGGCCCCGCAGGCCGCGGTCGACTTCCTCCTGACCGCCCAGTGCACCGACGGCGGGTTCCCCGACGCGTTCCCCAAGGCAGGCGTGAAGTGCTCCCCCAGCCCGGATGCGACGGGGCTGGCGCTCCAGGCGCTGGTTGCAGCCGGAGCCGACTGCCCGGCCACGCAGGCCAGGGCATGGCTGAAGGCGCACCAGCGAGCGGACGGATCCTTTACAGACAGCGCGGTTGACCCAGCGAAGCCGGCTGTCGGCAACGTGAACAGCACGGCATACGCCGCACTCGGGCTCATCGCGGCCGGCGAGAGCACGACGACTGTTGCGGACTACCTGGCGTCGGTGCAGAGCTCGGACGGCGGCCTGGCCATCAAGCCCGCCAGTGGCGACAAGAAGAGCAACGTCTATGCGACCGCACAGGCCCTGGACGCCTTCGCCGGCTCGTCCTTCCTGACGATCGGGCCATCGCCGATCACGCCGAAAGCACTGGCCTGCTCCCAGACCGCCACGAGCACATGAGGACAGGAGCAGCGCGGATGCTCGCACTGGCCGTCGCGCTCGCGGCGACTGGTGCGGGCGCATTCTCGCTTGCTCCCTCAGCGCAGGCGGCCGCGTGCGAACAGGCACGTGGCGTCACGGTCGTCGTCGACCAGGGCCCGACCGGGGGCTCCTCGCTCGGCTGCGCCACCGGCGATCCCGCGACCGGCCTCGACGCACTGAAGAAGTCTGGGCACGCCTACACGTTCATGCCGCGGCTGCCCGGTTTCGTCTGCACGATCGACGCCAGGCCGGACCCCTGCAACAACGGCCCGGCCGACGCCTACTGGTCGTACTGGCATGCCCAGCCGGGCGGCTCCTGGAGCTATGCCAGCAAGGGCGCCGCTTCGCATGACCCCGAGCCCGGCAGCGTGGACGGCTGGTCCTTCGGAAATGGCAAACCACCCAGCGTCACCGTGAGCGATTCGTTGGCCACCATGAGCTCCCCGGCTCCGGCATCGACAACCAGTGACCTCCCGCCCGACGGCCGAGGCGGACTGGCTGGTCTCGCACTCGGGATAGGGCTGGTCGTTCCGCTCAGTGCCGGCGCGGCATACCTGGCCTGGCGCCGTCGTCACGTGAGCTACTGAGTGCGAAGTAGGCGGCGATGACATCGACAGTGACCAGTTGGGGATCCCGCAGACAGGGGTCCCCAACCCGACCCTCGGTACGAGAGCACACCCGTCGGTTGCCGCGCGGACTGCATCCGGGCGCATGGTGGCTCTGGGCCCTCAGCCTCGCGGTTGCCGCGAGCCGGACGACCAACCCCCTGCTGCTCGCCATGGTGCTGGCCGTCGTATCCCTGGTGGTCGTCGCGCGCAGGAGCGACGCGCCGTGGGCCCGCGCATACCGGCTCTACGTCATGCTCGGTGCGGTGATCATCGTGCTGCGGGTGCTGCTGCACATCGCCGTCGGATTCAAGTATGGCGACCACGTTCTGCTGCGTTTGCCCGAGATTCCGCTGCCCGACTGGGCGGCCGGCATCCAGATCGGTGGCACCGTCTATCTCGAGGGCCTGCTCGGCGCCCTCTTCGAGGGGCTGCGGCTGGCCACGCTGATCGCGTGCATCGGTGCTGCCAACGCCCTGGCCAACCCTAAACGCCTGCTGCGTGCCTTGCCCGGGGCCCTGCACGAGATCGGGGTGGCGGTCGTCGTCTCGCTCACCGTTGCGCCGCAGCTGGCCGACAGCGTGCAGCGGGTACGCCGTGCACGCCGGCTGCGCGGCGACGCCGTTCGTGGCCTCCGGGCGCTCGGCCGCATCGCCCTGCCGGTACTGCAGGATGCCCTCGACCGCTCGATCCTGCTGGCCGCCGCCATGGACTCTCGCGGCTATGGGCGTAGTGCCCATGCCTCACCCGGTATCCGCCGCACCACCGGCACGCTGGTGCTCACCGGCTTGATGGCGGTGTGTATCGGCACGTATGGCCTGCTGGGCGCGCCGTCCGCCACAGTGCTCGGTGTCCCTGCGCTGCTCACCGGGCTCGTGCTCATCGCGGCTGGGCTGTGGGTCGGCGGGCAACACGTTCGGCGGAGCACCTATCGGCCTGACCCCTGGCGGTCACCGGAATGGGCAACGGTCGCCTGCGGCCTGGCCGCGGTCATCGGGATGCTGCTGGTGGGTCACACCGATCCCAGCGCACTGTCCGCGCCGCTCCAACCACTCGCCATACCGAAGCTGCCGCTCCTGGCGACGGCCGGCATACTCACCGCCGGCCTGGCCGCCATCGTCTCCCCGGTGCCACAGAACACCTCCCCGCCCGCCCCGGTGCCGGCGCCTGGGCAGGTGCCGCTAGCAGCGGCCAGCCCGCAGCGATCCCACGAGGGGAGGCCCACGTGAGCGCAGCCATCGTCTTCGAGCGGGTGAGCCTCACCTATCCGAGCGCACAGCGCCCAGTGCTGACGGCGGTGGACCTCGCGGTCGACGAGGGCGAGCTGTGCCTCGTGGTCGGACCTACCGGTTCCGGCAAGTCGACACTGCTCGGTGCGGTCAACGGGCTGGTCCCCCACTTCACCGGCGGCACCCTCCAGGGCTCTGTTCGCGTGCTGGGCCGCGACACCCGCGAGCACCGGCCACGGGATCTGGCCGACATCGTGGGCGTGGTGGGCCAGAACCCTCTCGCCGGTTTTGTCACCGACACGGTCGAGGAGGAGCTCGCCTACGGCATGGAGCAGCTGGCTCTCGCCCCGGAGGTGATGCGCAAGCGGGTCGAGGAGACGCTGGACCTGCTGGGCCTGGCCGACCTGCGACACCGCCCGTTGCGAGACCTGTCCGGCGGTCAGCAGCAACGGGTCGCCATCGGTTCGGTGCTCACGACCCACCCCCGGGTGCTGGTCCTCGACGAGCCCACGTCGGCTCTGGATCCGACTGCGGCCGAGGAAGTTCTCGCAGCCATCACCCGGCTGGTGCACGACCTCGGCGTCACGGTGCTGCTCGCCGAGCACCGCATCGAACGCGTCCTGCAGTATGCCGACCGGTTGGTCCACATCAGTCCTGACGGCCGCGTCGAGTCCGGGGTGCCCGCCGAGCTGATGGTCACCTCGTCGGTCGCACCTCCCGTCGTCGAGCTCGGTCGACTGGCCGGGTGGGCGCCGCTGCCGTTGTCCGTACGCGACGCCCGGCGACAGGTGGCGGCCCTGCGGGATCGGCTGAGCAGCTCCACCCCGCGCCAAACCGGCCGCCGGCCGAGGGGCGAAACAGGCGCGCCCGCGCTGCAGGCACAGGGGATCGTGGTGCGGTATGGCGACCTGGTCGCCGTCGGCAACCTCGACCTGACGCTGCGGTCCGGCGAGGTGACCGCCTTGATGGGGCGCAACGGCTCGGGCAAGTCCTCGCTCCTCTGGGCGCTGCAGGGCTCCGGACGACGGGACCGCGGACGGGTGGCCGTCACGGCCGGCGGGCTCGACCCGGCGGCGCTCGACCCGGCGGCGCTCGACCCGGCGGCG
>JBBQUB010000067.1:0-12941 GCA_038212865.1 Actinomycetales bacterium
GAGGAAGCCGTCGACAGCGAGGTCCAGCAGTGGCTGGCCGCCGAAGACACCAGGCCCATCGTGTATGTCAGCTTCGGCAGCTTTCTCTCCGTGCGCGGGGACGTGCTCGCGCGGGTGGCCGGGGCGCTGCAGGGTCTTGACGTTCGCGTGGCGATTGCGACTGGATCGACGAGCCCGGAGGAGCTCGGCCCGGTTCCGCCATCCTGGCTGGTGCGCGGCTTCCTGCCGCAGGTCACACTGCTGCGCCGAGCCGCGCTCGCCGTCTCGCACGGCGGGAACAACACCGTGACCGAGGCGCTCACCTGCGCAGTCCCACTTCTTCTCCTTCCCTTCTCGACCGATCAGTTTGCGGGCGCCGCAGCCGTGGAGGCGGCGGGATTCGGTGTTGGACTCGACCCGAATTCAGCAACCGTCGACGATCTACGGGAGGCGGCGACCGGCCTCTTTTCCCTTGGAGCAGAAACACGTCGCCGCCTGGACCGGCTCAGCTCGTCAATGACGGCTCACACCGGTCCCCAGCGGGCCTTCGAGGCCCTGCGTGGGGCCTCAATCCGTGAGGACACACCTGGGCGGGGTACGTCACCGGCGCAGATCGCGCCCGACCAGGGCTGATGGAGTTCGCCAGCATCAAAGACCGCTTCACCCACACGAGGTTCGGGTCTTGGTGCGCTGTGAAGGGTGGGATGCGGTGGCCTCACGCAATCGCGCGCTGCCCTATCCGTTCGGGCCGCAGGTTTAGTGCTGCGTCAGGCGACGCGGTTTCGCGGGATGATCTCGATGATAGAGCGGATCTCGGCGGCCGCGTCTGGGTCGGCACGCTGGAGGATCGCGTCGAGTTCATGCTGCTCCGCAGGGGTGGTGTAGCTCGCCAGTTCACGCACCAAAGTCCTTCTGGAGGCGCGTGCCGCACGACGAGCTTGGAGATCGTCGCGGGCGGCGGCCCAACGCAGGGACAATGAGGTTCGGTGCTCCATTTTGGGCTGTTCCGAAGTGATGAGTTTCATGCGATTAAGTCTCCACCGAGCCAACCCATGCGTCCAATGACTGGATGACATGCTATCTATGCACTAGCGTCATTGATATGGATACCGATGCCGTTCGCTGGTTCCAACAGGTCGCCGACGGTGTGACGGTGACGGAAGTGAGCGAACTCGAACGGGTCACCCAGTCCGGGGTGTCACGCGCCCTGGCCCGTTTGGAAGCCGAGGTGGGCACCCCACTACTGCGCCGATCCGGCCGCACGTTGCGGATGACCCACGCCGGCTCGGCGTTCAAGCGCCACGCGGATGCGATGCTGCATCAGCTGGACGATGGGCTCGCGGCCGTGAATCAGCTCATCGAGCCGGAGACCGGCACGGTGGCATTGGCCTTCGAGCTCTCGCTGGGCACATGGCTGGTGCCGGACCTTGTCAGCAGCTTCCGGGCAGATCATCCCGGCGTCCAATTCGAGCTCAGGCAGGTGCGCGACGAGTTGGTGACGTCGGTGCTGGGCCGGGCGGAGGTCGACCTCCAGATCTCGACCGTTCGGCGGATAGACCCAACTGTGCAATGGCGACAGCTGACAGTCGAGCCGCTGCGGTTAGCAGTGCCGAGAGGGCATCTGCTCGCACGGCGAGCGCTGATCCATCTCGCTGAGGTGTCGTCCGAACCGTTCATCATGCTGCGGCCGACATCTTTGCTGCGTCACCTGTGCGAGGACCTGTGCGCCAAGGCCGGATTCCAGCCGACGTTGGGCTTCGAGGGTGACGACCTGCCGACCGTCCGTGGTTTCGTGGCTGCGGGGCTCGGTGTTGCCATGGTGCCGGCTCTGCGCGAGGGATCGCCCGACGCGGTGACTGGCGCGCTGCACTACGTGAAGATTGCCGACCCCCTGGCGGTCCGCGGGATCGGTCTGACCTGGTCGACCGAGCGTCGACTGCTTCCCGCCGCCGAGTTGTTTCGTGTGCACACGATCGACAGAGCAACCGCGCGACTACTGCCTGCGATCGCCAAGGGCGGTTGACCCTCGGTGTGAGAGAGCGGCTGGTCAGGTCAGCTCGTCCAGGTCTCCATAGGAAACCGGGTTTTGGCTGGTGTTGTCCAGTGGGTCGGGCTGGCCGATCAGCGGGTGGTGGGGAAGGGGACGGCCGATGATCGCCACCCGGTCCCCATGGATTGTCACCCCGTCGATCGTTCCCACCATGCGAACGATGCCGGCGTTGGCAATGATGAGCTGCTGCGAGGTGAGGACGCGATCCGGCTGCATCCGCCACACACCGCGGCCCCTCAGCCACACCTCATGGGTAGAGAGCCCGTCGCGGAATCCCACGCGTTCGCGCCCGAGAGCGTCGTTGACCACCGCCGGGATGTCCTGACCGAGCCGCACTCGAACGGCGCGCGTGCCCTCCGCATGCGGGTCGTGCGACGACACGCCAAGCCGCCTGTAGACCGCCAGCTCCGCGGCCTTCTTCGTCTGCGCTGACGCGGTGAGCACGCTTGCGATCACGGCTTGGTGCTGCCCGTCGAGCGCGCCCCACCTCGCGCCGAAGGTCTCCTCGAGATCGCTGTCGCAGGTGACAAAGCCAGCTATCTCGGCGCAGATCCCGAAGAAAGCGCGGTCGCCACGGGGAAGCACCTTCTGATGCGCGAGCTCAGCAACCTTGGCCCACTCCACCAGCGGACCGTCCTCGCCATCGTGCACGAAGCCAGCAATCTTCGCCAACATGGACGGGGAGCTCGCCAGGATGGCGACAGCGTCCTGGTCCATCTGCGACCTGGTAGTGCTCATGCTTGAGGTGCTCATGAGACAACCATACATCTTGAAGTGACTTTAGGGTAAGTCTTGCAACATACCGCATAGACGCTGCTACACTCCCATGTGTAAGCCACAAACATGGCGAAGATGTCCGTACTCGTCATGGCATACCTGCCACACGAGGAGCTAGGCGCCGCATGGACTTCCAGGAGCAGCTGCACACATTGGACGGACTCGACCTTGCCGCCCTGTACCAGGACGACTTCCTTCTGACGTGGGACAAGTCGCAGGACGAGATGCGGGCGGTCTTGTCCGTTGCCGACGCGTTGCGCGCGCTTCGCGAGAACAACAAGAGCGCCCGGATCTTCGACTCCGGGCTCGGAATCTCGTTGTTCCGTGACAACTCGACTCGCACCCGCTTCTCCTACGCCTCGGCCTGCAACCTGCTGGGCCTGGAAGTGCAGGACTTCGACGAGGGCAAGTCCCAGCAGGCGCACGGCGAGACGGTCAAGGAGACCGCCAACATGATCTCCTTCATGGCCGATGTCATCGGCATCCGCGACGACATGTACATCGGCAAGGGTCACACCTATATGACGGACTTTGCCGAGTACCTGAAGGAGGGGTACGAGGCCGGAATTCTGGAGCAGCGCCCCACTCTGGTCAGCCTGCAGTGCGACATCGACCACCCCAGCCAGTCCACCGCTGACCTCCTGCACCTGATTCACACGTTCGGCGGGCTGGAGAACCTTCGCGGCAAGAAGCTGGCGATGACCTGGGCCTACTCGCCGAGCTACGGCAAGCCGCTGTCTGTGCCGCAGGGCATGATCGGGCTGATGACCCGCTATGGGATGGACGTCACGTTGGCCCACCCGCAGGGTTATGACGTGATGGCGCAGACCCGAGAGATCGCGGCCAAGAACGCCGCGCAGTCCGGCGGCTCCTTCACCGTGACGCACTCCATGGACGAGGCCTTCGAGGGTGCCGACATCGTGTGCCCGAAGAGCTGGGCTCCGCTGGCGGCCATGCAGGAACGCACCGACCTATACCGCGACAGTGACTTCGACGGCATACAAGCGCTGGAGCAGCGGCTCCTGGGGCAGAACGCCGAGCACAAGGACTGGGCCACCACCGAGGCGATGATGGCCAAGACCAAGGACGGCGAGGCGCTCTACCTGCACCCGCTGCCGGCCGACATCACCGGGCTGTCCTGCGAGCAGGGTGAGGTTGACCGGTCGGTGTTCGACCGCTATCGCGTGCCGCTCTACCAGCAGGCGAGCAACAAGCCCTATGCCATTGCCGCGATGATCTTCCTGCAGAAGATCAAGGACCCCGCCGCCAAGCTCCAGGAGCTGTGGGACCGCGACCTGCCGCGCTGGCAACGCTGACCATGTGCCCATTCGCCTAGCACCACACATTGCGGCGGCACGATCCGCCACATCCCCGGTCCACCCCACGATGCCAAGGAGGCACGCTATGACAACAACCGCGCAGATCGACTTCGCCAAGGTCAAGGAGGCGGCGGAGGGATACCGCGACGACATGACCCGATTCCTGAGGGCCCTCATCAAGGCCAAGGGCATGAGCTGCCAGGAAGAGGAGAAGTCGAAGCTCATCCAGAAGGAGATGCAGACGCTCGGCTACACCAAGGCTGAGATCGACCCGCTCGGCAACGTTCTGGGCTACATGGGCACCGGCGAGACCCTCATCGCCTTCGATGGCCACATCGACACCGTGGGCGTCGGCAACATCGACAACTGGACCTTTGACCCGTTCGACGGCTACGAGGACGACGTCAACATCGGTGGCCGCGGGGCCTCCGACCAGCTCGGCGGGGTTGTCTCCGCGGTCTACGGCGCCAAGATCGCCAAGGATCTCGACCTGCTCTCAGACAAGTACACGATCCTGGTGACCGGCACTGTCCAGGAAGAGGACTGCGACGGGATGAACTGGCTGTACATGATCGAGGAGTCTGGCATCAAGCCGAAGTTCGTCGTCTCGACCGAGCCCACCGACAACGGCATCTACCGCGGGCACCGCGGCCGGATGGAGATCCGGGTAGATGTTGCGGGTGTCTCCTGCCACGGCTCCGCCCCCGAGCGCGGTGACAACGCCATCTACAAGATGGCCGACATCCTGCCCGAGATCCGCGACCTCAACGAGAGGCTGCTGGACAACGACTTCCTCGGCAAGGGCACCGTCACCACCTCGGAGATCTTCTTCACCTCGCCCTCGCGGTGCGCGGTCGCCGACAGCTGCTCGATCTCGCTGGACCGCCGGCTCACCGACGGTGAGACCTGGCAGAGCGCCATCAAGGAGATCGAGGAGCTCCCGTCCGTGCGCAAGCACGACGCGAAGGTCTCGCTGTACAACTACAAGGCCAAGGCGTGGACCGGCCTCGAGTACGGCCAGGAGTGCTACTTCCCGACCTGGGTTGTTGCCGAGGACTCCCCAGAGGTCCAGGCCGCGGCCACAGCCCACCAGGTGATGTATGGCGAGCCGCGCATCGACAAGTGGACGTTCTCCACCAACGGCGTGGCCATTGCCGGCCGCCACGGCATCCCCGTGATCGGTGTCGGTCCGGGCCAGGAGGCCCAGGCCCACGCGCCGAACGAGGTCAACTGGAAGGACGACCTCGTGAAGTGCGCTGCCATCCTGAGCGTCATCCCGAGCATCTACTGCGACGAGCAGGCCTGACCACCAGCGGAATCTGGGGCGGCCGGCGATAGCGCGGCCGCCCACAGCTGCATCAGAAAGGATGACAGATTCGTGTCGCGCATTCTCGTGTCTTTGGGCGGTAACGCCCTGGGTACTGACTTCGACGAGCTCGTGGAGTCGGTCGGAGTCGTGGCGGTGCCCATCGTGGGCCTCATCCAGGACGGGCACGAGATCGTCATCTGCCATGGCAACGGCCCGCAGGTCGGCATGATCAAAACCTCGATCGACCATGGCAGGGCGAGCTACCAGCAGTCCTTGGTGCCGTTGTCCGAGGCCGTGGCGATGAGCCAGGCGTACGTCGGGTACCACCTGCAGAACGCCATCGAGAACCAGCTGAACGCGCACGGCCTCCACAAGACGGTGTGCACAGTCATCTCGCGGTCCCTGGTCGACTCCGACGACCCGATGTTCGGCCGGCCCACGAAGCCGATCGGTGCCTTCTTCACGGCCGACGAGGCTGAGGTGCTGCGCACTTCTGGCAAGACGATGATCGAGGACTCCGGCCGTGGCTACCGCGAGGTTGTTGCCTCGCCTATGCCGCGTGGCATCCTCGAAAAAGAGGCGATCCTGGACCTCGTCTCGGCCGGCCACGTCGTCATCGCCGCAGGGGGAGGCGGCATCCCGACCGTCTGCAAGGACAACTGGTACAGGGCGATCGACGCCGTCATCGACAAGGACTACGCGTCGGTGATGCTGGCGGCCGACACTGCATGCGACGCCATGGCCATCCTCACCGGGGTCGAGAAGGTCTCCATCAACTTCAACACCCCCGACCAGCAGGACCTCGACGAGCTCACCGTCGCCCATGCCGAGAAGTACGTGGCCGAGGGTCAGTTCCCCGAGGGCTCGATGCTGCCCAAGATCCGCGCTGCCTTGCGGTTCACCACGTCGGGACCTGGTCGCAAGACCCTGATCACCTCGCTGGACAAGCTGGTCGAAGGTCTCCACGGCCAGACCGGCACCTGGATCGTGCCCTGACCCCATGCTGGCGGGCCACGAGGGCCTGGCAGTCAACATCGCAAAGGAGAGCGCGCATGTCCACTCACCCAGAGGTTGCTGGGACGGCCGAACGCCCAGTTCGGCGGCCTGAAGATGCGCGCCTGCCGATCCCGGCCACTCTCGGCTACGGGATGCAGCACATCCTGTCGATGTTCGGCGGCGTCATCGCCGTTCCCATCATCATCGGTGGTGCGGCTGGGTTGAAGGGGGCCGACATCGCCTTCCTGATCTCCGCCGCCCTGTTCGTCAGCGGTCTGGCCACGGTGCTTCAGACACTCGGTGTTCCGTACCTCGGCGCGCAACTGCCCTTGGTGCAGGGCATCTCCTTCGCCTCCGTGTCCACTCTCACTGCGATCGTCGCCGGGCATGGGCAGGAGGGTCTCCGTACGGCATACGGCGCGATCATCGTTGCCGGGCTTGCGGCCTTCCTCATCGTCCCGTTCTTCGCCAGCATCGTGCGCTTCTTTCCACCAGTGGTCACCGGGTCGATCATCACTGTCATCGGCATGTCGCTCCTACCCGTCGCGGGGAAGTGGATCAGTGGACAGCCCTTGTTGTTCGTGGGTGGCAAGCCGGGGCCCAACCCGGCGTTCGGAGATACCGGCAACATCGCCTTGGCGGTGTTCACGCTGCTCGTCGTCCTGATCCTCAGCAAGTTCACCATGTTCGCCCGGATGGCGATCCTCCTCTCACTCGTGATCGGGACCCTGGCCGCCCTGATCACGGGGCAGGCGCAGTTCAAGCTCGCGAACCAGGCCATCGTGGCGTTGCCCCAGCCTTTCCACTTCGGGATGCCGATCTTCGCCATCGGAGCGATAGTCAGCGTGCTCATCGTGATGCTCGTCATCATGGTCGAGACGACTGCCGACATCTTGGCGGTCGGAGAGATCGTCGGCACGGAGGTGCCATCTAAGCGGGTCGCCAACGGTCTCCGGGCCGACATGCTCAGCTCCGTCGTGGCGCCCATCTTCAATACCTTCCCGGCCACCGCCTTCGCGCAGAACGTCGGTCTGGTCGCCTTGACGGGGATCAAGAGCCGTTTTGTGGTGGCAGCCGGTGGCGGAATGCTGGCGTTGTTCGGCCTGTCCCCACTGCTTGCCGCGGTGGTCAACGTGATTCCGCTGCCAGTCCTGGGCGGGGCTGGAATCGCCCTTTTCGGCTCCGTGGCCGCGAGCGGCATCCGCACCCTGTCCAAGGTCAAGTACGACGGCAACAACAACCTCATCATCGTCGCCGTGTCCTTGAGCATGGGCCTGCTGCCGAGCGTCGTGACGAACTTCTGGCACCAGTTCCCGACGTGGTTCAGCGTTGTCGCGGACTCGGGGATCAGCGCCTGCGCGGTCATGGCCGTTCTCATGAACATCTGGTTCAACATGGTCGGTGGGAAGCATGAGGGCTCCGCCCTGGCCTCGCACGGTCCGGCTCGCGGCATCGACGAGGACCGGCTCGGCTCCCTGTCGCAGGACAAGAGCGCCCCATAGCGCCGACGCCTCGAGCGTCGCGCCTACTCAACCAGGAACGGACGAGCTCGAGGAGGATGGGGTGAGCGCGAGACCGCGTCGCCAACAGGTCAGCCGCTGCGTCGTTGGTCGCCCGCCGTGGCTTCGAGGCTGGCCTGGCTTTTGAGGGTGACGACGACGGACTCGATGGTCTGGCGCAGCGGTTTGAGGAGTTCTGTTCCTGGCCGTGGACCTTCTCCGGCGCGTGGTTTGCGCAGCAGGTGAATCCTGTTACCTGGCGACGTTGTTCGACGACGCGACCGTAGTAGTTCTTGTCGACGCTCACAGTTCGGGACCCGTCGCCCAGGGCGTAGGCCAGGGGCAGGCTGCCTGGTCTCGACCATGTGCAGGCGCAGTCCCCAGAGGTAGCGCGAGTGGGAGGCACAGTGGCCGTACTCGGCCTAGCCTGCCAGATCCTGGCGTTTGACAGTCTCCCGGGAGCGGGCCCACTCCGCCGGAGCGGAGCCGGCTACGGAGCGGTGTCGGCCCGGGCAGCGAGGGCGGCAAGCTCGACGCGGTTCGCCGCACCTGTCTTGCGGAGCATGTGGGAGAGGTGCGCGCTCACCGTCTTCTCGCTTAGCACCAGCTCGGCGGCGATCTCCGCATAGGTGCGTCCGGCTGCGACGTGCGCCAGCACCTCGCGTTCTCGGCGGGTCAGACCCAGACGGTCCACGGCAGGTTCGACGGCGGGCGAGTGCACCGGGTCGAGGCGGATCCGCGCCGCCCGCGCCAGGCCCTGGGTCTGCGTGAGGACGGGTTGGGCGCCAAGGCGAGTGGCGGCCTCCGAAGCCAGGCGTGCCCACTTCGCCGCGCAGGCCCGGTTGGGTTGGGGGCCGCGAAGGTGGGCCTCGGCCGCGCGCCAGCCCGCGTAGGCCCCCTCCCAGAGGGCACCGCTGTTCACGAGCAGGGTCGACGCCCGCTCCCATTCCTGCGCGTTGCGGTGGCCGCGTCGGGCTCGCCCGACCTCGGCCAGGTACCAGGCGTCGAAAGCCTCGAGCTGGCGGCGGTAGAACGGTGAGGGGTCACCGAACTCGACGGAGTAGTCGACGTCCGAGAGCGGTGGGCCGAAGTCCCGAATCACCATCGGGAACCGCCGCACCAGCTCGTCCAGGCGCTCCTGCACCCGAGAGCCGTCGACGCCCCGGTCACGGGAACGCTGGGCCTGGTCGGCCAAGGCCCGCGCGCCCAGCGGGAGCAGCCACTCGCACATGGTGGGCGGCACCCCAGGGACCGTCAAGGCCGACTCGACGCACTCAATCGCCCCGCCAAGGTCTCCCGCGGCGAGCAGGACCTCGGCCCGGATCGCGTCGTACTGAAAGGCCTTGAAGCGAGAGGGGTCGGCGAAGATCTCGGGCACGCGCGCGAGGTGCGCCACGCCCTCGTCCACCCGACCCTGCAGGACAGCGAGACGGGCCGCGACCAGTCGTGCGGCGACCTCGACGAGGGGTCCGGGTTCGGAGCCCAGGCCGATGCGAAGCAGCGCGGCGCAGTCCTCCCACTGGCCCGCCGCCAGCCTGCCCGCGGCCTCGCTGGTGGCCAGCCAGGCCAAGTACGGATGGGGTGCTCCTGCCGCGGCGGCTTCGCGGCGTCGAGCAGCGATCAGGTCGACCGTCGCCGGTGCAGACCACATGTCGATCGCATTGCCCTCCCAGAGAACCGCATGGCTGTAGGCCCAGAAGTCGCGGGCCTGCAAGGCGAAGGTCCTGCCACGGGAGGCGTGCCGACCGGCGCTTTCGTGGTCGGCATCGATCAGGGCAAGGGCCTTTGCGGTGTGCGCATACGAGAGGGCCTGCGGGTGGTCCACCACCGTCGCGAGCTCGAGAGCCCGGTCGGCGAGCTGGGCCACATCGCTGTCGCCCTCCCAATGCGCCGCATGCGCCTGCTCGGCGACCGCGAGCGCGTACTGCCACGAATGGGGGACGGCCCGTCCCACCCGTTCCGCTTCGTCGCTGTCTGCCCTGGTGATGAAGCCCAGTCCCAGTGAGAAGCGCAGGTGCATCCGTCGAACCAGCAGCTCGGCGCACTGTGCGGGAGCCGTGCTGGGATCCAGGTCTTTCAGCAGCTCCTCCACGGCGTCGAGCTCAGTGCGGTGCGAGGCGGTGGACTGCGCAGCAGCCTTGAGCATCCACAGCAGGTCTCGGCGCGAGAACCGGTCGTGGCCCACCGCAGGACGCAGGTCCACGGCACGCTGCAACAGCCTCAGCCGCTCGGGACCGCCGCTGGAGCCGCCCTCGGCCGCCCGCAGGGACCAGTGGTAGGCCTCCTCCTCGTGCCCGGCGTGGAAGTGGTGGTCGGCCACCAGGGCGAGGTCCCCGGGATCGTGGCTGTCATCCAGGCCCGCCTCGAAGTGGGCCGCGAACGCCTCGTGCCAGCGCCGGCGTTCGTCGACCGGGATGTGCCGCACCAGCACCTCCGCCTGCAGCGGGTGGTGGAACCAGAACCTGCCGTCCGCCTCGTCCAGGTCGAGCACACCCTCACCGGTCGCTGCGCGCAACAACGCCCCCAACGCGCCGACGTCGTGCAGGGCTCTGGTCACCTTCGCCAGTTCGGTCGCTGACTGTCGGTGTCCTCCGATGGCCAGCACCGCGGTGACCTCGCGAGCCGGTGGCGAGAGGCGGTGCCACGTGGCCAGCACCGCCTCCTCGACGTCCTCCGGCAGCCGGGTGGGCAGATGAGCCCTGGTGGGCTCCAGTCCCGTGATGAGCAGCCGCGTCAGGTAGCAGTTGCCGCGGGTTCGGACGAACACCTCGTCGACCAGCGTCTCGTGGGCCGGTGTCCGCAGCAGCCCCGCCACCTGTTCAGCCGTCTCGACCCGCGTCAGCGGTCCCACGTCTATGGCCTCGAAGCCGGGCAGCCGCCTGACGGCCGCCAACCAGGTGTTGAGCCGATCCCCCTCGGCCACCTCCCCACGGCGCAGGGTGGTCAGCACGGCAAGCCGTCGCTGCCGCGGGCCAGCCAGCAGGTAGAGCAGGACGTCGAGGGTGCTCTGGTCTGCCCAGTGCAGGTCGTCCACGACCAGGACCACCGTCGAGTGCGCCGCCACCTCGTCGATCCACGCGTCGACCTCCTCCAGCACCCGACCCGTCGAGTCAGCACGGCCCAGGCAGGCCGGCATGCTCACGCCCTCCGGCAGTTTCCGGAACGCCGAGCGCAGCGCGAGGTAGGGCACGGTGACGGACGCCGTCGGCAGTCCTCCACCGTGCAGCACCACCGTGTCGGGTCCGCAGGACGCCGTGACGCGCTGGACGATCGTGGACTTGCCCACACCGGCGTCACCGACGAGGAGCAGCGCCCCAGCCGTGCCGCGTCGGGCGCGGTCGATCACGGAACGTACCGCGGCCAGCTCACCCGCACGCCCAACAAACACCAGGGGATCGACCCCCGCCACGACAGGCACCCAACGAGTCTGGCACGGCCTTGCTCGGCCGACCCGCCTTTTCTCAGGGGTCCAGGCCGTCGAAACAGGGGGCCAGGCCGTCGGAATAAGGGGTCGCACCCGATGCCTGGGGCTGATGGCGGCAGAAGCGTGGGCACCATCAGCTCGTCACCCGACGGAACCCAGCAGTCCACCATCCCGAGGAGAAACATGCGCATCCATCGACGCGTCACCGCCGTGATTTCCGCTGCTGCCCTCGCCGCGCTGACCCTGGTCGGCGGCACCGCCAACGCGACGTCTCCGACACGCGATCCCGGGATCGGCTCGGTGGTGACGGACTGGAACGAGGTGGCGGCCCGCGCAGCCGTGGCCGCCTGCATCGCGCCACTCGACAACCCGCTGCACGAGTCGCGGATGTATGCCATGGGTCACCTGGCCATCCACGACGCCCTCAACGCCATCGACCGTCGTTCAGCGCCGTATGCCGCCAACTTTCGGGTGAAGGGTCACGCCTCGGTTCGGGCCGCGGTCGCCGAGGCCGCCCACGACGCCCTGCTGTCGGCCATCTCGGACATCTCGGCACCCTTCCCCCAGTCCTGCCGCGACGCCGGTGCGGCCGTCGTCGAGGAGCACTACACCGCGCAGCTCGCACTGGTGCCGGACGGGCGCGCCAAGTCGCTCGGTCGGGCTGCTGGCGACCGGGCTGCGGCCGCGGTCGTGGCCGTTCGCAGCCACGACGGATCCGACACCCCGCTGATCGCCGCCGACTACCCGCAGGGCACCGCTCCCGGCGCGTGGGTCTTCACTGACGGGACCGGTTTCGCCTTCGCCCCTGGTTGGGGGTCGGTCCAGCCCTTCGCCGCGCACCACCGGCTGACGGTGCCGGGTCCGCTGCCCCTGACCAGCAAGGCTTACGCCCGCGACCTGGCAGAGGTGAAGACCCTCGGCGGTGACGGCGTCACCACACCCAGCACCCGGTCCCCCGACCAGACCCAGATGGCGTTGTTCTGGTGGGAGAGCTCGCCCTTGGCCTGGAACCGGATCGCCCGGCATCTCGCCTCCGACCAGCGACTCGACCCCTGGGAGCAGGCCAGGCTCTACGGACTACTGGACGTCGCGCTGGCGGACGGCTACGTCGAGTCCTTCGCCACCAAGTACGCCAACCCCTTCTGGCGTCCCGAGACGGCCGTCCGACAGGCCGACCACGACGGCAACAGGGCCACCACCGGTGACCCGACGTGGACTCCCTTGGTGACCACACCCCCCATCCCGGACCACGACTCCGCCCATGCGGTCGAGGGAGGGGCGGCTGCCGCCGTCTTCCGGTCGTTCTTCGGCACCGACCGGCTGGCCTTCAGCAACTGCAGCAACACCCTGCCCACGGGGAAGTGCGGCGCTGCCGATGAGGTGCGCCGCCAGTACCGGTCCTTCTCCCAGGCCGCCCGCGAGAACGCCGACTCCCGGGTCTACATCGGGTTCCACTTCCGCCACGCTACCGATGTCGGTTTGGCCCACGGTTCGCGCATCGGGCGCTGGGTCGCAAACAGCACCCTCGTTCCCGTGCGCTGATCTTGCCGGGAGGGTGCCGCGTGGCCGACTGGCCTCGCGGCACCCT
>JBBQUB010000068.1:0-12599 GCA_038212865.1 Actinomycetales bacterium
AACCTTGGGCGGTCCCTTGCTGGGGTTGGCCCTGCTGGCCCAGGACCGTTCCCCCGAGCGCTATCTGGTCGGGCTCACTGCGGGCTATGCCGCCGCCGCCGTGGTGGGGCTGATCCTGTGCCTCCGAGGTGGTCGGCCGCTTCGCGACCACGGCGACACCCGGGCAGCCCTGCGAATCGGGCTGCCCGTCATACCGCATCTGGTTGCCCTGTTCCTGGCCAACGGCGCCCTCGTGTTCCTGGCCGGTCAGCTGTATGACATCGCCAGCGGCGGCCGGATCTATCTGGCGTTGCTGGTGGGCAGCTCGCCAGCGGTCATCACCTCGGCCCTGAACAACTCGTGGGCGCCGATCGTCTTCCGCTCGCCAGAGCACGAGCGCGGCGAGGTTCTGGCGCACACCGCCCGCGACATCGCAACGCTGACCGCCCTGGTCGCCGGCGGGGTCGCCCTGCTCTCACCCTGGCTGATGCGCTTCGTGGCGGATGCCGGCTTCGCACCGCTCGAGCTCGTGCCCGCTGTGGCGATCGTCGCCTTTGGCACCGTCCTGTCCGTGGCCTATCTGGCGAACGTGCACCTGGTCTTCGCCGCCGGTCGCTCGCTCGGCCTCTCGCTGATCACCCCGCTCAGCCTCGCGATCGGCCTAGGGTGCGCCTATCTGGCCGGACGCCACCAGCTGGTGCTGCTCGCGCTCGGGTTCCCGGCGACTTACGCCACCCTCGCCGTCGGCACGGCGTGGTTGCGCCGGCACGTCGGCGGGGCATCCTGGAACGAGTCAATACTGTTGCTGCCGACCGGGCTCGGGCTCGCGCTCTGCACCCTCGGCGGGGTGCTGCCCACCTCTGGGGCGACCGCGCTCGTCAGGGTGGCCCTGGCCGCTCTCGCCGGCGTCGGGACGTTCTCGCTGGCTCGCCGCGTCCTGGGGTGAGACCCCACCCCGAGCTTGTTGCCCCGAAACCACCGAATCAGCACCTCGCAGCGCTCGAAACGGTGGCTTCGAGGCAACAAGGGGGTGATTTCGCTACCGGACAGCTACGACAGGGTCAGTACGTCCGGGCTGCTTCAGCGCAGCTCGTAGACGGTGACCTCGCCACTGCTGAACTTCGGGTCGGCGAACCGCGCGAGCTCCGCAGACACCGGTCCCGCCGAGCTGTCGGCAACCAGCCAGCCCGCACCGTAGTCCCGGCGAAGTCGTTCGATGGTCTTTTTGCCCGGGTCGGTGAAGACGGCGTCATTAACCGCGAGTCGTTCCGGGTAGGGCGCCGGCGCGGTCGAGAAGCCGGCCGCACTGGTGTAGCCCCATCCCTCCAGCACGGTGCGCCGCCCGCCGAGACCGCTCACCCAGAACGCGACGGACGTGCACCGGGGTCGCTCGGGCCCGCTCACGCAGTGCCGGTTGGTGGCCACGACCGCGTCGTTGGGAGTGTGCTGCTCGAGCCACGCCATGGCCGCACCGGCGTCCGGAGTGAGCCGAGAGGCACCATCATCAACTAGAGCTCTGCCGTTGAGCACGTTGACCGGGGCAGGAGCAGAACCCTTCGTCGCGCCGTATGCCGGTCCACCCAGGACCAGCGCTGCGAGCACGAAGCCCGAGCCCCATCCACGCAGGTCCGGCACTCGGCGGCGTACCACCATCCACACAACAAGCCCTGCCCCGATGGCAGCGATCAGCACAGCAATCGGCGCAAGGAACGAGGACTCCGTCGCCGACAGGCTCTCCTCGCTCGTGGACAGTTCTGATACGACGGGCAGTGCTGGCGTGAGTGCACCACCGAGCGCGAGGACACCGGCACCGAACGCCGTGCCGCCGGCCAGGAGGGCGGCGACCCGCCGGCTGCCCGGCGCCGCGTAGGGGACCGCATTGGCGAGGGCCCAAGCGCCGAACACCGAGGCCACCGGGTTGGCCAGGTCAAGGAAGTAGGCCTGGCTGTAGGCCGGGTGCGACAGGACCAGGTAGGCACCCCAACCCGCCACCACGACACCTGCCATGAACCAGGCGGCAGGATCCCTGCGTAGCCGGGTGGACGCCAGGGAGGCAAACGGCGCCAGGCGACTGAGGTTCGCCAGCAGCGGCACCAAGATGAGGACGGCCAGGATGACCAGCGACCGGCTCGACAGGTCGTTCACACCCTCGGGCAGGACCGGTCCGCCGGATGGATGGAAGCCCGCGCCGGTCAGACGGTGATAGAGCGGAATCCACTCGACGAAGTCGAACAGGCTGATCTTGGATCCGCTGTCGCTGCCAGCGACCGCAAGGTGGGATACCGGCAGTATGACGGCCACCATCGCCACGACTGCCAGGGCCGCCAGCCCCTGACGACGCCGCCGGACCAACAGGCTGAACCCGGCGAGACAGGTCCCGGCCAGCACGAGCGGCATGGCGGTGGGTTTGACTCCTGCCGCGGCCACGAGCAGCAGCGCAAGGACCAACCATCCCGCCCCCAGCCTCGTGCCGCGCAGCGCCCGGACGATCAGCGTGGCAGCGCCGAGGACCAGTGGCAGGACGTAGACCTGGGAGGGGCTGTCGGGGAAGATGATCCCCGCCCGGCCCGCCACCGGTAGGAGGTCCGTGCCCTGGAAGACGATCAGACCCCACGCGGCGACCGGCCCAGACCACCACCTGCCCGACAGCTCCATCGCCAGACGGGCACCGGTCAGCGCTGTCAGGGCAAGCAGCGGAAGGATCCACAGACGCAGAACCACCGTCGCCTCCGGTGTTCCCGAAACCAGATGCGCGGCTGCCAGGTGAATGTGCGAGAACCAGTGGTAGCGCAGGGCCTCTCCCACCGCCTGGGGGACCTGCGGCGGAAACGACCTGGTGAGCTCGTGGACGATGGACAGGTGCCAGGTGACGTCCTGGTAGTAGAGCCCGCCGGCCGGCGGCAGAGGCGCAGCGAAGGCGCTCCCCCGCACGACCAGGGTGCCGAGGCCGATCGCGGAGGCCACTCCCCACGACCACAAGGGGGGCAACGGCGCTGGCGAGCTGATCCGCCAGTGCCGACGCAGCCGTGGCACCGCGACGAAGCTCACCACCACGAGAAGCGGCCAGAGCCACAGCTGCTGCTGCAGCCCCAGAACCGACCAGAGCGCGAAGCACGCAAGCTCCAGCACCAGACCGGTCACCGCGCCCATGGCGAGGTCCTCCGGCCAGTTGCCGCGAGTCCCGAACGTTGCCCGCGCCACCAACAACCCCGGCAGAGTCACCCCGAAGCACCAGTAGGCGGCGTATCTGGCGATGTCGAGGGCGGGGGTACCTGTCTGTAGCAACGTCGCAGTCCCCAGACCCAGCGCCAGCAACCACGGCAGGGCATCGACTGCGCCCCTCGGGAGATACCTGGGTATCACCGATGGCATCTTCGCCGAAGCCACCGGCGATACTGCGGTGCCACCCTGCCAGGTACTCACCTCACCACCGGGATCGGCGCCGGCAACGGGTCCAGGACGGCGGCGCGCGCCGGAAGCGGCCGGGGCAGGTGCGACATCGGGTGCCGCAGCCATGCCAACGGGCTTGCGCCGACCTGCTTCTCGCTCGAGCCAGGGTCACGTTCGCCCAGGCCAAGAACGTTCATCGCCTTGTGCAGCGGCGCGCTGGCCCAGTACTGCATCGCCGGGCCGGCCGATCGCGTGGTCCAACCCAGAGCCGCGCGCAGCTGAGCCGGGTCGAGAACGTGCTGAAAACCCAGCTCGGCGCGCGCCAGGTCGGTTGTCACCCCGCAGTCGAGGGAGGCGCCGTGCAGCTCGGGCCAGAGGGACCGGATGGCGTCCTGACCGTGGATCTCGGCGCTGGAGATCGACAACGGGTCGCCATAGACGGCCACGTCGCGGCCCAGCGAAGCGGCATACAGCAACGGCGTCATCAAGCGGTTGGCCACGACCCGCTCGGAGGCGAGCACCAGCGCGAGGATGCGCGAGAGGAAGTCCGGGTCATGCCTGGGTCCGGCCGTGACGACGCGATGACCGGCGTCCAGCCACGAGTCGACGATGTCGGGCTTGTGGATGTCCTCGGAGTGCAGACAGACCGTGGACGGGCCCTCGCTGCGCAGATACTCACGGGCCAGGCTGCCCTGGTCCCCCCTGACCTGAACGATCCGGGTGCTGTGCAACGGCATGATGAGCGTCCCGATGCTTCGGCTGCCCGCCAGCAGCTTGGGCGCCGCCTCGGCAGAGACCAGATAAGCCCACGGCGACCCGAGCGCGAAGCTCGACCGCGGCGACTGCGCAGGATCCCATGCCCTCGAACCGTGCGACCAGACAAACAGCTTGCGACGGCCGCCGTGCTCGACGCCGGGGAAGTCTCCGAAGTTGACCGGGATCGGGGGAACCGTGGTCCAACCGTGCTGGATCAGACCCGCTACGTGCCGCGGCCGGGAGAGCCCCGCGTATGCCGCGAGCGCGGCCGTGTGCCCGTAGAAGTGGTTCTGGGTGTCCACGACGCTCTCCTGATCGGGTTCCTGAACGGGCACAACCGTTGGACTGGCCAGCGTTTCGTTTAGTGTAATCAGCGCCCCGCACCCGATCTCGGCCCCCGCGAAGGCAACCTGTGGAAGGACCACCCCGTGACTGTGGACGTACTCCTGCCCTACTACGGCGATGTCGCCATGATGAAGCAGGCGGTCGAGAGCATCCTTGGTCAGACCAGCCCGGACTGGACCCTCACGGTCATCGACGACGGTTATCCGGACGAAAGCCTCCCCGGCTACTTCGGCGTTCTCGTGGCCCAGGACCCACGCATCACCTACCTGCGCAACGAGCAGAACCTCGGGGCCAACGGCAACTACCGCAAGGCGCTGACCTTCGTCCGGCACGAGCTCGCGGTCGTCATGGGCGCAGACGACGTGATGCTGGCCAACTACATCCAGACTGTCGTCGCGGCGCACGAGCAGTTCCCGTCGGCCCTGATCATCCAGCCGGGCGTTGCGGTGATCGACGAGTTCAACCAGCCCGGCCTGGGCCTGGCCGACAGGATGAAACGTGTCTATGCCCCACGGGTCCAGGGCCGCCGACTGCTCAGCGGTGAGCCCCTCGCGGTCAGCCTGATGAGGGCGAACTGGCTCTACTTCCCCTCCATCTGCTGGCGGTCGGACACCCTGGTCGCGACCAACTTCCGCGAGGGCCTCAACGTGGTCCAGGACCTCGCCCTGGCCCTGGACCTGATCAAGACCGGCGGCAGTCTCGTGGTCGACAGCACCGTCTGCTTCCAGTACCGCAGGCACCGTGAGAGCGACTCGTCCCTGCGCGCGCTGCAGGGAACACGGTTCATCGAGGAGCGGGAGTTCTTCACGGGAATGGCCGAGGAGTTCGAGGCGATCGGCTGGCGTCGGGCGGCACGCACGGCCCGGCTGCACCTGTCGTCGCGCCTGAACGCCGCCACCTTGCTGCCCAAGGCGTGGCGGACCAAGCAGCACCAGGGCGTGCGTAACCTGCGCCAGCACGTCATCGCCCGGCCCGGCGGTTCTCACGGGGGCGCAGCGCACAAATGACGCTGCGGCGGCCAACCTATACTTCCGAAAGGGCCGAACGGACGGGATCAGGCGTGGACGACGGGGTGGACGAGACCGTGGACGACACGTGGGTGGTCATCCCTTTGTACAACGAGGAACTGGTCATCGCCGACGTCGTTGCCACAGTGCGCACAGCCTTTTCGCAGGTCGTCTGTATCGACGACGGCTCCACCGATCGCTCCGCCAACCTGGCTGCGAGGGCGGGAGCCCGGGTCGTGCGGCACCCGCTCAACCTCGGGCAGGGCGCAGCGTTGCAGACCGGCTTCGAGTACGCCCTCGGCGACCCGGCCATGAAGTACGTCGTGACCTTCGACGCCGATGGTCAGCACCAGATCGGGGACGCTGTCGGGATGGTCGAGCGGCTGCGGGCCGGCGAGGCGGACGTCGTCTTCGGCTCACGCTTCCTTGACGAGCGGACCAAACCCAGCATCGCCAAGAAAATGGTGCTCCGGGCCGCCGTGGGCTACACCAACATGACCACGCGCACCAGGCTCACCGACGCACACAACGGGCTGCGCGCCATCCGACGTCCGGTCGTCGAGCAGCTCGACCTCACCCAGAACCGGATGGCCCACGCCAGCGAGCTCGTCGCCCAGATCGGCGCGTCCAAGGCCAGCTATGTCGAGCACCCCGTGCACATCCTCTACACCGACTACTCCAAGGCCAAGGGTCAGTCGCTGTGGAACTCCATCAACATCCTGGCCGAGCTGATCCTGCGATGACGGCCGCGCATCGGACCTGCGGAGGACCGAACCTATGAAGATCGTCCTGATCCAGCTCCTGCTCATCGTCGTGGTCATCATCACGGCGGCTCGCCTGCTTCGCGGCAAGGGCGCACGCACCCAGGCCGTCCGTCGCCTGGGGCTGATGCTGTTTGCGGCGCTCGCAGTCTGGTCCATCCTCTTTCCGTCCGTCTGGAACCAGATGGCCAGGCTGGTCGGAGTGGGCCGTGGCACGGACATGGTGCTGTATGCCCTTGTCGTGGCCTTCCTCAGCTTCACCCTGACGACCTACTTCCGGTTCCGCGACTTCGAGGCCCGCTACACCAAGCTCGCCCGCAGGCTGGCCCTTGACGAAGCCGGTCCAACCCAGCCCGCGCCGGCTCAGGCTCCCTCCGAACGGCGGGAGGAACCCCATGCCGGGTCCTGAGGACCAGGTCGACGACGACGATGTCTATGTTGTGGACACCCGCACCCGCGGCCCCGCCGGCCTCGGGCGGTCCCGCTCGCCTTCGGTGCAGCGAACCCAGAACCGCCGGCCGGTGCTGCCACCGCCTAGCGCACCACAGGGATCACGGGCCGGCACGAGCCATCGTCGGCGTCGGATCCTCATCGGCGCAGCCCTTCTGGTGCTGGCCTGGCTGGCGTTCATGGTCTGGGTTCCGTTCCACGCCTGGGGTGGGGTGCATCGGGTCGCGGCCAGTCCAACCGGCACCCGCCCGGCCGAGTCTGCAGGCTATGACTACGTTCTCGTGGGCTCCGACAGCCGCGAGGGCTTGACCGCCGCCCAGCAGAGGCTGCTCCACACCGGCTCGTCCAAGGTCGCTGAGGGCAAGCGCACGGACTCGATCATCATGGTTCACGTCCCCTCGGGCGAGGGTAAAGCGGCACTGATCTCGCTGCCCCGTGACAGCTATGTGCCGATCCCCGGCCATGACCGCAACAAGATCAACGCCGCGTACACCATTGGTGGGCCCAAACTGCTCGTTGCGACGATTGAGCAGGTGACCGACGTGCGCATCGACGGTTATGTCGAGATCGGCTTCGGCGGCTTCGCCTCCGTCGTCGACAGCCTGGAGGGCGTCGACATCTGCGTGGCCCGACCCATGAAGGACCCCAAGGCCGGCATCAACCTCAAGGCCGGGTGCCAGACGCTCAACGGGCCCAACGCCCTGGGTTACGTGCGGGCGAGATACTCAGACCCGCTCGGTGACATCGGCCGCGTCGATCGACAACGCACGTTCCTCGGCGCCATCATGAAAAAGGCCACGAGCCCATCGACGGCGCTCATCCCGTGGCGTTACTACGGGTTCGCGACCACCGCCGGGGCTGGCCTGACCGTGGGTGATGACACCTCCTTGCGCGACGTCACCCGAGTTCTGCAGGCGATGCGCTCGGTGTCCAGCGGACAAGGTCTGTCCCTCACGGTCCCGGTGTCCAACCCCGCGCTGCCGACGCGGGTGGGCAGGGCAGTGAAGTGGGACAGTCCCAAAGCGCTGGCACTGTTCACCGCGATCAAGAACGACGAGCCACTGACCGTCGCCCCAGCCGGTAGCGGCAAGTAGGAGCCCAAGCGCCGGACTGCGCACTATCCCTTGTGACATTCGCGATATCCGGCAGAAACAGTGGTATAGGTCACCACCCAGCGCAATATTTTTCGTCAGAATGGTGGGGCCGCAGGAGAATACCTCGCGGACCTGGCCGACAAGGCCGGGGTAGGTGGCAACGGTAAGGAAGAACTCGTGAAGGCTCTGGTGTATCACGGACCAAATCAGAAGTCGTGGGAAGAAGTACCAAACCCCAAGATCATCGATCCAACCGATGTGATCGTGGCGGTGGACACCACCACCATCTGCGGTACCGACCTACACATCCTCAAGGGAGACGTCCCGGCGGTGACCGATGGGCGGATCCTTGGGCACGAAGGTGTGGGGACAATCACCGAGGTGGGCTCGGCGGTGAACAAGCTTGCCGTGGGCGACCGCGTGATCATCTCCTGCATCACCGCATGCGGCTCATGCTCCTACTGCCGCCAAGGGCTCCCGGCGCACTGCCTGAACGACGAAGGCACCTCCGGTATCGGCTGGATCTTCGGCCACCTCATCGACGGCACCCAGGCGGAGTATGTGCGCGTGCCCTTTGCCGAGTTCTCCCTGCACAAGGTGCCTGAGGGCGTGAGTGACGAGGCGGCGGTCATGCTCTCCGACATCCTGCCCACGGGTTTTGAGATCGGAGTGCGCAACGGTCGCACCAAACCCGGCGACGTCGTCGCGGTAATTGGCGCCGGACCGGTGGGCCTTGCGGCGATCATGACCGCCGGCCTATATGGCGCGTCCCGCATCATCGCGGTCGATCTGGACAACAACCGCCTCATCAAGGCCGAAAGCTGCGGCGCCACCGATGTCGTCAACAGCGGCGACGCCGGCTGGAAGCAGGAGCTCATGGCCCTGACAGATGGCGGCCGGGGTGTGGATGTCGCGATCGAGGCGGTGGGCATCCCCCTGACCTTCCAGATGGCCACCGAGATCATCCGCGTCGGTGGGACGGTTGCCAACGTCGGTGTCCACGGGACGTCGGTGGAGCTGATGCTCCAAGACCTCTGGATCAAGGACATCGCCATCACCACCGGTCTGGTGAGTGCTACCACCACACCGATGCTGCTCAGGCTCGTTGCCCAGGGAAAGCTGAGACCTGACGAGTTCGTGAGCCACCGGTTCACCTTCGACAAGATCCTGGACGCCTACGACACCTTCGGCCGCGCCGCGGAGACGTAGGCTCTCAAGGTGATCTTCACGCGCTGACGCCGGCCCGGGCGCTGGGGGGAAGGTCCCTCCAGCGCAGTCACCGCACTACGTCTTCAGCAGTGCCCGTGCCATCACGATGCGTTGGATCTGGTTGGTGCCCTCGTAGATCTGGGTGATCTTGGCGTCGCGCATCATCCGCTCAACCGGGTAGTCCTTGACATAGCCGGCGCCGCCGAGGATCTGGACCGCGTCGGTCGTGACCTCCATGGCCACGTCCGAGGCGAAACACTTGGCAGCCGCACCGAAGAAGCGCAGATCCGCATCGCCGCGCTCGGACTTGGCTGCCGCGGCATAGACCATCTGGCGGGCCGCCTCCACCTTCATCGCCATGTCCGCCAACATGAACTGCACGCCCTGGAACTCGGCGATGCTCTTGCCGAACTGGACGCGCTCCTTGGCGTAACCCAGCGCGAAGTCCAACGCGCCCTGGGCGATGCCGACAGCCTGAGCACCGATGGTGACCCGCGTGTGGTCCAGGGTCGCCAACGCGATGTGGAGCCCCTCCCCGGGAGCACCCACGATCCGATCCCCCGGGATCCGGCAACCCTCGAAGATCAGCTCGCGGGTGGGCGACCCCTTGATGCCCATCTTCTTCTCCAGCTCACCGAAGCTGAACCCGGGATCTGACTTCTCGACCACGAACGCCGACACGTTCGACCCCCGCTTACCATCGGGGTCGGTCACCGCCAAGACGGTGTAGAACGCCGAGACGCCTGCGCCCGAGATCCACGACTTCTGCCCGGACAGGACCCAGTCGTCCCCGTCAGGCCTTGCCCGGCACTTCATCGAGGCCGTATCGCTGCCAGCCTCACGCTCGGACAGTCCGTAGGAGAACATCGCCTCACCGCGCGCCACCGGCGGCAGGTACTTCGCCTTGAGCTCCTCGGACCCAGCCAGGATCAACGGCAAGGTCCCCAGCTTGTTCACCGCCGGGATCAGGGACGAGGACGCACAGACCCGGGCGATCTCCTCGATCACGATGCACGTCGCCAGTGCGTCCGCGCCGACCCCGTCGAACTCCTCGGGAAGGTGAGGGGAGTGGAAGTCCGAAGCCACCAACGCGTCATACGCCGCCTGCGGGAAGGTGCCCGTCTCGTCCACCTCGGCTGCGTGCGGCGCGATCTTGTTCTCGGCAACATTGCGGACTGCGTGGCGCAGCTCCTCGTGGTCCTCGGAGGTGGTGAAGAACGGGAACTCGCCTTTATCTGGGGTCACGAACGTCACAGTACTGCGCACCCGAGCCGGCCGAAGGTCGGGCATGGTATCGCGCAAGCAAGATCTAACGAAACTCGGGTATGACCTTGCTCATCCGGCAACTCCGCGTGAGCAGGCACCGGCCAGGGCCAGGGACACGTACGGCGTAAGTATCAGGAAGATTGTGGCCGTCATTGCCACCAGGGCGCCGCCGGTCAGTGCCACGCACCACCGCGAAGGCGGCGTGGGCGCCGCAGCAAGACGGCGCGCGCGCCAGCGGGTGCCCGTCTGCGCGCTGTGCAGGGCGAGTGCCGGCGTGCCGAGGACGGCGGAGGATCCGGGTCCGCTCAGCGCGAGCAGGGCCCCGGCCAGAGCGCGAATGCTGCTCGCTCGTCGGGCAACGTCGTCGGCGGCCATCTCGGCGTAGGTCGCTACCGCTAGAGCCGCGGCGGTGATCAACGGCACCCAGCCGAGGACTCCCCGCAGGCTGTTCAGTCCCCCTAGCAGCGCGTGATGGCGCTGCTTGATGTGTGCCCGTTCGTGGGAGAGGACCGCGATGAGCTCATCGCGACTCAGCGCATCAAGCGCGCCCTGGGAGATGACGATGTGGGCGCGGCGCGTGGGGAGGCTGTAGACCGCTCTCTCCGAGGTCGGTAGCACCCAGACCTGCGTTCCGTGCAGACGCCGCTGTTCGGCCACCGCGGTCAGATCATGGAGATGCGTCCGGAGGTGCTCACGTGAGCGAACGCGACGCATGGTTGCGCTGATGATCAGCCACGTGCCCAGGGACAACGGGACGAGCAGCATCGCGAGCACGGGCACATCGGTGGTCCACATCTGCGACTGGGCCGGGAAGGGGTTCGCCGCCGCCAGGCACCGCCGACAGACAGCGCCGACCCGTCCGGGCAGCCCCGGGCCGGTAAAGATCCAGGTCAACAGCGGACCCAGCGCGAGGAATGCGAGTGTCCACACGGCCGCTGAGACCGCCCAGATCGTGATCCCAAGCCGTGGGCGCGCACTAAAGGTCGGGGTGGGTCCGCCGAGCACGCGGGGTCCGATGGTCGCCCCTGCAACGAGGAGCACCAGGAGCGCCAGGGTCAGCGCCAGAGGAATCACGTGGCACGCGAAACTGTGGGGCCAGACGGCCCAGGTCCGGACTCGTGGGCGGGGTTGACGAGGAGCTCACGCAGAAGGGTCGCATCCTCCTCGGACATCGTCTCGACGAAGTGCAGGAACGACGCAGCCGGGTCCTCGCTGATGGTCAGTGCCTGTGCCATCAGCCCTGCCGCATACTGGCTTCGCGTCTGCAGCGGTCGGTAGGCCCAGCTGCGATCGGCACTGATCCGCTCGACCATCCCTTTCTTTCCCAGGTTGGTCAGCACCGTCGCCACCGTCGTGTAGGCGAGGGTATGTGACGTCACGCGTGCAAGGACGTCGCGGGTGCGTAGCTGCTCGGGACAGTCCCACAGGATGTCCATGACCTCCTGCTCGAGCGCGCCCAGGCGAGGAGTCGCGCTGCGTGGCTCAGGCACGGTACGTGGACCTGAGCGTGAGCATGTCCCTACTATGCCGCATAGAGTGCAATGAGGTGGCTGATAGTGATCCTCAACACGTCCTGCTGTCGTCGGGAGCTACTACTGTCTATAGTAGCGATGACTACTACTTTCGATAGTAAGAGACGCTCCGGTTTCTTTGGGCTGGGGCACGGTCCTGGAAGGTGCGCATGGGAGTTGGAGCCGAGAGCTCGGCCAGTCCGCAGTGGGGGATGGTGATCGACCTTGCCAAGTGCGTCGGGTGCGACTCGTGCACCGTCGCCTGCAAGGTGGAGAACCGCACGCCACCGGGGGTGAGCTACAACGTCGTGCTGGAGGAGGAGTCCGGACAGTTCCCGAACGTCCGGCACGTCAACATCCCCCGCCCCTGCATGCAGTGCGAGAACCCACCGTGCGTTGCGGTGTGCCCCGTATCGGCCACCTACAAGCGCGAGGACGGGATCGTTGTCATCGATGCCGACCGCTGCATCGGGTGCAGGTACTGCATAGCGGCCTGCCCGTATGGTGCCCGCTCGTTCGACTTCGGCGACAGCTACGAGGACGAGATGCAGGGCGCCAACGCGGTGACCGCACCGGACTACGGCATGCCGCGCGGCGTCCGTGGCGGCGCCAAGGCACCTATCGGGACCGTGCGCAAGTGCACCTTCTGCGCCCACAGGCTCAAGCGCGGCGAGGAGCCGGCCTGCGTCGAGACCTGCATCGGCGACGCCCGCTACTTCGGCGACATCGCCGACCCCCAGAGCCTGGTCTCCCTGCTGAACGCCAGCCCGCGAGCCTTCCACCTCAAGGAAGAGCTCGGCACCCGCCCCCGCGTCACCTACCTGCGTTAGG
>JBBQUB010000069.1:0-12566 GCA_038212865.1 Actinomycetales bacterium
GGTGTCGACCTTGGCGAAGACGATGTCGGGGTGGGCGGCCGAGGCCGCCTCGAAGACCGGGGCGAACATCACGCAGGGTCCGCACCAGGACGCCCAGAAGTCGACGAGCACGATGTCGTTCGCGAGCACGGTCTGCTCAAACGTTGCTGCGGTGAGCGCTTGGGTGGTCATGAGGCTCCATCTCGATGCTTGTGTGATACCTCTGGGGGTATCATCACGTCGCTGGTGTGAACGCATCGTCGGTCTTGGACATTCCGTGCCGACCACCTGTCTCGGCGGTCGGCCCAAATTTCCCCTTCGGGTTGCTTCACAGCATACCCCCCCGGGTAAGTGTGTGCGTCATCACACTCGACTAGGGACCTTAGGCCCTATATGGCCTGGCGCCCGTTGCATAACGTGCACACCAACGGGCGGGATACCCCCAGGGGTAAATTTCCACTCGGAGAGTGAGCGTGCAGACCAACGGGCAGGCGCTTGATACAGCGCGGCACGGCTGCAGCTGGCGGGGACGCCACGCATCGATCGAGACGCAGACCACACCGGCGCCAACGCGCGCCCTTTCAAGGAGGTAACACCATGACCGTAGCCACCGAAGAGCTCAAGGGGCTCAAGTCCGAACTGGTCGTTGACTCGCGGGCCACCTCGTGCCCGGGGCCGATCCTGGCCGCCAAGAAGGCAATCGGCGGTATTGCGGTCGGCGAGGTCATGGAGGTTCTCGCCTCCGACGCAGGGACGTTGAAGGACATCCCGGCCTGGTGCAAGAAGACCGGTCACGAATACCTCGGTTCGGTTGACGACGCCGGCTACCTCCAGCTGTTCCTCCGGAAGACGAAGTGAGCTGAGCGTGTCGACCCTTACGAAGACCGGGTTCAAACCCCGGATCCTCGTCTTCTCCACGAACAACATCTCCGACCCCGGCATCGACCTGGCCGGTAGTCGGCACATGCACTACCCGGCCACGGTCTCGACGATGAACGTCCCGTGCAGCAGCGCGCTCAAGCCCGGTTGGATCCTGCACGCGTTCGAGCGTGGACTCGACGGAGTGTTCATCGGCTCCGACGGCGACGAGTGCGCCCTGCTGGACGACTGCGGTACGCGGACGGCCCGGATCATCGCGCAGGCGCAGGACCTGATGAAGGCCAAGGGGATTGAACCCCAGCGGCTGAAGATGGCAGCGCTGTGCTCGGTGTGCGCTGAGCCGTTCGTCGGCTACATGCGTGAGTTCTCGGCGACGCTGACGGATCTCGGTCCGGTCTCGGTCGCCAAGACTCCCGAGGGTGTCGCATCGTGACCATCGAAACAGAGAGTAGGGCGTCTGACGCCATGACCGAAAATACGCCAGTCACGACGCGGAAGACGATCATCGTCTTCAGTGGTGAGTTCGACAAGATGGTGGCCGCCTTCATTATCGCCAATGGGGCAGCCGCGATGGACGACGAAGTCACGATGTTCTTCACCTTCTGGGGCCTCAACGCCCTGCGGCGCACGGAGAATGTGCCCACCAGCGGCAAGAGCATTCTCCAGAAGGCGTTCTCCAGGATGATGCCTCAGGGTCCGACACGCCTGCGGCTTTCGCACATGAACTTCGCCGGCGCCGGTCCCAAGCTCATGCAGAAGATGATGCGTGAGGAGAAGGTCATGTCCCTGGAGGCTCTCATCGAGTCGGCCCGGGACCAGGGCGTGAAGATCATCGCCTGCGCCATGTCGATGGACATCATGGGGCTGCGACCCGAAGAGCTCATTGACGGAATTGAGTACGCCGGGGTCGCCGCGTATTTGGGCGACACCGACGAGGCGAACGTCAACCTCTTTATCTAAGACTTCGCCGACTTCGCCGCACCTGCGGGACGGCACGAGGAATATTCGAACTGGAGCCACAGATGGACAACGCACTTATGCCAAAAAATGACTACGACGTCCTGGTGATCGGCAGCGGCATTGGTGGGATGGAGTCGTCGATCAAGCTCGGCGACATGGGCTACAAGGTCCTGCTGGTTGAGAAGGAGGCAAGCGTCGGCGGACGGATGATCCTGCTCAGCAAGGTCTTCCCGACACTCGACTGTGCCAGCTGCATCTCCGGCCCGAAGATGTCCTCGACGATCAACCACCCCAACATCACCACCAAGAACTACAGCGAGGTGATGGGGATCGGGCGTGAGGCTGATGGTGGGTTCCGCGCGACCGTCAAGGAGAACTCCACGTTCGTCGACTGGTCAGCCTGCACCGGCTGCAGCCAGTGCGAGACCGCCTGCACCGTCGCGGTGCCCGACCAGTTCAACTACGACCTGGTCGCGCGCCGTGCCGCATACATCGCCTTCCCGCAGGCCGTGCCGAAGAAGGCGGTCATCCAGCGCGCTGGCACGTCACCGTGCATCGACACCTGCCCCGCCGGCATCAAGGCGCACGGTTACGTGTCGCTCATCCGCAGCGGGAAGTACGAGGAAGCCTTCCAGCTGGTCCTGGACGCGACGCCGCTGGTCGGCACTCTGGGACGGGCGTGCTACGCCCCGTGCGAGAGCGAATGCTCCCGCGCGGACCTCGAAGCGGCGATCCCGATCCGCCGGCTCAAGCGCTTCGTCGCAGACCGCCACTACGCGCAGATGGAGGGCTCGGGCATCGCTATCCCGGCGTCCAACGGCAAGAGTGTGGCGATCGTCGGCTCCGGGCCTGCCGGCCTGACTGCCGCATGGCAGCTCGCGCGCCTTGGCTATCAGGTGCGGATCCTGGAGGCCGAAGCTCAGGCCGGTGGCTTCCTGCGTCATGCCCTGCCCACCTACCGCCTGCCCCAGGAGGTCGTCGAGCAGGACATCGCCAACGTGACCTCGCTCGGCGTCGAGATCGTCACCTCCACACGCGTGGATGACCTTGAGGCGCTCAAGGCCGAGGGCTACGACGCTGTGCTGCTCGCGACGGGTACGCCGCTCGCCACCTCGCTCGGCGTGCCGGGAGAAGAGTCCAGCGGTGTGTTCACTGGGCTGGACTACCTGCGGCAGGTGAGCCTCTCCGAGGCTCCCGACCTGACTGGCAAGCGCGTCGTGATCGTTGGTGGCGGAAACGTCGCCATGGATACTGCCCGCACGGCTCGGCGCCTGGGTGCACTCGAGGTCCGGGTCGCCTACCGTCGCGGTCGCGAAGAAATGCCCGCCCACGTCGCCGAGGTCGACGACGCGGAGAAGGAAGGCGTCGCTTTCGAGTTCTTGGTCGCCCCTGTCTCGGTCGTCGCCGACGCAACCGGCAAGGTCAGTGGGCTGCGCTGCCAGAAGATGCAGCTCGGCCAGGCCGACGCATCCGGTCGGCGCCGCCCCGAGCCAATCGCGGGCAGCGAGTTCGTGATCGCCTGCGAAGCGGTGATCTCGGCAATCGGGATGGCGCCCGACCAGGCACCCTTCGAGGGCCTGACGGGCGTCGAAAAGGGCAGCCGGATCAAAGTTGACCCGATGACGCTGCAGACCGAGGTGCCCTACCTGTTCGCAGCCGGCGACGTCACCAGTGGCGCCACCGACATCACCCGCGCCGTGGGTGCGGGTCGTCGGGCCGCCTATATGATCGACAACTTTGTTCAGGATCGTGCGCTCGAGGGCTTCCCGGCACTCGACAACCTGCTCGGTGTCGTGGACAAGGCCGAGGTTCTGGCCCGCGAGAAGAACCGCTCCCGTCGGGAGCCCCTGGTCGCGGACATCGCCTTCTCGCGCGCACCTGGGGACTTCGGCGAGCTCGAGCCTGGGATGACCGAGGCCGAGGCACGGGCCGGTGCAGGCGGCTGCATGGACTGTGGCGTCTGCTCAGAGTGCCAGGAGTGCGTCACTGCGTGCCCCGCTGACGCCATCAACTTCGACAAGCGCGACGTGACGTCGGAGATCAAGGTCGGCGCCGTCGTCGTCTCGACCGGCTACAAGCTCTTCGCGGCGGACCTGAAGCCCGAGTACGGCTACGGGACGTACGCGAACGTGATCACGGGCACGCAGATGGATCGCCTGCTCGCGCCGACCCGTCCGTTCAACACGATTCTTCGTCCCGGCGACGGCAAGGTGCCCGAGCGGATCGCCTACGTCTCGTGCACCGGGTCGCGCGACAAGACGTCCGGCAACCCTCTGTGCTCGAAGGTCTGCTGCATGTACTCGGTGAAGCAGAACCAGCTCATCATGGGTTCGCTGCCACTGGCCGATGTGACCATGCACTACATGGACATGCGCGCAGCCGGCAAGAACTACAACGAGTTCTACGAGCAGTCCAAGGACATGGGCGCGGAGTACATCAAGGGCCGCGTGGCCAAGATCACCGAGAAGCCCAACGGGGACCTCATCCTTCGCTACGAGGACATCGAGAATGGCGGCAAGATCGTCGAGGCCGAGTATGACCTCGTGGTGCTTGCTGTTGGCATCCAGCCGAACAGCGACGTGGAGCGTCTCTTCACCGACGAGAAGCTGGGCCTGGACGAGTTCTTCTATGTCGCCGAGCCCGATGGGGACCTCGACCCCGGCCGGACCGACATCCCCGGTGTCTTTGTCGCCGGTACGTCCGCCGGGGCCAAGGACATCGTCGACACGATCCTGCATGCCGGAGCCGCGGTCGCCCAGGTCGCTGCCCACCTCGAGCAGTCCAAGATCGAACATTCCAAGATCACAGCGGAGGTTTCGGTATGAGTGACGAGCGGCGCATCGGCGTCTACATCTGTCACTGTGGCGGAAACATCTCCGACTACGTCGACGTGGCCAAGGTGCGCGACGCACTCAAGGACGAGCCGGATGTGGTGGTCTCCGAGACCAAGCTGTTCGCCTGCTCGGACGGCACCCAGCAGGAGATGGTCACCGACATCCAGGACAACAAGCTGGATGGTCTGGTGGTGGCGTCATGCTCGCCCAAGCTGCACCAGGTCACCTTCCAGGGCGTGGCCAAGCGGGCTGACCTCAACCCCTACTGCTACACCCAGGTGAACGTTCGCGAGCAGTGCTCGTGGGCCCACACCGATGACCACGAGGGCGCGACCGAGAAGGCGATCGGCCTGCTCAGGGCTGGCGTCGCCAAGACGAGGCTGTCCACGGCCCTCGAGCCGCTGGTCGTCAAGACCCTGCCAAAGACAATGGTGGTCGGCGGCGGGGTCGCCGGCCTGCGAGCCGCCATCGGGCTGGCCGACATCGGGATCGGTGTCTGCATCGTCGAGCGGGAGTCCCAGCTCGGCGGCTGGGTCGGGCAGCTCGGTCCGATGTACCCGAACGAGCGCAGTGGCCGCGACCAGATCGACTTCCTCCTGGCGCAGATCGCGAAGCGCCCGTCGATCACCGTCCTCACCGACGCCGAGCTGGTGTCCAAGTCAGGCAGCTTCGGCAACTACGTCGCAGAGGTCCGCATCAAGGGTCAGGACGAGGTCACCACGGTCGACGTCGGGACCATCGTGGTCGCCACCGGGTTCGACACCTACGAGCCTGAGGCCGGCGAGTTCGGTTACGGCATCAAGGGAGTCCTCACGCTGCCTGAGTTCAAGAAGCTCATTGACAATGCAGGCAGCGCGGCCGGTTCCGATAGTTCCAAGGGTCCGCTGATCTACAACGGCAAGCCGGTCCGCACCGTCTCCTACATCTACTGCGTCGGGAACCGGCAGCCAACAGGCGGCAACGAGTACTGCTCGAAGTTCTGCTGTGCGGCGACCGTGCATGCCTCACTAGAGGTCGCGAAGCTGGACTCCTCGGTGCGTCAGTACCACCTGCACCGCGACATCCGGACCTACGGCAAGTTCGAGCTCATGTACTCGGAGTCGCGCGAGAGTGGCTCGGTCTACCTGAAGTACCCGGACGACACCCCCCCGACGGTTGCCCGGATGCCTGACGGACGACTCGCAGTCACCGTCGTCGACACACAGACCGGCAACGAGGAGCTCACGCTCCCGGCTGACCTGGTGGTGTTGGTCACCGGCATGGTGCCGCGTGACAACCACGACCTGACTAGCGTTCTGAAGCTCCCGATCGGTCGCGACGGGTTCTACAACGAGATCCACCCGAAGCTGCGCCCTGTGGAGACCGTGGTCGCCGGCGTGATGATCGCGGGCGCCTGCCAGAGTCCGAAGACCCTGTCGGAGAGCGTCGGGTCCGGCCTGGCGGCGGTCACTCAGAGCGCGGGAATCCTGTTGAAGGGATTCGCCGAGCTCGACCCGCTCGTAGCCACGGTGGACGCTGCAGCTTGCACCGGCTGTGACGACTGCCTGCCGAGCTGTCCGTTCGAAGCCATCACCAAGGTCACCTCCGATGGTCGCGAGGTGGCAGTAATCAGCGAAGCCATCTGCAAGGGCTGCGGCGGGTGCGTCCCGGTCTGCACCGAGGACGCGATCGACCTGCTCGGATACACCGACGCCCAGATGCGGGCCTCGATCGACAGCTTGGCCAAGGAGCCAGTCGCATGAGCACCACGCTGAGAGACCCCCGGGAGATCATCCGGGAGGAACCGTTGATGCACAGCCCGATCCATCAGGCGCTGAAGGCGGGACCGCTCACCGTCCCAGAGATCGCCGAGAAGATCGGCCACCCGAGCGATGAGGTGCTCTTCTGGGTGATGGGGATGCGTCGCTACGGCCACCTTGTCGAGGTCGAGGACCCAACCGATGAGGGCTACTTCCGCTATTCCAGCAACCGCCAGGAGGCGACCTCGTGACCACGCTCGTCGATACCGAGCTCCTGTCCGACGTCAAGCGGTTCGGGGCGGTCGACGTCTCGGCATGCTTCAGCTGCGGCACCTGCTCCGCGATCTGCCCCCTGTCCGACAATGACGGCACCTTCCCGCGCCGCATCATTCGATATGCACAGGTCGGTATGAAGGACGAGCTGCTCTCGAGCAAGGAGCTGTGGACCTGCTACCACTGCGGTCTGTGCTCCGACAGCTGCCCGACAGAGGCCGATCCCGGTGAGTTCATGGCAGCCGCTCGTCGGTACGCCATCGCGAGCTACGACCCGACCGGGCTCGCAAGAGTCCTGTACACCCGACCGGTGGTTGGTTCGCTCATCGCGACCGTGGTGGCTGCTTTCTTCGCCTTCTTCATGTACGCCTCCCGCGGTCCCCAGGACAAGGCGTCACTCAAGCTCTTCGAGTTCATCCCCGAGGGGCTGGTCCACTGGCTCGGCGTCGCAGTGATGGGCGCGATCTCGCTGGCCGGGCTCGTCGGGATCGTCACCATGGCCCGACGAGTTGCACGAAGCGAAGGGGTCAGCCTCAAGACGATGCTCGGTGGGCGTGCCGCGCTGGTCAGTACGGCTGCCGCACTCTGGTCGTCGCTGGGCATCGAGTCGCTCGGCCAGCGCCGCTACCGCGAGGACTGCAAGGACGACAACCCGGTCGAGCCGTTGTACCGCCGGCGCTGGCTGATCCACGCGCTGACGATCTGGGGCTTCCTCGGACTGTTCGCCTCGACCATCATGGACTGGGGCCTTGGCCTCCTAGGGGTCAAGGCGACCGGCACGCCGATCCCGCTGTGGTACCCTTCGCGGCTGATCGGGACGATCGGCGGGATCGCCCTGGTCTACGGCGTGACGATGTTCATGGTCAACCGGGCGCGCAAGGTCAACCGCGCTGCGCAGCAGTCCACTGCTTCGGACTGGCTCCTGCTCGTGCTGCTGTGGATCACCGGTGCGAGTGGGTTCTTCATCGAGGCTGCCCTCTACCTCCCCGATGCGCCGACTTGGGGCTACTGGGTCTTCCTCTTCCACGTCGCCGTGGCCATGGAGCTCATGCTCTTCCTTCCGTTCACCAAGTTCGCCCATGCGATCTACCGGCCCGTGGCGTTGTTCTTCTACGCCTTGGCCGCAGACAAGTCCAAGCAGACTGCCTGAGCGTCGCGACCGCAGCGACGGCGTCGGCCAACTCCCTGGCTCGGCGCCGTCGCTGTCTCATCGCACTCAACGAGCCCCAGAACACAGAAGGCGTATGCCGGGATCGTGCCGGCGTACGCCTTCTGTGTTCTGGGGCTACGTCACCCCGGGGTGACTAGATGAAGATGACCTGTGCGCCGTCGGTCATCTCGATGAAGTCAGTGGCGGTGATGATGCCCTCGACCTCGTCATAGAGATCGGCCTCGGTGAGCTTGTTCATGTCGGCCGACAGCTTGCACGCCCACAGGTGTCCGCCGGAAGCCACGATCTGCTCCAGGAATTCGGGCACCTCGGGAACGTCGAGGTCGGCGATGGTCTTCTTCATCTTCTTCGTGCCCATGGCGGTCATACCGGGGAGCCCGCCCAGCCCCTGGGGCATGTGGGTGGCGGTGTTGCCAAGCATGGTGAACTTCAGGTCACCCATGGTCTTCTTGGTGATCATGTCGAAGCCCCAGAAGGTGAAGAACAGGTGGACCTCGGCGCCCTCGCCGAGGGCAGCGTTGGCCAGGATCAGCGCAGGGTAGGCCATGTCCAGGTTGCCCTTGGAGCAGATGAAAACGATCTTGCGGCCAGCGCCGACCTCAGAGTCGAAGTTGGGGACGATCGCCGGAGATGCGTCTGTGACGGTCATGTTGATGTCTTCCTTTCGTGGTCGGTGTTGGGACTAGACGCAGCCGTGCGGCTTGGGCAGGCCGGAGACGTAGGACAACTTCTTGGCGGGCTTCTGGGGGAACAGCGCGAACAGCTCCTTGATCGGGATGCCTCCGACGGTGGAGACCCGGCGCAAGGTCGCGGTCTCGCCCTGCGCTTCGAAGTCCTTGCGCAGGAACCGGATCGCGTTCCAGTGAGCGTCGGTCAAGGTGATGCCGATCTGGGCGGCGAGTGCGTTTCCGATCTCATCCGTCCACTCCTTGGAGTCGGTCAGGAAACCTTCGTCGTTGACGTGGATCTCTGTGCCGTTGAGTGTGGTCACGGGCATGGCGCTCGCTCCTTCTTAGTTGGTGGTCTTGTTGGGGATCTTGCCGACCATGGACATGTGGGTCGTCACCGGCATCGAGCGACCGGGCATCAGGATGTTCCAGTACATCCAGCGGAACGCGAGCTTGCCGAAGTGGTTGAGCCGGGTCTCCTTCAGCAGGCCCATCGGGCCCACGAAGGGCAGCGGGTAGGTGCCCCGCAGCGGTTCGGTCTCGTAGTTGAAGTCAATGAGCAGGCCCTTGCCGTCGCCGGACTCGATGAAGCAGTTGGCGTGGCCGTCAAAGGAGCCGGTCATCGGTTTGCCGGCGATGAGCTCCTGGAAGTTCTCGGTGAAGACGTCCACGGCGAAGTGCGCGACCGACCCTGCCTTAGATGCCGGGATGTCAGAGGCATCGCCGATGGCAAAGATGTTCGGGTGGGCGTTGGACTGCAGGGTGTGCTTGTCGACGGGGACGTAGTTGAGTTCGTCACCCAAACCCGAGCGGGCCACGAAGTCAGCCCCCATGTTCAGCGGGACGGTGACCAGCAGGTCGAAGGGCAGCACGCGTTCGTCATAGGAGACCAACGCCTTGTTCTCGACGTCGATCCGCTCCACCAGGAAGTCGGTCTCCAGGGCGATCTTGCGCTCCTCGATCATGTAGCTCAGGGCATCGGAGCAGGTCGGCTTGGTGAAGGCGCCGGGCAATGGCGTCACATAGCTGATCTCGACCCGGTCGCGCAGTCCGTGCTCGCGCAGCCACGCCTCGGCCAGGAAGGTGAACTCCAGCGGGGCGACGGGGCACTTGATCGGCATGTCGGTGATGTGCACCACGAGCCTGCCATGGTCGAACTTCTTGAGTGCCTCGGCCAGCGCCTTGGCGCCATCCATGGTGTAGAAGTCGAAGATGCTTTTGCGCCACTCGGTCCCGAGCATGCCCGGGGTCTGGTCGGGCCGGGGCGTGCAACCAGAGGCGATGACCAGGTAGTCGTAGTCCAGCGTCTTGCCATCCACCAGTGCAACCGTGTTTGCGGCCGCGTCGACCCGGTCGACCTCGCCGATGACGAAGTCCACGCCCTTGGACAGGGTAGGACGCCGCGGGCGGGTGATCTGCTTTGCCGTGTAGGTGCCGAAGGGCAGGAAGAGGAACCCCGGCTGGTAGGTGTGGACCTCATGTTCGTCCACGACCGTGATGTTCCACTCACCCGCATCGAGGTGATGCCGTAGCTTGTTGACGATCATTGTGCCGGCCGTGCCAGCACCGAGAACCAGCAACTTCTTCACAGCGTTCCCTCACTTCGTATGGTGAACATTCCTGACGCATCTGCCACGCTACGGAGAGGGGATCCCCCCCCGACAGGGCCAAAGGTCCTACCTACCCTAGGGGGTATGTCACACCGGGCGTCGCACGTCGGCGAGGTCAGGGCGGCGCCGGATCGAGGATGGAACCATGAATAGGGAAGTCATTGACCGGAAGGACCTGAGCGCAGGTCAGCTGCCGGCCTGGGGGTCGGTGCTGGCCGTTGTGGCCCATCCCGACGACGAGTCGTTCGGTCTCGGCGCGATCCTGGACGCTTTCACCAGCGCGGGTTCGAGGGTGGACGTCCTTTGTCTGACCCATGGGGAGGCCTCGACCCTGCACGGAGCCCCTGGGGACCTCGAGTCGGTGCGCAGCGCCGAGCTTGCCTCGGCGGCTGACGTGCTCGGGGTGACCCACACCACACTCCTTGACCATCCGGATGGGGCCCTGAGCGAGCTGAGCGCGGCGAAGCTTGCCTCAGTGGTGTTCGCCGTGGCCGATTCAACGCGCGTTGACGGGCTGCTGGTCTTCGACACCACAGGTGTCACTGGTCATCCCGACCACGTGGCCGCGACCGCGGCGGGACTGTTGGCGGCGGAGATGCTCGAGCTGCCGGTCCTGGGCTGGACCCTGCCAGAGGCCGTCGCGGCCCAGCTCAACAAGGAGCTCGGCGCAAGCTTCTCCGGTCACCCGGACGAGGAGATCGGCCTGCGAGTGTCCGTGGATCGCGTCCGGCAGCGCCTGGCCAGCCGCGCCCACGTGAGCCAGGCGCTGCCGGACAGTGTCTTGTGGCGCCGGCTTGAGCTGCTCGGCGACATCGAGAGTCTGCGCTGGCTGCGGCAGGGCGCGCCACCCATGTCGGCCGACGGGTAACGGGCAGGTATCTGGTCCTGCGCTCAGGTCCCTACGCGCTGGGCGGCAGCCAGGGCGGTGCGTAGGGCCCGCCAGGTCGATCTCGCCCAGTGCGAGCCGTGGGCTCCTTCTCTTCGCGCCCAGGTTGCTCCTGATACTTCCAAGCGTGACGCCATGGTGCAGCCCTGGTGGGCAGAAACCATGAAGAACACCTGCGAACCCCGCCGCCCGTTGGCGTCAGCCGATGGCGGGCCTGATCGTTCCGACCACCTCACCCAGACCGATGCGAACGCCTTCGGGACCAGGAGCCCAACCGGCGACCGTGACGGTATCGCCGTCCTTCAGGAAGGCCCTGGTCGAGCCGTCACCCAGGGCCAGTGGCTCCTGGCCGTTCCAGGTGAGCTCCATCAGGCTGCCGCGAGTGTGCTTCTCGTTGCCGCTGATGGTGCCGGATGCGAAGAGGTCACCGTCACGCAGGCTCGCACCGTTGACCGTCATGTGCGCGAGCATCTGGGCGGGGGACCAGTACATGCCGGCGTACGTCGGGCTCGAGACGAGGGTGCCGTTGATCCGCACCTCCAGCCGGAGGTCGAGGCCGAAAAGGCTGCTGCCGGAACCGCCTTCACCTGTTCCCATCAGGTAGGGGAGCGGTTCGGGGTCCTGGTGGGGAAGCGGCACCTTGGCGGCGGCCAACGCATCCATCGGAACGACCCAGGCGCCCAGGCTCGACCCGAACGACTTGCCCAGGAACGGGCCAAGAGGGACGTACTCCCAGGCCTGGATGTCACGAGCGCTCCAGTCGTTGAACAGGGCGACCCCGAAGAGGTGGTCGGCTGCTTGGTCGACGTCCACCCGGCTGCCGAGCTCCGTGCTGCCGCCGACGAGGAAGCCGAGCTCTGCTTCGATGTCGAGCTTGAGGGTCGGGCCATAGACCGGTGTCGCATCGGCTGGAGCCTTGCGCTGACCCATCGGCCGGGTGATGTCCGTGCCGCTGACGACAACCGTGCCGGAACGGCCGTGATAGCCGATCGGAAGGTGCTTCCAGTTTGGGGTCAGCGCCTCCCCATCGGGGCGGAAGATCTTGCCGATGTTGGTGGCGTGATGCTCGCTGGCATAGAAGTCGACGTAGTCGGCCACCTCGATGGGCAGGTGAAGGGTGACTTGTGCCAGCGGGATCAGGAACGGCTCGATCCCGTCCCGGTGCGCGGGGTTGGACAGGACTTCGGTGAGCCATCTGCGGGCTGCTGCCCACGCGGGTCGGCCGAGGGACAGAAAGTGGTTCAGGCTCGGTTGCGCCCAGCAGATGCCAGACTCCATGCCGACGAACTCAGCAGCTGCGGCGGCGTCGAGCACGAGGTCGCCGATCCGGACGCCTACCCGCCGCAGGTCCGGGTCGTCGGTGGAGAAGACGCCGTAGGGCAGCGTCGCCAGCCCGAACAGGTGGTCGGCCGGCAGGTCCAGCCATGTTGCGGTTGCCGTCATACGGTCGTCTCCCTGAGCAGGCCGAGGGTGGTGAGGTCGCCGATGGGGTCCATGACCGCGCAGCAGCCGTATGCGGTGAAGAAGGCCCGAAGCACGCTCGCGTCCGCTTGGCTCATCCGAGTGA
>JBBQUB010000070.1:0-12433 GCA_038212865.1 Actinomycetales bacterium
CGTTCTTCTCAATCTCAAGGGAGACTGTGATGGTTGTCAGCCAAGGTATGCAGCGCGAGCTGGTCATGGCCACCGCGGGTCAGCTGGACACCGACCAGCAGACGGTGACCGACCTGATGGCCCGGACCCAGGCGGTGGTGAGCACCCTGGGTCAGAACTGGTTCGGCAACGACTCGAGCCAGTTCGCCTCGGACTGGGCGAGCTACTCCAAGCAGCTCCAGATCGCAGCTGACGCCATAGCAGCGATGTCCAGGACGGCCCGCACCCAGGCCTCCGACCAACAGACCACCTCGAGCTAGCGACAGTTACGGCTCAGTTAAGGCGAAGGATTGTGGCTGTCCTCACGACCACAATCCTTCGCCTTGTCTGGCTTGACGTGCTCAGTTAGCGCGCTTCGTCACCGGCGATGAACGCCTCAAGCTTGGCCCGGCCCAGGTCGTCGGGACGCTGCACGGGCGGAGACTTCATCAGGTAGGACGAGGCAGAGGTCAGGGCGCCGCCGATGCCGCGGTCCTTGGCGATCTTGGCCGCCCGGATGGCGTCGATGATGATGCCTGCCGAGTTGGGGGAGTCCCAGACCTCAAGCTTGTACTCCAGGTTCAGCGGGACGTTGCCGAAGGCGCGGCCCTCGAGGCGGACGTAGGCCCACTTGCGGTCGTCCAGCCACTGGATGTAGTCGCTCGGGCCGATGTGGACGTTGCGCTCGCCCAGGTCGTGCTCGAGGTTGGACGTGACGGACTGGGTCTTGGAGATCTTCTTGGACTCCAGGCGGTCGCGCTCGAGCATGTTCTTGAAGTCCATGTTGCCGCCGACGTTCAGCTGGTACGTACGGTCCAGCACGACGCCGCGGTCCTCGAACAGCTTGGCCATGACGCGGTGGGTGATGGTCGCGCCTACCTGGGACTTGATGTCGTCGCCGATGATCGGGACGCCGGCGTCCTCGAACTTCTTGGCCCACACGGGGTCGGAGGCGATGAAGACCGGCAGGGCGTTGACGAACGCTACGTTCGCGTCGATGGCGCACTGGGCGTAGTACTTGTCGGCGATCTCGGAGCCGACCGGCAGGTAGGACACGAGCACGTCCACCTTGGCGTCCTTGAGGGTCTGGACGATGTCCACCGGCTCGGCCTCGGACTCCTCGATGGTCATCCGGTAGTACTTGCCGAGCCCGTCGTTGGTGACCCCGCGCTGGACGATGATGCCGGTGGGCGGCACATCGGCGATCTTGATGGTGTTGTTCTCGGAGGAGTTGATCGCCTCGGACAGGTCGAAGCCGACCTTCTTGGCGTCCACATCGAAGGCGGCGACGAACGTGACGTCGTTGACGTGGAACTCGCCGAACTTCACGTGCATCAGACCGGGCACGTTGCCGCTCGGGTCAGCGTCCTTGTAGTACTCGACTCCCTGCACCAACGAGCTGGCGCAGTTGCCGACGCCGATGATGGCGACGCGCACGGATCCCATGAGGTTCTCCTTCGTGTTGTGGTGCACATTCCTTGTTGTGGCGAAAAGCAGGGGTATGGCGGGTGGCTACTGGGTCGGGTGACCGTTCGGCGGGGTCACGGCCGAGGGCGTCGTGGGTGGGGCCGAACGCTCGGTCTCGATCAGCTCGGAGAGCCAGCGCACCTCGCGCTCGGCGGACTCCAGGCCGTGACGTTGCAGCTCGGCGGTGTAGAGGTCAAGGCGCTCGCGGCGCTGGGTTGCCGCGGAGCGGAAGGAGTCGAGGCGTTCCTCCAGCCGGCTGCGACGCCCTTCGAGGATGCGCAGACGCACGTCGGCATCGGTGCGGGCGAAGAAGGCGAAGTGCACGTTGAAGGTGTCGTCCTCCCAGGCTGCAGGTCCGGACTGGGACAGCAGCGACTGGAAGTGCTCTTTGCCCTCTGTGGTGAACTCATAGACGATCCTGGCCCGGCGGCTACCGGTGCCGGCGGCGCCGGTGAGAGGTTCTCCCGGGAGCCGCTCAGCCGGGGTGCTCTCGGCGATCCAGCCGCGGTCCACCAGGTCACGCAGGCAGGGATAGAGCGTCCCGTAGGACAGGGCCCGGAAGGCGCCGAGGACGGCGTTCAGTCGTTTGCGCAACTCGTAGCCGTGCAGTGGGGACTCGTGCAGAAGGCCCAGGATGGCGAGCTCCAGCAGTGCCGAGCGTCGGCTCATGCTGTTCTCACCTCCGAGTTCACCCGCGGCCCGCGGCCAGGATGACCAGGGCGGGCGAATCTTGGGGCATCCGGGCACACGATATCAGATATATCGACTCGATATATCTGGGGGGCAGACAGGGCCCCCCTCACGTTTGGCTGAGAGGCAAACCCGGGTCAGCGGCCGCCGCTGGCGAGGAAGATGTCGTGCACCGCGCACTGGGCTGGGACCATGACCCCGCCGACCTTGTAGGGGCCGGGTTCTACCGCGCCGGATGAGTGCTCGAGGACGTAGCCACCCCCAACGTGCACCTCATCCCCCAGGGCGTAGGTGCCCTTGTCGGGAATCTGAATCGTCAACGGCTCCTCGTCCACCACCTCGGTTCCGGGAGGCCACACGATGATGGAGCCACTGGCTCCCAGGCACCCACCGACCACCTCAAGCCGGCCGCCGCCGAGAGCGCTCATGCCGCTCCCCGTGCGTTCCGACACAAGCACGGTCACGTCCCCAGCCGAGATGACCTGGCCACCACAGCCGCTCAGAGTGGCGGCGACTGCCACGACGAACAGGAACTTCCAGACAGAGCGAAGAGCGAGTGTCCGCATGTGTGGTTGGACGCTCATGCAGACATCTGCGTTCCGTCGGCTGCCGGCTTGGGTTGAGCAGGGACGCGGACCACCGGGGGTCGTGGTGCCCACGCGGGCAGCACTGCGCATCGTTCACGCTCACCAACGTCCGACAAAATCGCCTCTCATCTCACCCACATCGTGAGGGGGGCGGGGCTCAGCCGGTATAGACCGACACCGTCTCCCACCCGGCAGACTGCGGCACCCAGGCCACCTGGCCGATGGTGCGACCGATCTTTCCGATCGCGGCCATGCCGTTCTTGTCAACGACCAGGAAGTCGGTGCGGGTATCGCCGGTCACGTCACCGAGCGCGGACACCGACACGAACGACTCCCAGCCGGGCCCGATCACCAGGGGCACTCCGAATCGGCCGTTTCCGGCTCCGCTGTAGATCGTCGCGATGCCAGTGTTGCTGATCGTGATCAGGTCCACGTGGCCGTCGCCCGTCCAGTCCCCCAGCGCGCTGATCTTTGCCATCCCCTGCCAGCCGGTGCCGACGATGCGCGAGGAGCCGAAGCCGCCGCGTCCATTGCCCGGGTACAGCCGCAGAGCGCCGTCCGGCGTACGCCCGAGAAGGTCGGGGTGGCCGTCGCCGTTCCAGTCTCCTGGCGCCACGAGAGTGTCGGAACCGCCCCATCCGTGGCCGATGACCACAGCCGCAGGGAATGTGCCGAAGCCGGTCCCGCGATACAGCAGCAGCTGACCGGTGACGGTCTTGCGGGCCACCACGTCCACGGCGCCGTCGCCGTCCCAGTCGCCCACGATGCTGACGAGGTCCAGGTCGGTCCAGCCCCCCTCGGAGAGGACGGTCGGGGGGCGCTTCGTCCCGAGGCCGGCGCCCGAGTAGAGCAGCAGGTCCTGGTTGGCATTGGTTGCCAGGACGTCGCCATGGTTGTAGTTGTCGATGTCCCGGGCAATGCTCAGCGACGGCAGCCCCCGGACGAGCGCTGCGGCGCCGGCCCGGATGGTGGGCAGCTTGGCGTAGAGATATCGGCCCGGGCAGGCCGTGGTGTAGACATCCCGGTGTCCCGAGACCGAGTTCACCCGGTCACCGCTGATGTTGGAGATGCCCGCGGGGTTGAACTGGTGCAGCTGGGCCTTCCACGCGATCAGCCTGACAAAGGCCGAGGTCACCGCGGCCGGCACGGCCGCCGCGTCGTAGTTGCCGATCGCCGATGCGCCGAAAGAGTACTCGTTGTGCCCCAGCGTGTGCGCGCCGATGACCGGTTGGTCCGTACCACCGAAACGGCCTTCCCAGGTCCGGCCGAACTTGTCGATCAGGAAGTTGTAGCCGATGTCGCTCCAGCCTCGCCCCTTGACGTGGTAGGCGTAGATGGCCCGGATGATCGACGGCACCTGGGCCGCGGTGTAGGAGTTGGCGTTGACCGTGTGGTGGACGAAGGCGCCCTTGACCGCGCCGTAGTCCGGCGTCCCGACCCGGATGCGCTCGTCGGCTCCCCACTGCGCCCGGGTGTAGATGGCCGGTCGCGAGGCCGACGCCAGGCTCGCCGACGGCGGCGCGGGGGTGGCGCCGGGGTCGACCACCATCAGCTTCGGCTGCGAGGGGGCGTCGGTGCCATCGCCGAGGGTTCGCACCTGAACCGCGCTGGCGTTGGTCAGCACCAGGGCGTCTGAGCCGGCGCGTGCGGTCCTGGCCTCGGCCGATCCTGCGTCGGGGCCGTGCTCAGGGTCTGCAGCGCTGAACGCCCAGGCACTCCACCGCCCCTTCTGCTGGTAGCGGTACTGAACGCTGGCACCCTGCCCGGTTCCCTCCTGCCAGGTCACCCCCACGACGACGACTGGCGCGCTCACAGTTGCCGCCTGAGAGGCACCGGTCACCGTCACGTCCGTCGCCGACACAGCGGAAGCCGCCGCCGACTTGGACGCGATAGTCGCCTGCAGGTTCCGGGCCTTCATCGGCACGGTCGCATCGGCCGCCGTCTGGGCAGCTTCGCGTGCTCGCGCAAGGGCGTCCTCGCGGATCTGCGCAACGGCGCCCTTGCGGTCTGAGTCGGCGAGCGCTCTGGCCTCCGGCACCTGGCTGGGCGCCATGAGGTTCGCAGTCGTCTCCCGGGGGGCGACCGGGCGGGGGGCGGTGCTCAGCGACGCCGGGGCACTCGGCATACCAACCACGACGGCACCGGACAACAGGCTGAGAACAGCGATCTGTGACAGGACGGAGTTCAGGCGCATGACGATGCTCTCGCTGGAATGAAGAAAACCCCTATGAAATGCTGAAACCCCTACAGTGACAACGGTTCGCCGTCGAGTCCACCTCTTCGGCGGCGTGTCGGCCGGCCCCGGGCCAAGCGTGGGCTAAGCGGGGTCGGTGCCCCGGAGCCCGAGGGCAGCAACGAGCGCACGCGCCGAACGCTCGCCACTGTGGACGTCCTCGACATATCGCCGGCCGGCCCGACCGTGCGCCGCTGCAGCGTCGCGATCCGTCAGCAGGTCCCGGACGACATCGACCAGCTGGTCCGGGGTTGCCTCCACGATGGGCAGGTCTCCCGGACAAAGGCTACGGACCTCTGGGGTCACGTGCCCGACGACGACCCGGCCGGCAGCCATCGCCTGGGCGGCAAGGACGCCGTAGCTGCCGAGGCTGAACTGGTCCAGAACGATGTCCGCGTGGGCCAGGTGCTCAGGCATGTCCGAGGGCGCAATGCCCTCGATCCGCCGGTAGTCGATCAGGCCTTCCAACGACAGCACGCGCATGGCGTCCTCGACATACGAGGAGCCCTTCAGGCTCGCCCGGCTGGGGGTGTGCAGGACGATCGGGACGTTGCGCTGCATGAGTGGCTGGTCGGTCCCCCACAGGTCGACGTCGACCACGACGGGCAGCCAGATGCCGCCCGGGACGTCCGCCAGCAGGTCGAGTGTGGAGACGAGCTTTGGCCCGTCGAAGGCGTCCACGAGGGGTGCGAGCTGGTCCCAGCCCCGCTGCAGCCTGGCGGTGAGCTCCTCTTCGGGGTCGCGGAACGGCGACCACGGTGTCGTCTCCGCATGCCGACGGGGGTTGCGGATCTCCGAGCCGTGAAGAAGCAGCCCAACCTGTATTCCGACCGCCCGCAACACCGGTACGTCACCACTGAAGTCCCTGCCGTGCCGCAGACCGAACAGAGGGCGACCAGCCTCTAGCAGGGCGTGCGTCCAGGTGTCCAGCGCCCGGGACTCGAACGCCTGCGCCCATCTGGGGTCTTTCGCGTAGGTGGCCGCCGGGACGATCTCGTCGGCCTCGAACACCAGCGGTGACCCCCGGTCGACGACGACCACCTCGGTGACAAGTCCGGGCAGATGGCGCTCGAGCGCCTTGGCCCAGGCCCAGGCCTGTCCTGCCATGTTGGCCGGACCGATGCCGACCACTGACGGGCGGTCGGTCCGCGATCGGGGCACCTCGGTGAGTCCGTCGAGGGTCGAGGCGCGCGCCGGCTCGGTGACCGAGTCTGGCGAGCCCAGGAGCCCGCGGTAGAAGGTGCGCAGCGCCGTCTCCTGCCGCTCCCACGCATAGGGCTCGAGCAGGTCCGGTGAGTGCGCGATCACCTGCACCACGTCCTCGCGGCGAGCCAGAAGCCCGCGCAGCTCCTGGGCGAAGGACGATGCGTCGTCTGCGAGGTGCACCGCCCCGACGCCATGGGCCCGCACGAAGTCAGCCTGCGCCTTGCAGTCACTGACCAGGACGGGAATGCCGGCATACAGGTATTCGAACAGCTTGTTGGCCAGCGCCATCTCGTGACTGCCGAAGTGCCGCAGCGGGAGCAGACCGATATCCGCGCTGGCCACGAAGGCCGAGACCTCGTCGGGGCGCACCGGGTCCAGCAGGTGAAGCCGGTCGCCCACCCCGAGCGCGGCCGCCTGGGCCTGGAGCCTCCCGGCCTGCATCACGGCCTTGTGCGGCACGCACACCACGGCCAGGTGCACGTCGGGCAGGTCGGCCAGGGCCGCCACGGCCGTCTGCACGCCGCGGGCCTCGGTGACCCCGCCGCTGTAGACGATCAGGGGGACGTCGTCGGCAAGCCCGATGACCTGCCGTAGACCGACGTCGACCTTGCTCGAACCGGCGCCGAGGACGGGGCTGTTCATGACCACTGTCGGGCAGGCGGGCAGGTGGTAGCGCCGCTGGAGCTCCTCGGCCAATGGCTGGGTGACGGTCAGGACGCCAGCAGCCGACCCGATGTACTCGCTCTCCAGGGAGAGGTAGGCGGCCACCTTGCGCCGCGTCCTCGATCCATACAGGGACAGCCCGGCGACGAACTCGTGGGAGTCGTAGACCCAGGCGGCCTCCTGTCCCTGGCCCCGGGCCCTGGCTCGAGCCACGGCACGGCTGGCGATGCCGACCATGTGGACGTCGTGGGCATGCAGCACATCCCACTCGAGGCGGTCGATGGCTGGAGCGAACGCCAGCTCGTAGTCGTCCATCTCGGGGAGCAGGCGGCGCCAGTCGGCTCCCAGCCCGGTGTCGTTTCGGGTGTGGTCGAACGCACGCCACCCGAACTTCTCCACCCTCACCAGGCGACGGGCGACCCCCGCCCGGATCCGGTTGACGTGACGCCTGACTCCGGCCACCTTGGCCCGCCGCGTTCGTGAGAGCCCCCCGAGCTCGTCGGCCTCCCGGCGGCGCAGGGTCGCCCGGATGTCCTGCAGCTTGCGGTCAGAGGGCTCGAGGGCGACGTGCACCCGGGACCTTCGGACCCGCTGGGTGTGTCGCGCCACCTGGTCGCGCATCCGCCAGGTCACCGGGACCCGGATGATGCGGACGTTGCCGAGCATGGCCTCTTCCCGGACACCACCTGAGGCGTAGCCGAGCACAGTGACCTCAAGGCCCCCGTCGGCCAGGGCCAGGGCACTCTTGAGGACTCGCGTGTCGTTGCGGATGTCGTTGCCGACAAGCATGAGCAAACGCTTCGGGCTGGTCACTGGGCTCTCCTCGGGTGGCTGCTCGGCGTCTGCTGCGACAACTGGCGTCACCTACCTGGCGGCGACACCCACGGTGCGGTGGGTCACGCCGGGCCAGTCGGCAGGGGAGGTGACCCGCCGGCCGTCGACCAGCACGCGGATACCGGGCAGGTCCGCCGCCCTGAGCTCCTTGTACACCGCGTGGTCGGTCTGCACGATGGCCGCGTCCACGGGGTCGCCCTGCTGGTATGGGTTCAGCTTCAGCTCGATGAGCTCGGCGTCGGAGTACAGCGGGTCGTGCACCGAGACCTCGGCTCCACGCGACTCAAGAGCGGCTACCGTCGGGAACACCCCAGAGAAGGCCGTCTCCTTGACACCACCGCGGTAGGCCGCACCCAGCACCACCACGCGGGCGCCCTTCAGGTCTCCGAAGGCACCCTCGAGCAGGCCAACCGTGTAGTCCGGCATCCCTGCGTTCGCCTCGCGCGCCGAACGCACAACGGTCGCGCTGGGGTCGTTGTGCAGGTAGAGCCGCGGGTAGATGGGTATGCAGTGGCCGCCGACCGCGATACCGGGCAGGTGGATGTGGCTGTATGGCTGGGAGTTGCTGGCCGCGATGACCTGGTAGATGTCGATGTCGTGGGTGGCCGCGAACATGGCGAACTGGTTGGCCAGACCGATGTTGACGTCGCGGTAGGTCGTCTCGGCCAGCTTGGCCAGTTCGGACGCCTCCGCGCTGCCAAGGTCCCAGACGCCGTTGGGGCGATCCAGGTCCGGGCGCTCGTCGAAGTCGAGCACGGCCTCGTAGAAGTCGCGGGCACGCTGGGCACCTTCGACGGAGAGGCCACCGATCAGCTTGGGGTACTTGCGCAGGTCGGCGAAGACGCGCCCGGTCAGGACCCGCTCCGGGCTGAACACCAGGTGGAAGTCGATGCCCTCCTTGAGCCCAGAACCCTTCTCCAGCATGGGAGTCCAGCGGTTGCGAGTGGTGCCGACAGGAAGAGTGGTCTCATACGACACCAATGTGCCCGCGGTGAGGTTGGCGCCGATGTCGCGCGTGGCGGAGTCCATCCAGCCGAAGTCGGGCTTGCCATCACCATCGACGAACAACGGCACGACGACAACGACAGCGTCGGCACCGGGCACCGCCTTGGTGTAGTCCGTGGTTGCCGTCATCAGTCCCGCCGAAACCGCTGCGGCGAGCTTTGTCTGCAGGTCGGTCTCGCCGGGGAACGGCTCGCGACCGGCGTTGACCGCGGCCACCGTCTCGGCGTTGACGTCGACACCGATGACCTCGTGACCCTTGCTGGCGAACTGGACGGCCAGAGGCAGGCCGATCTTGCCCAGGGCTACGACGCAGATCTTCACAGGGCACCGACGCGGGCGATGTCGATCGTCCGGCCGGAGAGCGCCGACTCGATGACGGCCTCGGCGACGGCGACGGTGGTCATCCCCTGTTCGAGGGTGACGATGTCCGCCTCCTTGCCGAGCACCGCGTCGCGGAACTGCTCGTGCTCGACCCGCAGCGGCTCCGGCTTGGCGATGGCGAAACGCACCACGTCGCCTTCGGAGACACCGCGGAAGCGGGCGATGTCGGCCCAGGTCGTCTGCACCAGACCGTTGGCATAGAAGGTCAGATCGGCGGTCAACGTGTTGGCCACGAAGGTCCCGCGCTCGCCGGTGATCACGGTGATCCGCTCCTTCAGCGGCGAGAGCCAGTTGACCAGGTGGTTGGTCACCGTGCCGTCGGCCAGCAGGCCGGTGACCGAGACGAGGTCCTCGAAAGCGCGACCGCTCTTGGTGGCGGTGCGGGCGGCCACCGAGACGAAGGGCTGCTGGGTCACCCAGGCGGTCAGGTCGATGTCGTGGGTGCCGAGGTCCTTGACCACGCCCACGTCGGCGATCCGGGCGGGGAAGGGGCCCTGACGCCGGGTGCTGACCTGATAGACGGCGCCGAGCTCGCCGGCCTCGAGACGGGCGCGGGCCGACTGCAGCGCCGGGTTGTAGCGCTCGATGTGACCGACCGCCCCGACCAGCCCCTTGGCGGCGAACGCGTCGGTGAGCTTGCGCGCTGCCGGGGTGTCCTGGGCCAGGGGCTTCTCGATCATCGCGTGGATGCCGGCGTCGGCCAGGGCCAGCCCGACCGGCTCGTGGTAGATCGTGGGGACGGCGACCATGCAGTAGTCGAGGCCAACCGCGATCAGCTCCTCGATGCTGTTGAGCACCGACAGACCGCCGGCTACGCCGTGCTTGTCACCGCCGGGGTCGGCAACGCCGACGAGGTCGACACCCTCGAGCCCGGCCAGGACCCGGGCGTGGTTTCGGCCCATCATGCCCAGCCCGATCAGGCCGGCGCGCAGGTTCGCCATGCTCAGGCACCTGCCTTGGCAAGGATGTTGACCGCGGTGACGATGCGCTCGAGGTCATCCTGGGACAGCGACGGGTGCACCGGCAGCGACAGGCACTCCTTGGCCGCAAGCTCGGTCTCGGGCAGGTCGACGTCGACCTGGAACGTGGCCAGCCGGTGGTTGGGGATCGGGTAGAACATGCCCGAGCCGATGTTGTGCTCGGCCTTCAGCGCTTTGGCCAGCCCGTCGCGGTCATGCGGGACCCGGATCGTGTACTGGTGGTAGACGTGCACGGCGCCCTCGGCGACCGGAGGCGCGGTGACGCCCTCGAGGTTGGCCGACAGGAAGGCCGCGTTCGCCTGTCGCGTCTTCGTCCAGGCGTCGACCTTGGTCAGCTGGACCCGACCGATCGCTGCGTGGATGTCGGTCATCCGGGCGTTGAACCCGACGACCTCGTTCTCGTACTGGCGCAGCATGCCCTGGTTGCGATAGAGCCGCATCAGGTGCTCGGTCTCCTCGTCGACCACCGAGACCATGCCGCCCTCGCCGGAGGTCATGTTCTTGGTCGGGTAGAGCGAGAACATCCCGAAAGCGCCGAAAGCGCCCACCGGTATGCCGTTCAGCGACGCCCCGTGCGCCTGGGCTGCGTCCTCGAAGATTTTCAGACCGTGCTTGTCGGCAACCGCCTGCAGCCCAGGCATGTCGGCCGGGTGGCCATAGAGGTGCACCGGCATGATGCCGACCGTCTTGTCGGTCACGGCCGCCTCGACCGCTGCCGGGCTGAGGCAGAAGCTGTCGGCCTCGATGTCGGCGAAGACGGGAGTCGCGCCAGCGAGGGCAACGGAGTTCGCGGTGGCGGCGAAGGTGAAGGAGGGGACGATGACCTCGTCGCCGGCCTTGACGCCGCTGGAGAGCAGACCCAGGTGCAGGCCCGAGGTGCCGGAGTTGACGGCGACGCAGGCGCGCCCGATCCGGAAGTGCTCGGAGAACTCCTTCTCGAACGCCGCGACCTCGGGACCCTGGGCGAGCATGCCGCTGCGCAGGACGCGGTCGACAGCCTCACGCTCTTCGTCACCGATGAGTGGCTTTGCCGGAGAGATGAATTCGTTCATGACAGGGGTGCCTCCATCAGGCGGTCATTGGTTTCGAGGTACATTTCGCCGGTCTGGGGGCACGTGAAGGTGCCCTCACCCGCCGGCTCGAGGGGGACGCCAGCGCGGCCGACCCATCGTATCCGGCGGGCCGGAACGCCAGCCACGAGGGCAAAGTCGGCCACATCCTTGGTCACCACCGACCCGGCGGCCACGAGGGCCCACCGTCCGATCGTGACGGGAGCAACGCATACAGCCCGGGCCCCGATGGACGCGCCGTGGCGAACGGTGACGCCAACCGCCTCCCAGTCGTCGCCCCGCTTGAGCGTGCCGTCCGGGTCGATCGAGCGGGGGAAGTGGTCGTTGGTGAACACGACTGCCGGGCCGACGAATACGCCGTCCTCGAGCACCGCGGGCTCGTAGACCAGCGCGTAGTTCTGCAGCTTGCAGTTGTCGCCCATCTGCACGCCGGTCCCCACGTAGGCGCCGCGGCCGATGATGCAGTTCTCCCCCAGGACCGCGCCCTCACGCACCTGCGCCAGGTGCCACACCGAGGAGCCGTCGCCGATGGTGGCCTCGTGGGAGATGTCCGCGCTGTCCTGAATCCTGGTTCCCATTGTCGCCTTCACTGTTGGCGCGCGCGTGGCGCGGCTGGACCCGTCACGGGCCGACGCCGGAAGGCGCGCAACCACGATAGAGCGGTCGCCCCATGGAGATGAAACCGATCCCCACATGGTCCGTTCTTGGGCATCAAGGAAACAGCCAGGGACCTGCCCTTAGGACACAGCGAAGCGGGCGTACCACCCGTCATATAGCGGGCGATCGAAATACGCGTTAGGCGCCGTGTTCCCGGTGATGTAGTCCCCGGGGGTCAGGCGGTAGTACCCGTACACGGACGCCCCCGCCGAAACCTTGCCGGCGCTGAATCCCCGGTTGGCGCTGGTGGTGGCGCTGGTGTCAAAGCAGTTCTTGGTCTGCGGGTTGCCGGCATACCCGAAGCAGATACCGGACGTGTCGAGGTCGGCCTGGGTCACGCCCGGCGCGAGCTTGCCGGACGACAATGAGTTCAGCGGCGCGTAGCCGATCGCCTTGAGCCAGCCCGAGGTGGGGAGGTTGGAGGGCAGGGAGGGCGCGCCCAGACCGATCCGCGCGAGACCAACAGAGGGCACCGGCGTCTGGACAGGAGGGGTGCCCACCACGGTGAGCACCACGATGCGGGCAAGGTGAGTGGGCTTGTCGTAAGTGTCCTCGTACAGCCAGTAGGTGCCCGCAGTGAACCCCGTCGCGAAGGTACCGACGCCCCCGCGAGTGGCGCCCGCACCCCCCACGAAGATGCCG
>JBBQUB010000071.1:0-12301 GCA_038212865.1 Actinomycetales bacterium
TTCTACACCGGCAAGCAGAAGATCCTCGACACTGGTGGCCGCATCGCCCGCTTCCAGGCGCGCTACGGCAAGAAGGTCGAAAAGGCCGAGAAGGTCGACAAGTAGCTACGCCGCACGCCGGTCCCCGACCTTGATGGTCGCGGGGCCGGCGTTGTTGTTTGTCCAAACGCTTGTCCGAAGCCCGATCAGGGAAGGTGTCCCGCATGCTGGAGTCCGCTGCAACGCTCGTGCAGGAGTATGCCGACCTCGAGGCTCAGCTTGGTGAGCCCGCGGTGCACTCCGACCAGAAGCTTGTGCGCACGCTGAACAAGCGGTATGCCGCGCTGGCGCCGACCGTGGCGGCATACCACGCGTGGCATGCTGCCTGCGATGACGTGGCTGCCGCCCGTGAGCTGGCCAGCGAGGACAAGGCATTCGCCCAGGAGCTGCCTGCACTCGAGGCGGTGGAGGCAGCAGCCGAAGACAAGCTGCGGCGACTGCTGGTGCCCCGCGACCCCGACGACGACCGCGACATCATTCTCGAGGTCAAAGCCGGCGAGGGCGGCGAGGAGTCGGCCCTGTTCGCGGCCGACCTGCTGCGGATGTACCTGCGCTATGCCGAGCGCCGTGGCTGGAGGACCGAGGTCCTGAGCTCGACCGAGTCTGACCTTGGCGGCTACAAGGATGCTCAGGTTTCGGTGAAGGCGCACGGTGCCACCGAGCCAGGTGATGCGCCCTGGGCGCGACTGAAGTATGAAGGTGGTGTGCACCGCGTCCAGCGGGTTCCCGTGACGGAGTCCCAGGGCCGCATCCACACCTCGGCCGCCGGTGTGCTGGTGATGCCCGAGGTCGACGACGTCGAGGTGACGATCGACACCAATGACCTCAAGGTCGACGTCTATCGCTCCTCCGGGCCAGGTGGTCAGAGCGTCAACACCACGGACTCGGCAGTGCGCATCACCCACCTGCCGACCGGCACCGTGGTGTCCTGCCAGAACGAGAAGTCCCAGCTCCAGAACAAGGAGTCGGCGATGCGGGTGCTTAGGGCCCGGCTGCACCAGCTCGCCCAGGATGAGGCGGATGCCGTGGCCTCGGCCCAGCGCAAGTCCCAGATCCGCACGGTGGACCGTTCGGAGCGGATCCGGACCTACAACTACCCGGAGAACCGGATCGCCGACCACCGCACGTGTTACAAGGCCTACAACCTGGACATGGTCCTTGATGGGGACTTGGACCCGATCGTGCAGTCCGCCGTTGACACCGACGACGCAGCCCGGCTGGCCACCGTTGCGGATGGTTCGTCCGGGCTATGACGTCGTCCCTGCGCGAGGCCGTCCGCGAGGGCACCAGGGTTCTGGCCGCCGCCGGCATCGAAAGCGCCGAGCATGACGCGGTGGCGCTGGCGGCATGCGTTCTGCGGACGACCACCGGAGAGCTGCGAAAACTGATGATCATCGGCGCTCCGGCCCCAGACGGGCTTGCTGATCTGGTGGCCGAGCGGGCCCGTCGGGTGCCGCTGCAGCATCTGATCGGAAAGTCCGGGTTCCGCCGGCTGGAGCTCTCGGTGGGGCCGGGTGTCTTCGTGCCCCGCTTCGAGACCGAGTTTGTCGCGGGCCTCGCCATCACCCACCTGCGCAAACCTAGGGACGGTGCAGCGACAGCGGGGGCAAACCTAGGGACCGCGCAGAGCACCGTCCCTAGGTTGGCAGCACTTGGTCCGACACCGTCCCTAGGTTTGCCGATGGTGGTGGTGGATCTTTGCGCCGGGTCGGGGGCGATCGCGCTTGCCATCAAGGACGAGGTCCCAGACTCCGATGTCCATGCCGTCGAGCTGTCCGAACTGGCTCACGCCTGGGCGATCCGTAACCGCGACGACCTCCGGCTCGACGTGGACATCCGGCTGGGCGACGCGACGCAGGCGTTCCCTGAACTTGAAGCGGGTGTGGATGTAGTGGTGAGCAACCCGCCATACATCCCCATCGGCGCCGTCCCGAACGACCCCGAGGTGCGTGACCACGACCCTGAGGTCGCGCTCTACGGCGGCAGCTCCGACGGTTTGCGGATCCCGCTTGAGGTCGCGGCCCGCGCTGCGGTGCTGCTGCGAGCGGGAGGCTTCTTCGTCATGGAACATGCTGACGTACAAGGGGATTCGCTGCCTGCTGCGCTTCGGGCGACCGGCCTGTGGCGGGACATTCAGGATCACCAAGACCTTAACGGAAGGCCGCGCGCGGTCACGGCAGTGCGGGCAAGCTGATCAGTCCGTCACCACGACATTCGCCAGCTCGACCAGGATGCGCTCTGCCTGAGATCGGCTGATGACTGCGCCCGACAGTGCGGCGAGCCGGTCGAGGTCGACCGGTCCGAGGTCGGCTCCGCGCAGATCGGCGCCCTTGAGCTTGGCGTCATACAGATCGGCATTGAGCAGAACCGAGCCGGCCAGGTCACTGCCGCGCAGATCCGCCCCGCGAAGCGTTGCCTCGGTCAGGCGCAGGCCCGTCAGCGCCACGTTGGAAAGGACGCAGCCGTTCAGGTTCGCTGCATACAGGTTGCAGTTCTGCAGGAGCATGCCCACGCCTCGCGTTCGCTTAAAGCTCGTCCCCATCAGCCGGCACCCGTGGAACTCCGCCTCACTCATCAGTGCTCCGCCGAAGTTCGCGTCCGAGGCATCCACCATCTCGAACCGCGCGCCCGCCAGATCTGAGTCGATGAACGTTGCGCTTCGCGCGCTGCCACCCTTGAACAGCGCAGAGTCCAGCCTCGCTGCGGTCAACCGGGCGCCGCCCAGGTCGCAGTCATGGAACTCCCAGCCGGGCAGGTCGAGTCCTCGCAGATCGGCTCCACTCAGGTCGCACCGCACCAGGGTCTGCCGGATCGTGCCCAGCTCCGGGCGTTCGCCCAGTCTTTCTCGCAAGGAGGTGCCGCTCAGCTCGAGGTCCTGCAACGTCTCGATCGGCACAACGCACGTCCCTGGGTCGCCGGAAGGAATCCTCAGTCTGCTACGCCTGCACCGGCGCAACGAGGTCTCGGGCCATGAGAAACTTTCGCCGTGGCCGAGATGACAGAAGGCAGCAGATGAGCCCGGTGATCGACTGCACGACCGAGGAGGGCGAGGCAGAGGGCATCGCGACAGCGGTCGAGGCGATTCGTCGCGGCGAGCTGGTGGTGCTGCGCACCGACACCGTGTATGGCGTGGGCGCCGATGCGTTTGCTCCCGATGCCGTTGCCGCCGTCCTGGTGGCCAAGAGCCGGGGCCGCGACATGCCTCCACCGGTCCTGGTCCCCAGCGCGCGTACGGTCGATGCACTGGCCACCAACATCCCGGCCTATGCGCGCGACCTGATCGAAGCCTTCTGGCCCGGCCCATTGACACTGGTGCTGCTCGCGCAGTCTTCGCTGATGTGGGATCTGGGCGAGACCAACGGAACAGTGGCGCTGCGGATGCCTCAGGACGACATGGCGCTCAAGCTGCTGGCCGAGGTCGGTCCCATGGCCGTCACCAGCGCCAACGTCTCGGGTCAACCGCCGGCCAAGACCATCCTGGAGGCTGCTGCCCAGCTTGGATCGTCAGTTGCCGTCTACCTGGATGGCGGGCCCTGTTTGGGCGCGCTGCCGTCGACGATCCTGGACTGCACCGGCGAGGCGCCGGTGATCCTGCGGGCCGGAGCCGTCTCGGCCGGCGAGCTGCAGCAGGTCCTCGGCGAGGTCGAGCTGGGCAACTGAGTCTGGCGCAACGCCCCGTCCGGACGTCGAGCGTGCAACCCATAGACTGAGCGTGCCAGCTCGGCCACCCTCACCTTCACGTCCTTCTGGGAGCGCCCATGTCCACGGACCAGACCTTCTACGGCTCCGACTTCGGTCAGCTCAGCAGCGAGGATCCGGAGATTGCCGGTGTGCTCCTGTCGGAGCTCGACCGACTGCGCGGGGGACTGCAGCTGATCGCCAGTGAGAACCTCACCAGCCCAGCCGTGCTGGCAGCCATGGGTTCCACTCTGTCCAACAAGTACGCCGAGGGCTACCCCGGGCGCCGTTACTACGGTGGCTGTTCCGAGGTCGACAAGGCGGAGTCGATCGGGATCGAGCGGGCCAAGGCTCTGTTCGGCGCCGAACACGCCAACCTCCAGCCGCACTCAGGGGCCAACGCCAACCTGGCGGTCTATGGGGCGTTCTGCCAGCCGGGCGACACCATTCTGGCGATGTCCCTGCCGCACGGAGGTCACCTCACTCATGGTTCGAAGGTCTCCTTCAGCGGCAAGTGGTTCAACGCCGTGCACTATGGGGTGGACAGGGAGACCGAGGACATCGACTACGCCCAGGTGGCAGAGCTGGCCAGGGCCCACCGGCCCAAGCTCATCGTCGCTGGCGGCTCCGCCATCCCGCGACTGATCGACTTCGAGTTCTTCCGCAACCTCGCCGACGAGGTGGGCGCGATCTTCTGGGTCGATGCCGCACACTTCATCGGGTTGGTCGCCGGAAAGGCGATCCCGAGCCCGGTGCCCTATGCCGATGTCGTCACCTTCACGACGCACAAGGTTCTGCGCGGACCACGCGGCGGCATGCTCGTCAGCAAGGCCGAGCACGCGGCCAAGCTGGACAAGGCCGTCTTCCCGATGATGCAGGGTGGCCCGCTCATGCACGTCATCGCCGCCAAGGCGGTCAACCTTCTCGAGTGTGCCCAACCGGCATACCAGGTCTATGCCAGGCAGGTCATCGCGAACGCCCAGCAGCTCGCAACTTCGTTGGGGGAGAGGGGGATTCGTCCGATCACCGGAGGCACGGACACACACCTGTCACTGCATGACCTGCAGGGGGTCGGGGTGACCGGCAAGGAGGCCGAGGGTCGTGCAGATGCTGCTGGCATCGTGCTGAACAAGAATGCCATCCCGTTCGACCCGCAACCGCCGAACACCGCTTCGGGCATCCGCGTCGGCACCCCCTGCGTGACGACCCAGGGCATGGGCACCGACGAGATGAAGGTCATCGCCGACCTCATCCATCGCGCAGTGACACAGACCGACGGCGACCCCGACCATGCCAAGGCCAAAGAGATCCGGGCTGAGGTGACTGACCTCGTCGGCCGCTTCCCGGCATACCCTCGCCTTAGCAGCTGATCTTGGTCGCTGCGTTAACCCTTGTCGCGCCGTTGACCCCACGGCTGCATCGTTCTCGAGCTAGGCGCTGATCCGTGCGGGAGTACCTCCTGGTTTTTGTGGTGGCAGCAGTCATGACGTATGCCGCCACCCCCTTCGTCAGGCGGCTCGCCATCGCGACCGGCGCGATCACCCCCGTGCGCGCCCGCGACGTTCATGCCGTACCGATCCCGCGCCTTGGTGGAGTGGCTATCCTCATCGGGTTTGTCGCGGCACTGCTGGTCGCCAGTCGGCTGCCGTACCTGTCCCAGATCTTCCTGGGGGGCGAGATGAAGGGAGTGCTGATCGGCGCCGTCATCGTGTGTGCCGTCGGGGTGCTGGACGACATCCGTGAGCTGGACTGGTTGACGAAGCTGGCGGGGCAGATTCTGGCTGCCGGGGTGATGGCCTTCCAGGGCGTTCAGCTGTTGTCGTTGCCGTTGTTCGGCGTCACCGTCCTCCCGACGCCACTCCTGGTGGCGATCACGATCCTCATCGTCGTCATCTCGGCCAACGCGGTGAACTTCATCGACGGTCTGGACGGACTGGCCGCTGGCGTCGTGGGCATTGCCGGGCTGGCGTTCTTCGGCTACTCCTACCTGCTGTCGCGCACCTATGACCCGCCGAACGTCTTCTCCTCTGCGACCTTTATCACAGCCGCGCTGGTCGGCTGCTGCGTCGGCTTCCTGCCGCACAACTTCCACCCGGCCCGACTCTTCATGGGCGATGCCGGTGCTCTCCTGCTCGGGCTCCTGCTGGCGGCTGCGACGATCTCGATGACCGGCAGCATCGACCCCAGCGCCCAGGTCGGCGGCAACGCAGCCGCGGCCATCCTGCTCCCGGTGGTCCTTCCCCTTGCCATCCTCTCGTTGCCCCTGCTCGATGTCCTGCTTGCTGTGGTCCGACGCACCCGTGCGGGACGGCGGCCCTGGCACCCGGACGCCCAGCACCTGCATCACCGGATGCTGAAGATCGGGCACTCCCATGTCCGGGCGGTCCTGCTGCTCTACCTGTGGGCGGCCGTGGTCGCTCTGGGCGCGATGTCCTTTGCCTACGTCGACGGCTGGCTCCCCTTCGTGGGCATTTCTGTCATTGCCGTCTCGGCGATGGTGCTGACGATCTGGTTGCCCAGGTGGATGCCGGGCCGACGCTCGTGACTGCTTCTCCGAAACAACAGCCGAGGCGGGCTTCGCGCGGGCCCTTTGCAGCCATGCTCCGGGGTGCCATGGTGCCCTCCCTGGTCGCGATCCCGGTGATCGCCGCTGTCGCTTGGGCCTGGCGCGGTGGGCACGGGAGTCTCAGTGCCCTGGTTGGAGCCCTCGTTGCCTTCGTGATCTTCGGTGTCGGGCTGGTCTCCATCAAGATGGTCGTGGATGGTCAGCCGGGACTCAGCCTGGCCGGGGCCATCGTGGTGTACTTCGGCCAGCTCATCGCCGTGGTCTTCGTCATCGTCCTGCTGAGGGGGTCCAGCTGGCTGGACGGTCGGGCCTTCGCGGGCGCTGTGCTCGCCGAGGGCCTCATCTGGCAGATTGGCCAGATCACCGGCTTCATTCGTGGGCGCCACCAGATCTATGACGGCCCCTCCGTCCAGTCGCCACAGAGCGGACGCTGACGGATGCCGGCCGAGCACGTCACGCCGTCCCGCAAACCGCACTGGAGCGCCTGATGACCGAACCCACAAAGCCAACGCCTGAGTCCTTCGAACGGTCCGACTCGGCTGCCGCGCGGGTCAGTGCCCAGTCGCTCGCCACGAGCGTCACGGCCTACCTGATCTCCGGCCCGGTGGTCTTCGGCGGTGCCGGTTGGGGGCTGGATCACTGGCTCGACACCGGCTTCTTCATCTTGATTGGCCTGCTCGGGGGGATGGCCCTGTCGTTGTACGTGATCTGGCTCCGGTACGGTACTGACTGACTTCTTCAGTCGCCCCCAGCGTGGACCATGCACCAGGCGCTCGCGCGCGCACGGCAACCACGGGACCGAGGGCGGCGACGGCGGGCTCCAGGGCCCGTCGAGACGGTTCGAACCAGATGATCGAGGAGACTTGTGAGCTTGAACGCGCTGGGCACCACGCTGGCCGCTCTGTCGACCTCCGGCGAGGGTGAGGTCCACTTCCCGCCGTCCGCGGACTCCTTCTGGCAACCGTTGGTCGTTCTGGGTCACCTCGGAAACCAGACCATCGCGATCACCCGCCCGATGGTCGTCATGACCTTGACCGTCATCGGCCTCAGCTGGTGGCTCGTGGCGACGACCAAGCGCGCGGCGGTCGTCCCGTCCAAGGGCCAGTGGTTCACCGAGCAGATCTACAACTTCGTCCGCAACGACGTCGCGCGGGACTCGATCGGCACCAAGGAGTTCATGCGGTTCGTTCCGATGCTCTTCGCGATGTTCGTCCTGATCCTGGTCAACAACTGGATGGGCATCATCCCGCCGGTGCAGCTGCCGACCTTCGGCCGCATCGGGTTCCCGATCGCGCTGGTGCTCGTCGTCTACGCGGCCTATCACTGGATCGGCATCCAGAAGCACGGCGCGGTCGGCTATCTCAAGATGATGATCCCCCCGGGGCTGCCTGGCTGGCTCATACCGTTCGTCTTCATGCTGGAGCTGATGACTTTCTTCATCACCCGCCCGTTGACGCTCGCCCTTCGGCTTTTCGGCAACATGTTCGCGGGACACCTGCTGCTCGCGGTCTTCATCGTGGGTGGTGCGGAGCTCTTCATGAGCGACGCGATCGGCCTCAAGCTGGTTGCCATCCCGGCCTGGATCATGGCCTTCGCGATGACCCTTTTCGAGGCGCTGGTGCAGTTCCTGCAAGCCTACGTCTTCGTCCTCCTCGCGGCCTCCTACCTCGGAGGGGCGCTTTCCGACGAGCACTGACCTCAAAGATCGCCCGAAGAACGGGTCGCCCGGCGACCTGTGAACGGGACAACTGAACAGCTCCATCGGAACACCCACACAGTTTCCGCGCGGCACCGGCCGCATGGAACCACAGAATGAAAGAGGCAAAATCGTGACAGGCAACCTCTCGCTGGTCGGCTACGGTCTCGCGGCCATTGGGCCCGCTATCGCCATCGGCCTGATCTTCGCTGCCTACATCAACGGCGTGGCCCGGCAGCCGGAGGCCGCCGGTCTGCTGCGTCCGATCGCCATTTTGGGCTTCGCGCTCGCCGAGGCGCTGGCCATTTTCGGTCTGGTGCTCTTCTTCCTGTGAGCCGCGTCCGGCAGCCAACAGTTCGTGGCACATAGGCACTAGGAGAACCCGTGCATATTCTCGCCAGCTTGATCGCCGAGACCGGCGCGCCCGGTGAGGCAGGATCAGCACCGATCCTGCCCTACTGGCCGGAGCTCGTCTTCGGCTTCATCGCGTTTGCGGTCATCTACTACGTGATCCAGAAGAAGGTCGTACCCAGCCTCGAGAAGGCCTATGCCGAGCGCACCGCGGCCATCGAGGGTGGCATGAACAAGGCCGAAGAGGCGCAGCAGCAGGCCCAGGCTGCCCTGGAGCAGTACAAGGCCCAGCTTGCCGAGGCTCGCGCCGAGGCGAGCCGGATCCGTCAGGAAGCCCAGGAACAGGGCGCCGCAATCATTGCCGACCTGAGAGGTCAGGCGCAGGCCGATGCGATCCGCATCGGTGAGGCGGCGACTAAGCAGATCGAGGCTGAGCGTCAGCAGGCTGTGGTCTCGCTCCGGGCCGAGGTGGGTCGACTCTCGATCGATCTCGCCAGCCGGATCGTGGGTGAGTCGCTGCACGACGAGACCCGCCAAAAGGGCATTGTCGAGCGCTTCCTGGCTGAGCTCGAGGCGGGGGAGGTCCGGCCCGAGACGGTCGGGCAGGACGTCTGATGCAGGGCTCTTCGAGGGCAGCATTCGCGGCCGGGCACGACGCCTTCGCCGCGGCTATGGGTTCCGGAGCCGACTGGTCGGCACTTGCCGAGGATCTGTTCGGAGTGACGGGTGCTCTCGACTCGAGCGCCTCGCTGCGCCGCGCGCTGGTCGACCCGTCGCGGGACGAGGCGGCCAAACGTGGCCTGGTCGACTCCCTTTTCGGGCCCAAGATCAGCGCGGGGGCGACCGACCTGCTGAAGGTCTTGGTCTCCCAGCGCTGGGCGGACGACCGAGACCTCGGTGATGCCGCCGAGGGCCTGGCCGTCGAAGCCGTCGTGGCCTCGGCCGAGTCGGGAGACCGGCTCGACGCCCTCGAGGATGACCTCTTCCGCTTTGGTCGGGTCGTTGCGGCGGACTCGGGGCTGCGAGACGCTCTGTCAGCTCACGGCGGAGACGAAAAAGTCAAAGCTGCGCTGGTCGGTGCCCTGCTCAACGGCAAGGCTTCGGCCGAGACCATCCGGCTGGTTCGTCAGGCTGCGACCACTCCGCGGGGGCGGCGCTTCGGCCTGGTCCTGGAGAGCTATCTGGCCATTGCCGCCAAGCGCCGCGAGCAGCTGACCGCGACGGTGACTGCGGCCGTCGCGCTCGATGAGGCTCAGCGGCAGCGACTATCGCAGGCACTTTCCCGCATCTACGACCGACTGGTGCAGATCAATGTCGTGATCGACCCTGCCGTCATCGGAGGTATCCGGGTCCAGGTCGGCGACGAGGTGGTCGACGGCACGATCCTGCGCCGGGTCCAGGAAGCGGAACGGGCGCTGCTGAGATAAGCGGCGACCTTGCCAGGTAACAGTATTGACGCACCATGCATTGACGCACGCTGAGACACCAACAAGGCTTCGGTCCGAAACTCAATTCGGGCCGCATACGAGGAGAGAGACACTGATGGCGGAGCTCACGATCCGTCCGGAGGAGATCCGGGACGCACTGGACAAGTTTGTTCAGTCTTACGAGCCCGGCGCGGCCTCCCGCGAAGAGGTCGGCCGAGTTATCGACGCCGGTGACGGCATCGCACATGTCGAGGGACTGCCCTCGGCGATGACCAACGAGCTGCTGCAGTTCGCAGACGACACGCTGGGGATCGCGCTCAACCTTGAGGCACACCAGATCGGTGTCGTTGTCCTGGGTGACTTCTCCGGTATCGAGGAGGGCCAGGAGGTCAAGCGCACGGGCGAGGTGCTCTCGGTCCCGGTCGGCGACAACTTCCTGGGCCGGGTGGTCAACCCGCTCGGTCAGCCGATCGATGGCCTGGGCGAGATCGTGGCCGAGGGCCGTCGAGCGCTCGAGCTGCAGGCACCTGGTGTGATGGACCGCAAGTCGGTGGACGAGCCCTTGCAGACCGGCATCAAGGCCATCGACTCGATGATTCCCATCGGCCGGGGCCAGCGTGAGCTCATCATCGGTGACCGCCAGACCGGCAAGACCACGGTTGCGGTTGACACGATCATCAACCAGAAGGCCAACTGGGCGTCCGGCGACCCGGCGCAGCAGGTCCGCTGCATCTACGTCGGCATCGGCCAGAAGGGCTCGACCATTGCGGCCGTACGTGGCGTCCTCGAAGAGGCTGGCGCGCTGGAGTACACCACCATCGTCGCCGCTCCGGCCTCCGACGCGGCTGGCTTCAAGTACCTCGCCGCCTACACCGGATCGGCCATCGGCCAGCACTGGATGTATGCCGGCAAGCACGTCCTCATCGTCTTCGACGACCTGTCCAAACAGGCCGAGGCCTACCGCGCGGTCTCACTGCTGCTGCGCCGTCCGCCGGGCCGAGAGGCCTACCCCGGTGACGTCTTCTACCTGCACAGCCGTCTGCTCGAGCGCTGCGCCAAGCTTTCGGACGCCATGGGCGGTGGCTCGATGACAGGCCTGCCGATCATCGAGACCAAGGCCGGTGACGTCTCTGCCTACATCCCGACCAACGTCATCTCGATCACCGACGGTCAGATCTATCTGCAGTCCGACCTCTTCAACGCCAACGTGCGTCCCGCCATCGACGTGGGTGTCTCAGTCTCCCGGGTCGGCGGTGCGGCTCAGATCAAGGCGATGAAGCAGGTTGCCGGTCGGCTCAAGATCGACCTCGCGCAGTTCCGCGCTATGGAAGCTTTTGCCATGTTCGCCTCAGACCTCGATCCCGCGTCGCGGGCCCAGCTCGCCAAGGGTGCTCGACTCATCGAGCTTCTCAAGCAGAAGCAGGCTTCCCCGATGGCTGTCGAGGAACAGGTCGTCGTGATCTGGGCTGGCACGACCGGTCAGCTCGACGACATCGCGGTCGGCGACATCAAGTCCTTTGAGGCGCAGTTCCTGGACCACCTGCGACGCGAGAAGTCAGGTCTGCTCGATGCCATCCGCGAGACCAAGAAGTTTGATGACGACACCGAGGCCGGGGTCCTGGAGGCTGTCAACGCATTCAAGGAGCAGTTCCTGGCCGGCGGCAAGGACACTGTTCCACTCGGCCGCGAGGCCGAGGCGCAGGCCCTGGCCCAGGACGAGGTCGAGCAGGTCAAGATCGTCAAACAGAAGCGATGACCGGTATGCCGGGTGGTCACCTCTGACCGCCCGGTGCCCGCGCACCGGATAGGGCAAAGCGGCGACACGTCATACGGACCAGACATTTATCGAACTCTTAGGAGAGGCGGGAACATATGGGAGCGCAGATGCGGGTCTACCGCCAGCGCATCCGGACCGTCCAGGCGACCAAGAAGATCACGCGTGCGATGGAGCTCATCGCGGCCTCGCGGGTTGTCAAGGCTCGCCAGCGGGTCACCGAGTTCAGGCCGTACGCCCTGGCGCTCACCCGAGCCGTGTCCGCGGTGGCCACGTTCTCCAACGTCGAGCATCCGCTCACCCTGGAGAAGAGCGAGGTGCGGCGGGCCGCGATGGTGGTCATCACCAGCGACCGGGGTCTGGCCGGGGCCTACTCCTCGGCTGTGCTGAAGGAGAGCGAGATGCTCGCCGAGAAGCTGCGCGCGGAGGGCAAGGAAGTCAGCGCCTACCTCGTGGGCCGCAAGGCAGTGGGCTTCTACAAGTTCCGTCGTCGCGAGTTCGCTCAGGAGTGGTCGGGTTTCTCAGACAGCCCGAAGTTCGAGATCGCTCGCGAGATCGGTGGGCGGATCACCGACGACTTCATCAAGGACTATGAGGACGGTGGTGTCGACGAGGTGCACGTGGTGTTCACGCGGTTCGTCAGCATGGTTACCCAGGAGCCCAAGGTCATTCGACTGCTGCCCCTTGAGGTGGTCGAGGGCATCGACCCCCCCGAGGCGGACGAGGTGCTGCCCCTGTATGAGTTCGAGCCGAGCCCCGATGAGGTCTTG
>JBBQUB010000072.1:0-12257 GCA_038212865.1 Actinomycetales bacterium
GCCTCGGCCTTGGCGGCGATGTTGCGCGGGTCGCGGCTGTACGGCTCATCGGTGAACGGGTCCACGATCGAGAAGTTCATGATCAGGGTCTTCTGGGTGCGGAACGGGTCCAGGTAGGCGCTTTTCGGGTCCGGGATCAGCTTCATGTCGGACTCGTGGATGGCCTGGAAGCCGCGGATCGAGGAGCCGTCGAACATCTGGCCCTCGGAAAAGAAGTCCAAGGTCAGCGAGGCGGCTGGCACATTGAAGTGCTGCATGACGCCGGGCAGGTCACAGAAGCGAACATCGACGAACTTGACGTCCTCGTCCTTGATGAATGTGAGGACCTCTTCGGGCTTGCTGAACATCCAACCTCCAGTTGTGGGGCCTGGCGCGTCGTGGCCGGGCCTGGTGCGGCATCGGGACCGACCCTAGCGGGGCGGGATTTCTGCGCAGTGACCCGGATGTTTCACGGGTGTTACGTCAAGGGCGCGGGGGACGTAGCCTGTGACTCGTGCTTGATCGCAAGGATGTCGCCTCATGGCTCGATGGCCCCGGCGCAGTGGGCGGGGACCCCGAGGACTACCCGGGACGCAGACTCGGTATGCCGGAACGTGGGCCTGGCTCGGTTGCTCGCCTCGGCCGGCGGGCGGCCGCGATACTCGTGGACTGGCTGGTCAGCAATCTCATCGCCGTGGGGTTCATGCACTACCGCCTTGGCGAGGGGGGACTGGGCTCGTTCAAACCATTGGTGGTCTTCGTGTTGATGAACCTGCTGCTGGTCGGAACTCTGGGTTCCACCATCGGACATCGACTGCTCCGTATGCGTGTGGTGCGACTTGGTGGCGCCAGCGCGGGGCCGCTCCCGGCGGTGATTCGCACGATCCTGCTGGCGTTGGTCATTCCAGCGGTGATCTGGGATCGCGACAGCCGCGGTTTCCACGACAAGCTTGCCGGCACCGTTCTGGCGCGCCTCTGAGCGAACCTTGGGTTTCCGAGCGAATCGCGTGCACGGTCCTCGGTTTGCGAGTGGTCAGCGGCCGCGCATTGCCTTGCGGTCCATCCGGATCCGATTGGGGTCGACGCCGGCTGGCAGCGGAGGACGCAGTCCGCCCAGTGCCTTGAGCCGCTTGTTGACCGCGGCGACCTCTTCCTTGGTGAGCACCGGCTTCATCCGCTGGATCTTGCCGGCCACCTTGCGGACCGACACCTCGTCCTTGCCACCGCCTTCGCCAACGCGGACGACCGTGACCGGGACGCTGGCCCCGGCAATCCGGGTAACTTTCTTGCGCTCAGCCTCAGCCAGCTTGGTCGCCCGGGCCGCTGGCCCTTCGACGACGAGAACCACGCCTGGGCGTCCCGTTGCGCGGAAGACCATTGCGGTTGAGGACATGTCGCCGGCACGGGCCGCCTCAGCGGCGACGGGTTGCTGCTCGAAGTACCAGCCCTTCCGCAAGGAGGACAGGGCAGCGCCAGAAGCGCCGGGCTGGCCCTCGATGGACTTGTAGGCCGCGCGCTTGGCCCGGATGCTGAGCACGACCGACGCGGCCAGAGCCGCCATCGGGACACCGAGGACGAGGAAGTACACCCAACGATCGATCAGGAGACCGATGACGAGCATCGCGACGAGCGTGCCCAGCGCAGCCAGCGCCATCCACCAGCCGATCATCGGGTCCACGCCCTTGGCTGCGGTGAAGACCTGACGGGTCTGGGCAAAGCGGCCGGGCTTCTTGGGCGCTTTTGAAGGCAGGTTTGACTGAGCGCTCTTCTTCCGGAACATGGGGATCAGACTACCTTCGAGAGACATCGGAAAGGCCGCGCTTGAGCAGCGATGAGGCCTCCTGGCGGGCCGGGCTCGAAGCGGCCGCGGTGAGGTGGGACAGCAGCGTCGGCACCGGGCGCCCCCAACGAGACATGGCCTGGGCCCATAAGCGACCCGCTCGGTAGGAGGAACGCACCAGGGGCCCACTCATCACGCCCTTGAAGCCGATCTCCTCCGCGAGGTCGGACCACCGGAGGAACTCTTCTGGCTTGACCCAACGGTCGACCGGGTAATGGCGTGGTGAGGGCCGCAGATACTGCGTGATGGTGATGAGGTCGGTGCCTGCATCATGCAGGTCGCGCAGGGCCTGCTCGATCTCATGCTCCTCCTCGCCCATGCCCAGGATCAGGTTGGACTTGGTCACCAGACCGGCCATTCGGCCCATGGTGATGACCCCCAGCGAGCGTTCGTACCCGAACGCGGGGCGGATCCGTTTGAAGATTCGGGGGACCGTCTCGACGTTGTGCCCGAACACCTCTGGCCTGGCATCAAGAACCTGGCCGACGAGCTCGGGATCGCCGTTGAAGTCGGGGACCAGGATCTCGACGCCCGTGCCCGGGTTGAGCTGGCGCACCATGCGGATCGTCTCCGCGTAGAGCCATGCACCACCGTCCTCCAGATCGTCGCGAGCGACACCGGTGATGGTGGCGTAGCGAAGGCCCATCTGCCGGACCGACTCGGCAACCCGTCGGGGCTCATCGCGGTCGAGATCATCGGGCTTGCCGGTGTCGATCTGGCAGAAGTCACACCGTCGCGTGCACTGCTCACCACCGATCAGGAATGTCGCTTCCTTGTCCTCCCAACATTCGAAGATGTTGGGGCAGGCGGCTTCCTGACAGACCGTGTGCAGACCAGCGGTCTTCACCATCGAGTTCAGCGCGGTGTATTCCGGCCCCATCTTGGCGGTGGTTCGGATCCACTGCGGCTTGCGCTCGATCGGTGTCTCCGCGTTGCGGGCTTCGATCCGCAGCATGCGGCGACCGTCAGGTGCGACGCTCACAAAAACTCCCTTGCCATGTTCATGAGACAAACAGGTTGCCCCAGGCGGATGTCACCAGAGGCAGACCTCAAGACTACGCCGGTGACGCGCGTTCCCGGACGAGCCTGCGCCGGCATACAGCCTCGAGCCAGCGTTTTCGTGAGGCTGATGGGGATGGCAGTCTCCGCGAAAGGCGACTCGACTCGTCCTCACCTTTCGGTAGGCGTGCGGTCTGGGTCGAGCCCTTCTCGTACAGCTGCTGCTGACGGCGATGTGCAGATGGTGTGGATTTTGCGGTGTTCAGGGGCTCCTGGCAGGGTGGGACCCCCTCGACCGCGCCGGACCCGCGATGATGAGGTATGCCCACAGTGCTGGTCGTTGAGGACGAACGCGACATCCGAGAGGTGCTCCGCCGCTATCTGGAGCGCGCCGGTCTGTCCGTGCTGACTACGGGAACCGGCGCCGAGGCGATCCGGCTGCTCACGTCCGCACCACCTGACCTCGTCGTCCTGGACCTCGGACTCCCAGATCTCGACGGTACCGACGTGTTGCGTGAGGTCCGGGCGGCGGGAAACCTGCCTGTGGTCGTCCTCACTGCTCGCAGCGCCCTCGAGGACCGAATCCACGGCCTGCAGCTTGGCGCAGACGACTACGTCACCAAACCGTTCAGCCCACACGAGGTTGTGCTGCGGGTCCAGGCTGTGCTGCACCGAAGCGGCGGGGGGTTGCCCCCCGATGGTGGGCCAGTCACCTATGGCGAAGGACGGCTGCGCATCGACGAGCCCCGGCACGAGGCCTGGCTGGACGGTCGCTCGATAGACCTGACCCCAACCGAATGGGGTCTGCTCGCGGCTGTCGCGGCGGCGCCGGAGCGCGTCTTTTCACGCTACGAGCTCGTCAACCGGGTCCGCGGCTACGAGTACGCGGGCTATGAGCGGACCATCGACTCGCACGTGAAGAATCTGCGACGAAAGCTCGGTCCCTCCGGGGCTGATGTGCTGGAGACCGTGCTAGGCGTCGGCTATCGGCTGCGCCTCCAACGAGATCCACGGTGAGATCTTCCCGCGTCGGCCTCGGTCCGATGGGTCGGCGGCTGTTGCTGGCTTTCGTTTTGGTGGCGGTCTCCTCTGTGCTCGTGCTGACGGCGGCAGCGCTCATCGGTGTCGGTCGGGGTTTCCAGGTGGCCGAGGAAGTGGGCCGTGAGCGGGCGGCCACCGCTGCTGCGGCGGCGGCGGGGGACGCCTACCAGAAGGCCTCGGGCTGGGAGGGAGCAGACCAGAGCCGCACCAGTGCCCTGGCTGAGGCAGCGGGAGCCCGACTGTTCGTCATGGACTCATCCGGACGTCCGCTGGTGACCGCCTCGGGAGGTGCCCACGTCGGCCAGGGTCAGGGCACGGGCACCGGACCGGTTGGCGGCCAGGGTCAGGGCATGGGCACCGGGCCGGTCGGCGGCCAGGGAGTCGTGAATGCTCCCGTGGTCGTGAACGGTGTCAGCGTCGGAACCGTGCGGCTGGTGTTCGAGGTAACGGGGACAACCGGTCGCGACGTCGCCTGGTCGTGGATCGTGGTGGCTGCGGTGGTTGCCCTCGTTGTCGCACTGGTCGCCAGCGTGGTCGTCACCCGGTTGCTGACCCGGCCCATCGACGCCATGACCTCCGCCGCCCGAGCCTTCGCGGCGGGCGATCGAGAGGCCCGCACGGTCGTGCAGGGACCGGGAGAGCTTGGTGAGCTGGCCCACGCCTTCGACTCGATGGCGGACACGGTCGCCTGCTCGGAACGTGACCGGCGAAACCTCACCGCCGACGTCGCCCACGAGCTGCGCACCCCGCTCGCAGCACTCCAGGCCGGGCTTGAGGAGCTGCGCGATGGGCTGGCCGAGCCGACGCCGCAGGGGCTGGCCGGCCTGCACGACCAGTCACTCCGCCTGGGACGGGTGGTGAGCGACCTTGCAGAGCTTTCCGCGGTCGAGGCTACCGGAGTCTCGCCGCAGCGGACCGACGTCGACCTGAGCGAGGTCGCCCGCGACGAGCTGCTGGTGCGCGATCCTCAGCTGCGCGCCGCTGGGCTGGTGGTGGACAGCCAGCTCAACGGGCGGGTTGCGGTGAGGGCGGACTCCGATCGTTTGCACCAGGCGGTCGGCAATCTGCTGGCCAACACCGCGCGCTACTGCCGCCCCGGTGACGGGGTCAGCGTGATGGTGGAGGCGGAGGGCGACCAGGCGGTGCTGCGCGTTGTCGACAGCGGACCTGGCATCGCGCAGGACGAGCTGCCCCACGTCTTCGACAGGCTGTGGCGCGGTCGATCGGCCCAGCACGTGACGGGCTCCGGCATCGGGCTGGCGGTCGCCCGGGAGATCGTGGCCGGACACGGCGGCACCATCGAGGCAACCTCGCCCGAGCGCGGGGGGGCAACGATCACGATCCGGCTCCCCCTCAGCCCGGTCCCGCGCCCCGGAAACCCCTGATGGCGCCAAGCCGGTTCAGCTGACGTCGCGGCGGCGGAACACCAGGGCGGCGAGGCCGACGACGAGCACGACCAGCAAGCCCAGATAGGCCGTGCTGTGACCGAACGAGAGGACCTTCTCGACTCCCTGGCAGCTGTAGCCGCCCTGGGCGTCGGTCGTGCAGCTTTGGATGAAGTAGCCGGCCCCGTGCTGCAGCCAGGCGTTGACGTTGAGCTGCAAGAGCCAGGGCTTCGCACCCTGAAGCGCCTGGGCGAAGACGCCTTCGACGAGCACGAGGTAGCCCACGGCGATGCCCAGCACCGCCACCGTGCGGCGTAGCAGCACCCCGATGGCAGCACCAGTCACGGTGGCAGCCAATGCCAGCGCAAGCGAGCGGGCGCCCATCTCGCCGAGATCACCCCAAACCTTGGCAGTCGTGCCCACGGTGGGGCTGAAATTGCGGATGATCAGCCAGACGCCGGCGGTGAGCAGGCCGAGCAACGCGACCGTGGCCGGGATCAGGCCAAGGCCAGCCGCCGCCAGCTTGCTGGCATAGACCCGCATCCGCCGCGGCTCGAAGGTCAGCCAGTTGGCCATCGACCCGCTGCTGAACTCGGCGGCCACGAAGCTGGCACCGATGACGAAGCCCACGAAGGTCAGCAGATAGGACCCTGCCAGGAGGGCGCCGGGCATGAACTCGGCGAACTTCGCCTGCGGCTTGCCCCAGTTCTCCAGCTTGGGTTCCATCTGGTTGCAGCCGAAGTCGGCCTTGGGGTCCGTCTTCTGGGTCACGGCCTGCTGTGCCAGGCAGTCCTTGACCTGCTGTGCGCCGTTGGCATCCCAGTCCTTGCGCGCCTGGTCGAACTGCACTCGCTGTGACGCCAGCTGAGCGCTGTCGAGCGGCTTGGCATCCTGAAAGGTGGCGAACATCATCAGCCCAGTGGCGACCAAAGCGCCCAGGAGGGCGACGGTCGTAAGTCGGCGCGAGAACAGCCGCCGCAGCTCGATCTTGGTCAGGCGCATCATCGGGCAGCTCCGGAGGTCTCGAGGCCTTCGCCAGCAGTCAGCTCCAGGAACACCGACTCAAGGTCAGCGCGAACCGGTGTCAGCTCGTTCACGAACAGATCGTGAGCGGCAAGGCGCTTGGTGATCTCGGCGCCATCGCCGACGCCCTCGACGACGAGCAGAAGGCCATCCCGGCGGACCATGAGTCCGCCATCGGTGAGAATGCGTTGTGCCGCAACGGGATCAGCGATTCCGACTCGCATAGATGTCGCCGTCTGGTCACCAATCACGTCGGCCACCGGGCCTGAGGCCAGTAATCGGCCGTGGCCGATGATCGAGACGGTGTCAGCCACCTGCTCGACCTCGTCCAGGATGTGGCTGCTGACCAGGACGGTCCTGCCCTGCTCGCCGAGCGAACGCATCGTGTTGCGGATCTCGCGGATGCCGGCCGGGTCCAGGCCGTTGGTGGGCTCGTCGAAAATAAGCAGATCGGGCTCCTTGAGCAGCGTGGCAGCGATCGCCAGCCGCTGCTTCATGCCCAGGGAGTAGGTGCGGTACTTGTCTTTGCCACGCTCGCCGAGACCCGTCTGCTCGAGGACCTGCTGGACCGTGCCACGCGGGCGACCGATGGCCTCGGCGAGCAGCTCGAGGTTCTTGCGGCCGCTGAACGCGGGGAAGAACTTGGGCGACTCGACGATCGCGCCGACCCGCCCGACGACCTCCGGCAGATGCTTCGGGACCTCGTGGCCGAAGATGCTCATAGTGCCCGAATCGGCGCGAATCAGCCCCAGCAGCATACGGATCGTTGTGGTCTTGCCGGACCCGTTCGGCCCCAGGAAGCCATGCACGCCACCGACCGGAACATCCAGGTCCAGCCCCTGAACCGCGACGTGGCGGCCCTTGCGGTTGCGGTAGGTCTTGCGCAGGCCCCTCGTGGAGATGGCCAGCTCTGCCGTCGATGTGGTCACTGGTCGGCCCCGTTGTTCGCCCCGACGCGCAGCGTGAGCCTACCCCATACCGGGTATATCGGGTATGTCGGACACGCAGGGTCAGCCCAGGATGTCGCTCAGGTGCTTCTCCGCGTAGGGGAGCACCTCGTGCACCGGGACGTTGCGCCCCAGCTCCTTGCTCAGCGAGGTGACGCCGGCGTCCGCGATCCCGCACGGCACGATCACCTGGGCCCAGGACAGGTCGCAGTCGCAGTTGAGGGCAAAACCGTGCATGGTGACGCTCTGGCTCACCCGGATGCCGATGGCTCCGATCTTGCGGTCGGGTCCCGACTCGTCGGCCCGCAGCCACACACCGCTACGCCCTTCGACGCGCCCGGCCGTGATCCCGAGGTCCGCACAGACCCGGATCATCATGTCCTCGAGGCGACGGACGTGGGCCACGACGTCGATGGGCGAAGCCAGCCGGACGATGGGGTAGCCCACGAGCTGGCCGGGGCCATGCCAGGTGATCTTTCCGCCCCGGTCCACGTCGATGACCGCAGTGCCGTCGAAGGGGCGCTCGTGAGGCTCGGTGCGCTTGCCCGCGGTATAGACGGTGGCATGCTCGAGCAGCAGCACGGTGTCGGGCTCCTGGCCGGCGACAACGGCGGCATGCACCTCTCGCTGGCGGTCCCACGCAGACTCGTAGTCGACGTAGTCGGGCTTGAAGCCGAGGTGCTCAAAACGCATGTCAGCAGACTACGCGGAGGGACTGGCATATTTGCCCCTAGGCTGGCGAAGCCGTTCAGAGATCACCCTTCAGACATCAACCGGGAGAGCACCGTTGAGCCGTCACGACATCACGCCCGAGCAAGAGGCCGCCGAACGCTCGAAGCCCGCCAGCCGGGCCAGGCTGACCCGCCTTCTTGCTGTCGCCTTCGTGCTGTTCGCATGGTTGGCTCTCGCCGGGGTCGGGGGCCCGTTGGTCGGCCGGTTGTCGGAGGTGCAGAAGAACGACAACGCCTCGTTCCTGCCCAAGTCCGCAGAGTCCACGGAGGTCAGCACACTCGCGGCGAAGTTCAGCTCGACCAACGCGATTCCTTACTTCGTGGTGATCGAGCGCGCTACCGGTCTGTTGCCGGCCGACTCGGCCGCAGTGGGTAAGTTCATCGCCGGTATTCCGTCCCTGCCCTTTGACATCAAGGGGTACTCCATGGGGCCGTACCTAGCCCAGGGCCAAGGACCCACGACGGCTATCCCGAGCCAGGACGGCAAGGCGCTCCTGGTGCCGGTGCTCCTCGATGACAAGAAAGCCGCCGAGACGATCGGTTCCTCCAGCCCGCTGTTCGAGGGGGCCAAGGCGCTGAAAGCGTCAGCGGCGACCACTCTGACGCCGAGCGGACTGGCCGTATACGTTGCCGGGCCCGGGGGAGTCCTGGCTGACTTCGTGACTGCGTTCGCAGGCATCGACGGCATCTTGTTGATGGTGGCGCTCAGCGTCGTGTTCTTCATCCTGCTGGTGGTCTACCGCAGCCCGATCCTTCCGATCGCAGTGCTCATGACCGCGGTCTTCGGGCTGGCGGCCGCTGCGATGGTGATCTACCCCCTGGCCAAGAACAACACCATCGGGCTGAACGGCCAAAGCCAGGGAATTCTGTCGATTCTGGTCGTCGGCGCGGCGACGGACTACTCGCTGCTCCTTGTCGCCCGCTATCGCGAGGAGCTACATCAGCACCCGAGCAAGTGGGCCGCCATGGCGGTGGCGTGGAAGGCCGCGGTCCAGCCCATCGCCGCCAGTGCGGCCACCGTGATTCTTGGCCTGCTCTGTCTATTGCTCTCCCAGCTCGGCAGCACTCGAGGACTGGGGCCGATCGGTGCGCTGGGTATCGCCGGAGCGTTGGTGTCGGCGCTGACCTTCCTGCCGGCGGTGCTGTTGCTGTTCGGCCGCCGCATCTTCTGGCCGGTCATCCCCAAGATCGACCACGTCCACGCCGAGGACTCGGTGGGACGGCGCGGCATCTGGGGTCGAGTTGCCGGCATGGTGGGTCAACACCCGCGTCGCACCTGGGTGGTCACGCTGGTGGCGTTGCTCGCCTGCGCGGCTTTCGCCCCAACACTGAAGGCCGACGGGATCACCCAGTCGCAGGTCTTCTTGAACAAGGTTGAGTCCGTCACCGGCCAGGAGGTCCTGGCCGAGCACTTCCCGGCGGGTTCGGGCTCGCCGGTGCAGATCATCGCGCCCGAGGCCAAGGCCGATCAGGTCCTGGCGAAGGTGAAGTCCGTCCGTGGTGTCGCCTCTGCGTTTGTGGGGGAAGCGCCGGGGGTACCGCCGAAGGTCGTGGATGGCAACGTCCTGGTGCAGGCGACATTGACGCCTGCCGCCGACAGCCCCGCTGCCGAGGCCGTGGTCGAGACGCTGCGCGACAGTCTTGACACGGTCGGTCCCGACGTGTTGGTGGGCGGCAGTACTGCCGTCAACTTCGACGTCCGGCAGGCCAGCCAGCGCGACCTGCGGGTCATCATCCCGGCGATCCTGGTCGTGGTGTTTCTGGTGCTGATCTTGCTGTTGCGATCGTTGGCCGCGCCGGTGATCCTGGTCGTCGCCAACGTCATCTCGTTCGCAGCGACCCTCGGTGTGGCGGCGCTCGTGTTCAACCACGTCTTTCAGTTCCCGGGGTCCGATCCGGCGACGCCGCTCTATGCCTTCGTCTTCCTCGTCGCGCTGGGCATCGACTACTCGATATTCCTGATGACGCGGGTCCGCGAGGAGTCGGCGGAGCGGGGGACCCGAATGGGAGTCATCGTCGGCCTGGCCGTCACCGGTGGGGTCATCACCAGTGCGGGCATCGTGCTTGCAGCAACGTTCTCGGCCTTGTCCGTCATCCCGCTCGTCTTCCTCGTCCAGATCGCGTTCATTGTTGCCTTCGGGGTCTTGCTGGACACCCTGGTCGTCCGTTCCCTGTTGGTCCCGGCCTTCGCGTACGACCTCGGTGGACGCATCTGGTGGCCCAGCCGGCTCGGGAGGCAGGACCCGATCTCGGACGTCGACCAGCCGATGTCGTCCCCATGACCGCGGTGGGCCTGGCCGGGTTCGGTTCCGCGGGCCGGGGTATTCACGCACCACTGCTTCAGCAGGCGGGTATGACGATCGCTGCGGTCGCGACCTCAGATCCGCAACGCTCGGAGCAGGTCCGCGAGGAGGTCCCGGGCGCTCAGGTGGTGGCGAACCTCGGTGGCCTGCTGGCGGTAGAAGGTCTCGATCTCATCGTGCTTGCCACTCCCAGCGGCATTCACGCTGATCAGGCGAGAGCTTGCATAGACGCGGGGATCGCCGTGGTGGTCGACAAACCACTGGCCACGGACGCGACGCAGGCTCTGGGGGTCGTCGAGGCAGCTCGCGCGGCTGGCGTGGCTCTGACCGTCTTCCAGAACCGCCGGTTCGACGCCGAACACGTGGCCGCTCGAGACACCGTGAGGTCCGGTCGGCTGGGTGAGGTCTTTCGTCACGAGTTCCGTTGGGAACGTTGGCGTCCCACGCCCAAGGACCGGTGGCGTGAGAACGCTTCCGCGGCTGGCGGCGGGGGCATCCTGCTCGATCTGCACAGCCACATGATCGACGCCGCGGTTGACCTATTCGGGCCGATCGAGACGGTCTATGCCGAGATATCAGCGCGCACCACAGTCGCCGAGGATGACGCCTTCCTGGCCTGCCTGCATACATCCGGGGTGGTGTCCCACCTGGGTGCGACGTCCGTCTCGGCCGCGCCCGGGCCGCGCGTGCGGATCCTGGGACGACGTGGGGCGTTCCTGCTCAACGCTTTCGAGGATGATGGCACAGACATCTATCCCGACCTGGCCCACGCGGACGAGGGACAGTGCGGGTGGATCTACGCGGGAGAGCAACGCACTCCGGTGACCCGGCCGGCCAGCGGACAGGTCGACTTCTATCTACAGGTGAGGCAAGCACTCGCCGCTCCGGATCCGCAGGCGGCAATGCCGGTCGACCCGTATGACGCGGTGCACACGCTCGCCGTCATCGATGCGGCTCGAGCCAGTGCCGCCCACGGGACTGTGGAGCAGGTCAGCGGGCCGGCTAAGCGTTGAGCTGATCGCCGTTCAGCGCTGCCAGGTCACGGACTTGGCAGCGCCGGCGGGCGTCTGAGCTGGGCGCGCGGCGAGACGTCGCGTCTCGAGCCGCACTTCTACAGCGCGGTCACCTTCGCGGCGCACGATGTAGGCAGCCTTGCCTGCCTGTTCGGTGACCGCCTCGACGAATTCCGTTCCGCGGTACAGCATTCCGACTCCGTCGTCCGTACAGTGTGTGGTGCCAAGGGTGCCGTCAGCGACGAGCCGGTGAACCAGAGGCCGGCGTCGGGCCTCGCTGTCATAGTGGACGCCATTGGCGTAGGGCAGGAATCCCAGACCATTCGTGACGGCTTGCAGCTCGGGACCGAAAGAGTCGGTGGTGCCGCCATCGAACCAGCAGATCGATCCCGCGGAAACGCCGGCCAGGACGACCCCAGCCGCCCAGACGCGTCGAAGGATCTCATCGAGGCCGTGCACCCGCCATACGGCCAGGAGGTTGGCGACGGAACCCCCGTTTACCCAGACGACGTCCTGCGCCATGAGGTGCCCCTCGATGTCGTCCACGTTCGGCATCGAGAACAAGCTGAGGTGGGTGAGGTCGAAGCCGGCCACCCGACCGGCCTCGGACATGTCCATCTGGAAACGGGGGTCGTCGCCAGAGGCAGTGCCCACGTTGCACACCCTGGGGACAACTCCGGAGGCACCTGACAGATCAACGGCATAGTGGAGCAGGTCAGCGAACTGGAAGCGCAGACGGTCGTGCTCCCGATAGCCACCGGAGGTTGCGAGGATCGTAGGTGCGTCACTAGCCATGTCGAAACCATAGGGGGTTGCCATCACGGACCAGCCGCTCGTGCCGGGTTTCACCATCACCGCTGAGCTGGGTTCAGGCGTCGTCGAGTCGACGTGGGCGGCGGTCCGCTGCCACGATGATCGAGCGCTCGTGCTGAGGATCGTCAGAGTGTCTGACGTGGCCGATGCGCAGGCCGTGACGACCCGGTTGATGGTGGTGCT
>JBBQUB010000073.1:0-12175 GCA_038212865.1 Actinomycetales bacterium
ATAGGTGTGTCAGGAGAGCCCATAATCCCGGTGGCTTGGTGTCACCGCCCCAGCGAGCCGAGCCAGCCGGTCAGGGAGGTGTCCGAGGTCCAGTCGGGCAGGATGTCTGGGGTCAGTGGCTGGCACGACGTGACCGCCCCACCCCACCACCTACCCAAGCCCCACATCGGCGGCGGGCAATCCACCATCTTGAGGCGGGTCACCGTGCCCAGAAGGCTGTACCGTCACCCGTCCTCAACAAGTCCACGGGGCGCTTGCTGTCGGGCGGGCCGGCGATGGCACGAAAGGACGTGGCCAAGGTATGCGGATACTGTGGACGTGGATGCGATCAGACAAGTCTCGTCGCTTCAAGGCCCGTTGAGGAGTGCAGATGACCGCGGGAGACGGTGGTCAGATGACCGTAGTTCTGGATGCCGACGGTATTGCCCGGCTGTGGTGGGCTCCTGGCGTCAAGATCACCGGGGACCTGGCGCGAGAGGCCGTTGCCGCGCTGGTGGGGGTCTGCAACGGCGAGCGTAAGCCGATGCTGGTCGACATGCAGGGGACGGGCACCTTGACGCGTGACGCGAGAGTGGTCTTTGCGCAACCGTCTTCGGCGTCGCGGATCGCGTTGCTGGGCAAGTCAGCGGTCGACCGGGTCATCGCGAACTTCGCCCTGGGAGTCAGTCCGGTGCCCGTCCCGACTCGCTTCTTCACATCCGAGGTCGCCGCAGTGGCGTGGCTTCGAGAAGGCGACCATGCCCGAGGCGGGTGACGATCCGCGCCTGGAAGCACTGGTCGACTTCGTGGTGAGGCTCGCTGCTGGTGACCTCGGTGCGAGGCTGGAACCGAGAGGCGATGCAGACTCCATAGAAGCGGTGGTCGTGGGCCTGAACATGCTCGCCGAGGAGCTGGAGGTGCTGTATGCGGGGCTCGAGCAGCATGTGGCTGAGCGCACCGTCCAGCTCGAGCACGCGCAAGCGGAGCTGCAACGCCAGGCACTGCAGGACCCGCTGACCGGTCTGCCGAACAGAACCTTGTTCGGCGACCGGATAACCCATGCGCTCGCCTGTGCTGAGCGCGGCGCCCGACCCCCGGTGGTGCTGATGCTCGACCTCGACGGGTTCAAGCTGATCAACGACCGGCTGGGCCATGCTGGTGGGGACATGGTCCTGGTCGAGGTCGGCCGGCGGCTGTTGGCTGTCGCTCGAAAGACCGACACTGTGGCCCGGTTCGGCGGGGACGAGTTCGCTGTCTTGATCACCGACGCCACACCCGCAGACGGCCTGCGCATCGCCGAGCGCGCCTTGGCGGAGCTGCGCCTGCCGCAGTCGGTCGGTCACCACGTGATCTCGCCGGGCGCGAGCATCGGGGTGTGCATCGGATCGCCGGGCCAGACGGCGGATTCGCTGCTGCAGGACGCAGATACCGCGATGTATTTGGGCAAGGCTGCCGGGCGCAACAGGATTCAGGTGTTCCAACCGGCCATGCGCGCGGCTGCACTGGCCCGGGTCCGGATCGCCGACGAGCTGGAGACCGCCCTCGTCACCGATCAGCTGACGGTGTTCTACCAGCCGTTCGTCGAGCTTTCCACCGGCCGGGTCGTGGGCGCTGAGGCCCTCGTGCGTTGGCAGCACCCGGAGCGCGGGCTGGTGCTACCGGGCGAGTTCATCCGCATCGCCGAAGAGACCGGGGTCATCGTCCAGGTCGGGCGGGTGGTCGCTGCGGAGGCGATCCGCCAGCTCGCCGACTGGCAGGCGGAGCAGGTGCTGCCAGAGGCCTTTCGGCTGCACGTCAACGCCTCGCCCGTGGAGTTTCGAGGGTCCGGCTTCGTCTCCTACATTCAAGACACCTTGCGTCGGTGTCGTGTGCCTGCCTCCCGCTTGACAATGGAGATCACCGAGACAGGGCTGATGGGCGACGAGGCCGAGATCCGGGAGACTCTGCAGGAGCTGCGCTCCTTGGGCATCGGGCTGGCACTTGACGACTTCGGCACGGGGTACTCCTCGATCAGCTACCTGCGCCAGCTACCCGTCGACGCCATCAAGATCGACCAGTCGCTGGTCCGAGGCATCGACACCGACGTCCAGCAGCGCAACCTGGTGGCGGCGATCGTGCAGCTGGTCGATGCCGTTGGGCTGCAACCTATTGCCGAAGGCGTCGAGACGGCCGCTCAGGCAGCCCAGCTCCGCAGCCTGGCCTGCGCGCAAGGGCAGGGATATCACTTCAGCCCACCTCTTCCGGCTGATGAGATGGGGACGTTCCTGCGTGCCCAACTGGCGCAAAGCGATCGGCAGGGGGCGGATACGATCTTCACGTAGCGTCACCGGGGTCCAGGCCCTCCCGCCCGGACGTAGGTGCTCGCCCGATCGCGCGGAGGTACTCGTGTCGTGGAAGAGGTACTTCATCGTCCCGAACGTGCTGCGTCTACAGCGGCATGCACCCAAGGACGTGAGCAGTCGCTGGGACGCGTACTGGGAAAGCATCAGCCGTACGGGCGAGCACGGCGACGTCCTCTGGGACACCGAGAGTGCAACAGAGGCCGAGCGCTACCTCGAGGAGCTTCGTCGGCACTGTGACCTCAGCCTGCCGATCGTCGACGCGGGCTGCGGCAACGGCCGGTTCACCCGGATGCTGGCGGACGTCTTTCCGTTCACCCTCGGCGTGGATCTGGCGCCGCACGCCATCACCCGGGCCAACGAGGAGTCCCGCGGCATCCCCGACCTCGCGTTCCGTGCGATGGACCTGGCGGCACCGATGGCCGGAACGGAGCTGGCCGCCGAGCTGGGTGAGGCCAATGTGCTCGTCCGTGGCGTCTTCCACACGCTCGACCTGCCTGACCGCCAGGCCATGGCCCACAACCTCCGGGATGTCCTCGGCGCGCGTGGCACGCTGCTCCTGGCCGAGACGGACTTCCCCGGCAGCATCCTCGAATACCTCCAGCATCTGGGGGCAACGCCGACCTCGCTGCCGAAGCCGCTGGAGCGGGCGATCACCACCGGCATACCGCGGCCAGCGCACTTCGGGAGCGCGGAAATGGCCGAGTGCTTCCCCGCCGACGAGTGGACGGTCCTGCTCAGCGAGAGGACGTTCATCGAGACGGTGCCCATGCGGACCCCGGACCTGCCCGAAACCCTGCCCGGCTGGCTCGCCATCCTGCGCACCCGGCAGCAAGCAGCCAGCACGCCGTAGAAGGCATCTGCTGTGGTGCAACTGAACTCGGTCACTACTGCACTCCATGGCTCAGTGTCCTGCGCGTGAGATCCGTGTGAGAGTCCGTCCGATCGAGGCCGGGATCTCGTGCGCGGTCTTGGTCCAGATGAAGGGTTGGGGGCCTGGTTCCAGGCCTTGGCCCAGACGCGGATGTCTGCTTCGAGCGCTTGTACGGACCGGCGGCTGCCGCGGCGGTTGAGCTGACGTCCTCCATGTGCAGGTGCTGATCGTGTCGGCACCGCCACCTCGCAGCAGTAGCGAGGCACAACTGGCTCGTAGCCCTCACGGGCGGAGCCACCCAACAGTCAGTCTTCCTGGGGCTTGCTGGCGCGGATCAGGGCGCCGTGCATGCCGTCCGCGGCCTCATGGGTGAAGGTCACCTCGGCGTCGACGAATCCGGAGTCGTTGAGGCCGTCGAGGTACTCCCGGCGGGACAAGGCACCGGCGAGACACTCGACGAAGGATCCGCGCTCGGCACGCTCTGCCGGAGTCAAGTCGTCGTCGGCGACGACGTCGGAGATGCCGAGGCGGCCCCCTGGGCGCAGCACGCGGTACATCTCGGCCAGTACCGCCGCCTTGTCGGTGGACAGGTTGATGACGCAGTTGGAGATGATCACGTCGACGGCGGCGTCGGGCAGCGGCAGGTCCTCGATGATCCCTTTGAGGAACTCCACGTTCTGCACGCCAGCGGTGCCGGCGTTCGCCGTTGCCAGCTCGAGCATCTCGTCGGTCATGTCGACCCCGTACACGAAGCCACGGTGCCCGACACGTCGCGCGGCGAGCAGCGCGTCGATCCCGCCGCCGGAGCCCAGGTCAAGCACACTTTCGCCCTCGCGAAGCTCGGCCACCAGCATCGGGTTGCCACAGCCGAGGCTGGCGGCCACGGCCGCGACCGGCAGCTCGTGATGCTCCGCGGCTGAGTAGAGGCTGGCACCGAATGCAGGGCCCACCTCCACCTCGGCGGTACAGCACGAGGATTCGTCGGCTCCCTCGGATACGGGGGTGCAGCACTGCCCGGTGTCGACGACGACAAGAGTCTTCCGGCCCGTGGGTTCAGCCGCTGCCTTCGCGGTACGCGCGTAGTGGGCTCGCACCTGTTCGCGGAGTTGAGAGTCTGTCAGTGCTGCTCCTTGGCGACACGGCTGCCGTGAGGCCGCCCGGGTGGACCGGCTTCTTCAACGGTAGGACGGCTCATGCCGTGGATGCGGGGGTTGTCGGCGACGCCACAGCGGGGCACGGCCCGGGCACCTCGTGTGACGGGTGGGTGCGCGTTGGTGTGCTTCGTGTTCCGGTCGGATCCCGGGACTGTCGCGGCCATGAACACCCGCGAGTGCTTGACCACCCAGGTGAGGGACCGCCAGCGGTCTTGGTCCGGTTCCTGGCTGCGTTCAGCCAGCCGTTGCACTCGTGCGTGGAGACCCGCCCTCGCGCTCCCAGGCCCACATCGTCGGTGGGCGGGTCCGCAACCGTCATCGTCTTTCCTTCTCAACGGAACTAGCCCCGTGCAGCGGGAAGGACGCTACCGGCCTGTCTCACCCATGATCCTCCCGGGTGTGCTGGGCAATGACCGTGGTGGTCTACCTGTTTCTGGTCGCCGTACCGAGCAGATCCATGGTGCACGGCCTTGGCACCGGCAGCCCACGAGCGTGGCTGACCATCGCCTGGCTCGTGGGCCTGGGGATGGTCGCAACCCAGCTGCTCGGCGCCATCCTCGGATCGATGGCGGCCAGCCCCAGAGTTGCCAGCCACATCGCCCTGGTGGTGATGGCCCTGGTCGCGATCTCCGGGATCTTCTACCCCCTGACCGCGCTGCTCCCCCAGACCGCGGCGATGGTCGAGGTCGAGGGCTCGTGGAGAACCCGGGAGACCGCCGGCACCTTGCTCGGGTGGGCCCTCCTTGGGCTGCTCGTCGCACCACTCGTTCTCCGCCGAATGGCCCGCCGTGAGTGCGGATCACGGGTGGCCGAACGGCAGAACAAGACGGCCCTCCACCGCGCAGTCTGATCCCGCGAGCCCTGCCGCAACCGCCGCGGATGCATCGCCGATGCCAGCTGGTGGGGAGTTGTCCGGCGGCGCTGCGACGCCGGTGCAGGCTCGGCTTCTTCCAGTGCCCGGTTGGCGCGTTCCTGACATCGGCGTCGGTGGAGCGCTTCTACAGTGATCACGTCGTGTTCGCGCGATGCTCGGACGTGCCGGCGAGTGGGGGGACGTGCAGAGCGATCATGGCGATGTCGTCCTTCGGCTGTCCCTCCTGGAAGCGCAGGACGTCTTCGAGCACTCCGGCGACGAGTGACGCGGCGTCCTTGGTGCCGCGGCGCAGCACAGTGGACAACCGGTCGTCGTCGTAGAACCCGTCGGAACTGCGGGCCTCGGTGACTCCATCGGTGTAGAGGAGCACGGTCGCTCCCGGGACCAGGTCGAAGCCCACGTCGTCGTAGCCTGCGTCGTCGAAGGCCCCGACGAGGCAGGTGGGTTCACCCAGCGTGCGGGGCGGTTCGGGGTGCTGCAGGAGCACGGCGGGGGGGTGTCCGCCGTTGGCCATGGTGACCTGCCAGTGCTCACGCACGTGTCGCATCCGAATCACGATGGCGGTGCAGAACCGTTCGGTCGGATGGTTCAACAGCACCTGGTTGAGCTGGCTCAGGATCTCGGCCGGGCTGGTCTGCGCGACAGCGACGGCCCGGTGGTGTGACGGGCCAAGGTGGCCACGACGGCCGCCGCGACGCCCTTGCCGGAGACGTCGCCGAGGGTCACGACCCAGTCGTCCCCGGCCAGCTGGAAGACGTCGTAGAAGTCCCCGCCGATCTCGTGGCCGTCTCCGGCGGGGCGGTACACGGTCGCGACGTCCATCCCGTCGATGTGCGGGCTGCGTGGAGGCATCAACGTCTCCTGCAGGGTGCGGGCCAGCTGCGCCGAGTGCTGCTCGGACTCTTCCGCCCGCCGTTTCGCGGCCAACAGTTCCTCTTCGTAGTGCCGGCGCTCGGTGGCGTCGAACACTGCGATGCGGGTGGTGCCCGGGGCACCCGAGCGGGTCCGTTCGAGAACGGAGTTGACCAGCACGGGCAGCACCGAGCCGTCGGCCCGAACCAAGTCCAGCGCGATCTCCTTGACGTGGCCCTGCACGTGCAACAGAGGCTGGTAGTGGGTCTCGTGGAAGATCCGCGAGCCGGGGGTCATCAGGTCGGTGAACGGGTGACCGGTGATGGTCCAGTCAGGCGCCCGGCCGAGCCAGGTCAACAAGGTGCGGTTAGCCTTGAGGATGCGACCGTCGGGCAGCACCGAGAGGTAGCCGCACGGCGCCTGCTCGTAGAGTGCCGCTGGGTCGTCCTCGAGCAGTGCCTTCTCGAAGGCGAGCAGGGCCGCCGCCCGGGTGGCGATGTCAGGCTCCCACTGCCAGGAACGCCTCGATGGAGTCGATGACCTCGTCGGGGGCGCTGAGATGGGGGCAGTGACCGGTGGCGTCCAGCACGACCAGGGTCGCGTTGGGCAGCCGGCCTGCGACGTACTCCCCGACCTGGTAAGGAGCGATGATGTCCTGTTGGCACTGCAGGACCAGGCTCCGTGTGACGACCTTGGGCAGGTCGTCGCGGTTGTCGGCGAGGAAGGTTGCCCGCGCGAAGCGTTCGGCGATCTCGGGGTCGACGGTGCAGAAACTCGCCTCGAGCTCATGGCCCAGCTCGGGCCGCTCGGGGTTGGCCATGATCGCTGAGGCCATCGCGCTGGACCAACCCAGGTAGTTGCTGGCCAGGGAGTCGAGCAGCTGGTCGATGTCCGGGCGTCGGAACCCGCCCCGGTAGTCGCCGTCGTCAAGGTAGCGCGGTGAGGGCCCCACCATCACCAAGCCGGCAAACAGCTCCGGCGCTTCGATCTCGGCGAGCACCCCGATCATGGCCGACACCGAATGCCCGACGAAGACGATCTCGGTGAGGCGCAGCTCGCGCACGATCCGCAGCACGTCGGCGGCATACCCGCCCAGAGTCGCGTACCGGTTCGGGTCGTTAGCGGCGCGAGCCCCGCCGGAACCGACGTAGTCGAAGCGGATGACCCGATAGTGCTTCTCGAAATGCGGGGCGACATGGCGCCACATGTTCTGGTCACAGCCGAACCCGTGGGCGAACATCATCACCGGACCGTCAGCTCGCCCAGTGTCGTGCACGTCAAAGGCCTCACGGGCATCCACCCCGCGCACGCTACGGCCCGGTGGGTCGGGACCATCACCCCCAGACTCGCGTTGGCCGCATCCGGAAGCAACCAGACGTCCACGACCCAGAGCCCGGAGTCGCACAGTCGGCACGGTCACGGGTGATGCGGATCGGTCCCGACACGGGTGGGCAGACCAAGGATGCACTTCCGAGACTGGAGGAACCACCCAGCCGGGGCCATCTCCGCCCCCGGCTGAGCGACCTGAGCTGCCGACTGCGACACCAAGACACGGTTCTGTTCACGGTGGACGCACGTGGACACGCCCACCGGGGGACGGCAGCCCACGTTGGGTCGACGACGAGGCGTCGGCGTTCCGTTGGCACCTGCACCAGGGTCGTGCACCCATAGGGGCATCGGTCAGGCGGAGGCCAGCGGCAGCTCGATGCACTCGGGTCCGGGGAGGTGCTGTCGGCCTCGTCGATGGCGGCGGCCATGACGACCGCACCTCGTGTCGTGAACGACGCCGATGGTGACTCCGAGCCGTCGTACGTCATCTGGTGTGGGAGCGAGCCGCCGAGCTCACCCTCGACTGGCCGAAGACCCACGCTCGGGCCAGTCAGGGAACTGCCGGATGTCGGCGGCGAGGAGGTCAGGTTCCTCGTGCGGGGGCGAAGTGCTCGTCGCGCGGCATCACGGTGTAGCGCAGCACACCATGCTCAGGATCGGTCAGCTGTTCTGCACAAGTCGCAGCAGGCTGCCGTCCGGATCGATGAGGGCACCGATCCGTAAGCCGGACGACTCGCGACGCGGTGGATGAATCCGGGGCCAGCCGTGCGTCTTCTCGGGAAGCCCTGCGGCACGGCATACCGCGTAGAAGTCATCGACGTCGTCGAGCCGCAGGCAGCAGCCGAACGAGCTCGTGGATGGATCCAGCTCAGGGAAGGGGAAGAACTCAAGGGTCACCTCGCCGCGCCTGAGGATCATCCAGCCGTCGTCGCGGTAGTCCTCGGCGAACCCCAGCTCCGCGTAGAACGTGCTCGTGCTCGCGAGATCAACCGCTGGCAGGTTCGGTGTGGCCCGATCGGTCATACCGCATCGTAGACGCGCCCAAGGGCGTGGGATGGGGCGCGAAGGGGCGCCGGGTCGACTCGTCAGGAACGCCGCGAAGCAGCCCAGCGTCCGGCCCACCCGAGCAGGAAGGACAGGGGCAGGTCGGTGCCGAGCAGGCGCGGGTAGCGACCCAGGTCACGGCGAAGCTCCTGGATCGGCAGGCGGGCAGCATCCGCGAAGAGCACCCAGACCAGGGTGACCCCTCGACGAGGGGGGCGACGGCATCTGGGCCTTCAGGCCCGTCTACCAGACCCTCCCAGGCCAGGACGACGCCGACCACGACGACGCCGACCACGACGACGTCGACGACGTCCACCACGACGACGGTGCCGCCGACCACGACGACGTCGACGACGTCGACCACGACGACTGTGCCGCCGACCACGACGACGACCACGACGACTGAGCCGCCGACCACGACAACGTCGACGACGACGACGGTGCCGCCGACCACGACAACGTCGACCACGACGACGGTGCCGCCGACCACGACGACGACGTCCACAACGCCGACCACCACCACCACGACGACGGTGCCGCCCGTCGCGGATAGCGCAACGGTGACGGTGAACGGTGCGACCTACACCAGCGGCCCGGCTGGCGGCGGTCCCGGGTTCTCGATCCAGTCCAACGGGTCGACCGTGTCCCGGGTCAGCGGGCGCCTCACCTTCCCCGGCCGTAGCGGGGGAACGGCATCGCTGTCAGTGGCCGTGAACCGCTTTGCGTTCCTGACCTTGGGGACGGTGACCTTCAGCGACCCCGGGGCGTCGGTGAGGATCACGGGCTACGTGTTCTCCGGTACACCGCTGGTTCGAGTCGGCAACAGCGTCACCATCCGGGCGACGGGTGTCTCCTTCGCCCTGTCCAGCGGCTTGGTCGCCGTGCCGATCGTGGCCACGCTGACCGACAACGGCTGAGCGAGTCCCGTGCGCCCGTCACCAGTGCAGCCGCAGGCGTCGACCTGGCCCAGGCAAGGCTTGGGGTTCGTCCATCTGAGAAACCGGCGTTCCCGGGTGTCGGGGAAGGGGTGTCGGGATGGCCGGTTCGCTCAGCGATGAAGGCGCCATGCCGGGTCGCGATCGGCCGGAGGCGTCCCGGCCAGCGAGGGTTCCGTCACCGTGGCCTGTGGTTTCAGCGGTGCTTCGGTTGCCGCCCTTGCGTCGACTTGTCCTGGTGTACTTCGGCTTCCGTCTGGGCGAGTACGGCGTGTGGATCGCGCTCGCGGCGGAGGCATACCGGTTGGGTGGAGTGCGCGAGGCATCGCTCGTGATGGTCGCCCAGTTGGTGCCCGCAGCGCTCGTTGCGCCGACGGTCGGTGCTGCCGCAGACCGCTACGGCGCGGTGCGCGTGCTCGGCGCTGGGCTGGGTGTGCAGGCCGCCGGCATGGGCGTCGCCGCAGTCACTTTCTCGGTCATTGGACCCGACCCGGGGGCAGGTCGATTCGTCGCGTACGCGGGAGCGATCGTGGCGGCAACCGCAGTGACCTCCACCCGTCCGTGTGTGGCGTGTGTGTTGCCGGTGGTCGTGGACCGCCCGGATCGACTGACTGCGGCCAACGTCGTCATTGGTTGGATTGACGGCCTGGCGATGGTGGGTGGCCCTGCGCTGGCGGCACTCCTCATGACCCGGTGGGGCGCGGCAGCGGCGTTCGGCGCGATGGCGGTGGTGGTGGCGCCGTGTGCGTTGGCGGTTCGGTCGCTGCCGAGGCCGCCACGGTGCGGGCTCGACGAAGTCCCTCCCGGACTGAGCGCCGTGATCGGACATGTCCGAGCGGTGGCCGCGGTGCGCGATGCGCGCACCCTGGGGGCAGTGCTGGCCCTCGTCGCATTTACCATCGGGGCGCTCGACCTCACATTCGTCGTCGTGTCGGCCGAGCTGCTGGACCTCCCTGAGTCAGCGGCGGGTTGGCTCAACGCGGCGTTCGGCGCCGGCATGACCTTGGGGGGTGTGACGTCGATGCTGTTGATTGGACGCCGCCACCTGGCGCCAGCGGTGTTGGCCGGGATCACCACGTTGACCTTGGCGTTGTCCGCGCTGGCCGCAACGTCGTCGCTGGCCATCACGATCGCGTTGTTGCTCGGCGGCGGGATCGGTGCCGCGGTCACGGAGATCGGCTCGCGGACGCTGCTGCAGCGAGTCGCCGGCCTCGACCTGCTGGGACACGCGTTCGCGGCGGTCGAAGGGGTGCAGATGGCGATGCTCGGCGCCGGAGCGCTCGTGGTCGGCGTGCTCGTGGAACTCTGGGGCCCGGCCGCTGCACCGGTTGGTGTCGGTGTCATCCTCGCCCTCTTCGGGCTGGTCTCGTGCCGCAGGGTGCTGCGAACCGACGAGCGGGCCACCGCACCGCTGGTGGAGATGGCCGTGCTGCGGCGCTTCCGACCGTTCGCCGAGATGCCTGCACCAGAACTCGAAACCGTCGCCCGCGCTGCGCAACACCGCGACGTGACCGCAGGTCAGGTTCTCGTCGAACCCGGCCAAACCGAATACTGCTTCGTGCTGCTGAGCGGACGGTTCGCCGTCACCGATACGAATGGGCACAGCACCTCGCTCGATGCAGACGGCGATCTCGCAGAGATGGCGCTGCTGGCTGGGCACGAGGCGGACGTGGCGGTTCGCGCCCTTCAGGCCGGAACAGTCCTCGAGCCGTCCAGCGAGGCATTCCTGCTCGCGACGACCCGCACCCAGCGCGAGTGGATCGATCTGCGCGACTCCCCGTCAATTGCACCACTCGAAGCTGAAGCGATCAAGCGGCCCGGGCAGAACGGGCCGGAAGGGTCCGTCTGGCCCTTTCGAGCTGCGCGCCGTCGGGGGGAGTGAACGGTGGAGTAGCAGCCCAGAAACGTCGGCGGACGAGCCCGGACGGTGGCGTACGAACCTGATCCCATCGTGGCTCTGATCGCAACGCTTCACCGGATGTCGGCGTAGGCAGAAGCACAGCCGGGACGCTGATCGAACGTATGTTCGTGGAGCTGGGGGGAATCGAACCCCCGTCCGCCAGGTGGTCACCGACCTCGCTACGACCATTCCCGCATTTCGGCCTCGACGGCTACCGAACTGGCGGGTCAGTGGGTCGCACAAGGCGACCACCGCCGGGTCTTTCCCCGATGTCAGCGGTCTTTCTCGCCGTCAGTGGTCTCTCCCTACGGTCCACCCACGCTTCTGTTGCCGGGCTGCGTGGATCTGGCCCCGTGCGCCATTGCTGGTCACTGTTTTCCTCACGCAGTTAGATGGTTAGATCAGGCTGCGAGAGCGAACTGCTCATTTTTGGCGGTTCATTTGGTGCCCCCGTTTAACGAGTCTGAGACAACTCGGGTCGCAAACTCGGCTTCCAGGTCCCAACGTCGAAACCAGTCAGCCCCGTGATTGCGGGTATGACTCTACCCGTCAGAACGACAAGGGTGGCAGCGAGTTTCCGAACAGCCAGGGATCGCTCAGGTCGGCCAACGTCGACCCGTGGATCGAGCCGGCAAGGTCGAGGAAGTTCTGGGTCGTGGCGTTGTCGTGGCGATGCTCGGTCAGCCAGGTCCTCAGCAGGTCCCAGAACGCTGCGTCCCCCATCCGCTGGTGGAGTTCCACCAGGAAGATGGCGCTGCGTTCGTACACCGAGGTTCCGAAGAGCTCGTCCTCGCCCGGATCACCGGGTGGGACGGAGAGCGCTGGATCGTCGGGGTCATGGGTGGACCGAGCTGACTCGAGCACCGACCTGCCGCCGACGTGCTCGGTCCACATC
>JBBQUB010000074.1:0-11975 GCA_038212865.1 Actinomycetales bacterium
GACTCTCCTGAGATCTCCAACCGCGAAAGACTGTCGGCGCAACGGCGCCGCGATGCGTGCCTCCTCGGCCCGATGGCCCGGGGCCTCCCTCCCAACCGAAGCGTCCTCGCACCCACGCTGGAGCCGATAGTGCTTGAGGTCACCGTCCTGCGATGGGCGCTCACGATTGGCCTGATCGTGGGGCTGCTCGCCCTGGACCTCGGGCTGTCAGCAGTCCGGCCGCACGTGGTGGGGTTCCGTGAGGCGGTCCTCTCCTCGGTCCTGTTCATCGCCGTGGCCCTGTTGTTCGGGCTGGTCTTCACTGCACAAGTTGGTGGCGAGCTCGGAGCCCAGTACTTCGCCGGCTACCTCGTCGAGAAGAGCCTCTCGGTCGACAACCTGTTCGTCTTTGTCATCATCATGAGCACCTTCGCCGTCCCCGAGATCCAGCAGCAGCGGGTCCTGACCTTCGGGATCGTGCTCGCACTGGTCCTGCGCGCGATCTTCATCGGGCTGGGTGCCGCCCTGCTCGAGCTGTTCGCCTTTATGTTCCTTGTCTTCGGCCTCGTGCTGATCGTCACAGCCGTGCAGCTGTACCGCCACCGCGACGTCGACCCCGACATGCAGGACAACGCACTTGTCCGCCTTGCCCGCCGAGCCCTCCCGGTCACTGAGGACTACGACGGCGGCCGTATGTTCACCCGCCATACCGGGCGGCGCGCCGTAACCCCGCTGTTTATCGTGCTGCTCGCGATTGGCAGCAGCGACCTGCTGTTCGCGCTCGACTCGATCCCAGCGATCTTTGGCGTCACCGAAGAGCCGTACATCGTCTTCAGCGCCAACGCCTTCGCCCTGTTGGGTTTAAGGGCACTGTTCTTTCTGGTCAAGGGACTACTTGACCGACTCGTCTACCTTTCGACCGGGCTGTCGCTCATCCTGGCTTTCATCGGCGTCAAGCTGGTGCTGCATTGGGCACATGGGGTCTTCGACGGCGTCCCTGAGATCAGCACCAACCTCAGCCTGGTCGTCATCGTCATCGTGCTGATCGTGACCACTGTCGCGAGCCTGCTCAAGGTCCGCCGCGATCCCGACGCCCGCGCGCACCCAGGCTCGCTCTCCCCGCACAAGAAACCCGACGCCTGAACGCCGCCGGCGAGCAGGACCCAGCCTGGATTCCGCTGCAGGGTCCGATGTTCACGATGGGCTCAGGGCGAGAAGGTGGGGTGCTCAAGCAGTCCTGCTCTTGAAGCCTCGTGGATGTGCAGGCACACGAGCGCGTTCAGCCAATGGGCCAGCCTGCGGATGGTCGCCATGTCGTGGACGGCATCGATGACCGCCCGAGCCAGAGCGGTGATGGTGATGTGCTCTTCATTGAAGCGGTGATGCTGGTGACGGTGTGCGAGGCCCCGGCTCTGCCGCTGGTCATCGGCGGATCGAGGGAAGTGCCCGACCCAGCGCCAGTAAGGTGAAAAATGGTGACCGGGCCGATAGAAGGATGGTGACCGGGCCGATAGGAGTCGACCCGGTCACCTGCTTGCGCGCCACTCGCTAGCCGAGGACACGCGGACCGGGGTCAGGCCACTGACCTCACACCCTGTGGCGCGGCCACCGAGGTTGGCGTTGTGTCTTGATAGTCGTATGCCGCGGGATCGTCGAGGATGCTCTGAGTGCGTGCGAGACGATAGATCAAAAGGGCGAAGCCTGCCTTTGCCAGGATGTCGGCAACGGAGTAGCCGGCTTGGCGCAGGACGAACCCACCGGCCCCGCCGAAGAACTCCCCACCAATCACCGGGAACATGTAAGCGATCGGGTAGACCGTCCAGGTCCCCACGAGGATCAACCGTAGGGTCGAGATCTGGCGGCGTACTGCTGCGGGCTTGCCCACCAGCGAACGAGTGAGCTCAGCAAAGAGTACGTAGACGAGGTAGAGGAACGGCAGAGTTCCGAGCAGGCCCCAGATAAGTCTCGGGCCCGCTTCCAATGTCATCTCTCCTGGGTAGCCCAAGATGATCATCAAGGTTGCCGCCGGCACCAACTTGGTCAGCAACCGCTTGGAAACGCCGCGGGCCAGGGCCATTACGGCGATTGTCTCGACCAACAGCAGTGGCACAGTCAGGAGCCAGTCGACGTAGCGATAGGCCTCGTTGAACTGGACGTTGGAGAGTAGGTGCGGGTCGACCGCAGTGGCGCCCGGAGGGTAACTCTCCTTGAAGTTGTCGAAGATTCGGAAGTAGTGATATGTCGCGATTCCACAGACCATGGCGGAGATGATCAACGCGTTCCGGTAGCGAGGCGCTACTCGTCGTTGGGCGAGTAGCAGGTAGAGACCAGTGAACAGCATGCTCGCGACCACCAGCGAGAACAGGTTGTAGACCGTGGAGTACTGACCGGAAGTGAGCGACGGAATGGAATCTGTGGCGGCAGTCATGAAGTTCGTTGCCATGAGACTTTCCTTCACCTTGACGCTGACCTGATCCAGTCAGCTGTCGAGCTAGCGCTCCAAGCGGTGCGCCCAGCGGCATCCGTAGATGATGAAGAAAACCTACTCCCAACCTCCGGCAAAAACAAACTTGCGTAACTTTCAAGGTCGGGGGGTTTGGAAGAGACGTGCTCGCAGGGACGCTTCCTCAAGCAGGTCAAGGGAGACGCGGAGGCTCGGCGCGAATTGAAGTTCGGGCGGCAGCTCGGGTGCCCAGCCGCGGCCGCCTACAACGACTGGAGTGCGAGGGCGAGTGCGGGGCAGCTCGGCTACGAGTTCCTCGGCGCTGGTGGATCCGGGAAGCACGCAACTGACGAACACCGCTGCAGGGCGCATGCGTCGGATCGCACTGGCCAGGGTGTTGAACGGCACTTGCGCACCGATGACCCGCGAGCCGCATCCCCGCTCACCTAGGCCGACGGCAACAGCGTGCAGAGGCAAGGAGTGTTGATCGCCGGGTGCAGAGGCAATCAAGACAGCCGGCTCGGCTTCGGGCGCAGGCAGTTCGACTCGGCGTCGACGAAGTGCGCCCAGGGTCGCCTCGGACAGCACATGCTCAACCTCGATTCCTTCGCCGCTCTCGGCCCAGTGCGCTCCTGCCGCTATGAGCACCGGTCGGAGTAGTTCGTCCCACGTGTGTAGGACTCCACGCTCACGCAGGCCACGCAGCACGACCTCCTCAGCTCCGTCGAGGTCCAGTTGACTTGCCGCGCGCGCTAGGCCGCGGGCAGCGGAGTCGGCGCCAGGAACACCGAGCACCCGTCCACCGGGACCGGCGCCACGACGTCGGCGTTCGGTCCCTTTGACGATCGTCGCTGTGCGCTTCGTTCCAGCTAGAGCTGTTGCTGCCGCCAGGGCGGGTGGCACGCCGTCCGTGACGGCTGCCTGCACCGCGTCGAGCAACACAAGGTCGTCTGGTGAATAGCGTCGGTGGCCCCCGACAGTGCGCAACGAGGGAACGAGACCATAGCGATTGCCCCAGCTGCGAAGCGTGCTGGTCGTGACACCCAGCCGAGCAGCGGCCACGCTCACGGAGACGCCGAGATCAGGAGAGTACTCTTCCGATCTCGACGTTGACATATGGGCAATTCTAGCCCGGATCGTTCACCGTTGATCGGCTGACGCCAGGCCCAGAAACGCTGAAGTACCTGACCGTAACGGAACGTGGTCCTGCGACAGAACACGTAGTCCGAACTGGAAGACACTTCGCAGGTGCAGCCTCGTTTGTGGCCCACCGGCTCGTCCGTGACGGGGCGACGGGACCGGTGTCGGGGCGCGCAGGGATTGGCCGTCGTCCTGGAGAACGTGTGCGGGTGAGCTTGGTGGTGCAAGCAGCTCTGGGCGGTTCTCCACACGACGTACACATCGAGCACACCGGCATCACAGCAGCGCAATCGAGTATCGGGGGTACAGAGCAACCCGATCTCAAGGAGAACATCATGCGCAAGCGCACCACCGGTTTCATTCTCACCGGCCTCCTCGTCACCGGCGCCGTCGGCGCCGTCGCGATCACCCCGGCCTCGGCCACGACCTCGGACAACGTGGTCACCAGCCGGCTCGCCAACATCAAGAGCGCTCTGACCGGCCTCGTCAAGGAGGGCACGCTGACCCAGGCGCAGGCCGACAAGGTCGCCGGCACCCTGGACAGCCAGCCGCCTCTGGGCGGCATGGGCGGCATGGGTGGCCAGGGTGGCATGCGTGGTTCGGGCGGCGGCTTCGCCGGGATGGGCACGACCCAGTCCCATGACGCCGCTGCAAAGGCCCTCGGTATGACGGCCGACGAGCTCTACGCCGCTGTGCAGGGCGGCAAGAGCCTGGCCGACGTCGCGAAGGACCAGAAGGTCAGCGTCGTCACTCTGGTCAAAGCCATGGTCGCCTCGGCCGAGGCCGACCTCGCCACCGCGGTCAAGGGCGGCACCCTGACCCAGGCTCAGGCTGACACGCTGAAGAGCTCGCTGACCCAGCGGATCACCGATCAGGTCAACGGGGTCCGAGCCGGCCGGGGCCCGGGCCGCGGCAACCGCGGCGCCGCGTGGTCCCCGGCCACTGCCGGCACCTCGAGCACTCCCTCGGCCACCGTCTGACCGCCGAGAGCACCCCCAGCTCGTCCAACGCAGCGGGAGCCCACCTCTTACGGGGGTGGGCTCTCGCTGCTCTCGAAAGGGGCCTGGAGTTGTCGGAGCGCGTCCACCATATTGTCCAGGCCTTCCGCCACTGTGACGCCACCTGCGGTCATGTCCCAGGTTTCGGGGCCCGTCCCTAACCAGGACTTGGGGCAGACACCACTCAGTCTGAGAAACCAGAGGGGGCACGTGGGTGGTGCAGTGACCTGGGATCGCGATCACCGTATGACCGCCGAGCCGCACCGCGGCGTCTGAGTGCACAATGGCCGAAAGGCGTTCCGAGTCCGGCCCAACGGCTCTTAGAGGGAGGTCAAGGCGGTGGAACTGATCGGCCTGCTCGGGGGGATGAGCTGGGAGTCCTCAGCGGAGTACTACCGGCTGGCGAACGAGATGGTTCGCGAGCGCTGCGGTGGGCTGCACTCGGCCCGATGTCTCCTCTACTCGGTCGACTTCGCCGACATCGAGCGCATGCAGGTCGAGGGTCGCTGGGAAGAAGCGGCTGGGGTCCTGGCCGAGGCGGCCAGGGCGCTGGAGGCTGGTGGGGCGGACTTCATCGTGTTGTGCACCAACACGATGCACAAGGTCGCCGACGCCGTGGCTGGTGCCGTTGACCTGCCACTGCTACATATCGTTGACACCACGGCTCTGGCGGTCCGCGCCTCTGGCGTATCCAGCGTGGGTCTGCTGGGTACGGGCTTCACCATGTCCGATCCCTTCTACGTGGATCGCCTCGCCGCCTACGGCATCGACGTCCTGCTGCCGAGCGTCGAGGAACAAGCGCAAGTCCACCGCATCATCTACGACGAGCTATGTCGAGGCGTGATTCGTGACGAGTCCCGCGAGCTGTACCGTCAGGTCATCGGAGCACTCGTCGAGGCCGGTGCTGAGGGCGTGGTCCTTGGCTGCACCGAGATCGAGCTCCTGGTCGGCCCGGACGACAGCGCGGTCCCCGTCTACCCCACGACGCGGATCCACGTGCAGGCCGCCGTCGAGCGGGCGCTCGTGGGCAGCGGGACCCGGCCGGAGTGAGAGAGCCGCGTTCGGTTCCGTCGTCCTTCTCGACGACGATGGCGTTCTAGCCTAAGACTCACCTAAGACGCTCTCTGGGGCGGACTCGCTGAGGTCGGCGAAAGGACGGCTGCTCAACTTGATGCCTACGTTATGGCGAGGGTACGCCGATGCGAGAGCCGCCCCCGGCCGGGCTCAGTCCCGGACGAGGTGGCGAGCCAACCGTCAGGGCGTCGGCGTCGGCGTCGGCGTCGGCGTCGTGGTCGTGGTTGGCGTCGGCGTGGGCGTCGGGTCTGGAGTAGGAGCTGGCGTTGGGCCGGGCGAGGGTGCCGGATCGGGAGTGACTGTAGCCGTCGGCGTCGGATGGGGAGTTGTTGTAGCCGTCGGTGTTGGCGTTGCGGGCGTCATCGAGAATGGAGTGGTCGTCGCCGGCTTGGTGTCGACAGCGGTGGCGGTGCCGGGCGTGGCGGTCGTGACCAGCGTGTTGGTGGTGGTGACCGGCGTGTTGGTGGTGGTGACCGTCCCGGTCGTGACGGACGTACCAGGGGTCAGGACAGCGGGCGCCGCGACGGGCGGGATGGGTGCGGGCATACCCGGTGTGGTCGCTTGCTTGCGCCCGAGGAGGTTCATGACCGGGCCGGGCTGGGCAGCTCCAGAAGCTGGCGGCTCTGAGCCCGATTCCGGCAGAACGCTGACCCCAAGACGGTAGATCTCGGCAAGGTCAGTCACCATCTGCACGTAAGGGTCGGAAGCGTTGTAGCGCATGATCGCTGCGCGCAGATCGCCGGGAAGGTCGAGGTCTCCCGGACCGGAGCAGAGGTAGATTGCGGCCGACGATGCCGCATCGACCATGTCCTGCGGGTTCTTGAACCCGTCACCATCGGCGTCGACGCCGACGACCGTCCACGTGCTGGGGATGAACTGCATCGGACCTACGGCCCGGTCGTAGACGGCGTCCCGATCCAGGAGGCCCCTGTCGCTGTCGGTGATTCGGGCCGTCCCGTTCGAACCATCCAGCGGTATGCCGATGATGCCCGGCTGGGCCACACCGGCCGAGTCCAGCCGGTTGCCGCCGAAGCGGCCATGGTTGCTCTCGACCCGGCCGATGGCAGCCAGCAGCGCCCAGTCGATATGGCAGGAAGGGTCGGCTGAGCTGACCAATGAGGCGGCCCGCCGATAGCCCTCGAGAGCGAGAACCGGGATCCCGGTGCTGTCCAGGCTCACAGCTGACGAACTGCCGGTCGTGGCACCGGTCGACTGCGCCGGTTCAGGCATCGCTGGCTCTGCCATGGGAACGTTTTCGGGGGTGACTCTCGCTGGAGCCGCCAGCGTCAGCGCAGTGTCGGGGACGACGATCGCTGGCGAGTTGCTCGAGGCCGCGACACCGCTGAGGTTCTTCGCGAGTGTGGCGGGAGCGGAGAGGGCTAGGCCGCCGCCCACCAACGCGAGAGCAGGAACCGCGGCGCAGATCCTGCGCCAGGGCACCGTGAGCGTGAGTAGTCGAGCGATGTGTGACATGCCTCTCCCATGGCGGAGCCCTTTCGGGTTCGACCGTTATCGGCTGCCGACGGGCACCGACCGGAGGTTGGCACCTCACCCAGCATTTGACGTCAATTTTATGAGAGTCCCCTTGAGGGGGACATCCACCAGTGGGTATGTCCGGGGTAGGTCCCGGCACCGGGTAAATGGGCCTCACGGGGGTCCGAACGGCAATGTTTGTGACCTGGCTCACTCACGGCCGAGCAGCTGCCCGTGCACTGACGGGGCAATCTTCGGGCCGCCGGCCTCGACCCTGCCTACGCCGTGAGCTGCTCGGCCTGGGGCGGCGGACCGTCCAGTGCACAACACTCGACATAGCGCCGTGGGACCAGTTGATGAGGGTGCGACCGCGCCGAGGGCTGCCCCCCGGGAAGGTTAAGAGGGCATCGTCATGCCAGGGGTTCGACCGCCTTTGCCTGGGTGACGAGCAACGAGTGGCCTTGGTGGCCCTCAAGGGTGATGCTGAAGCTGTGGAGGTCGTCCACCTCGCCCAGCAACTCGTCCGTGAACATGTCGACCACGACTGACCCGGGGACCAGGTGCGTCGAGTTGATCGTCCCCACGATCGCGTCTGGGGCGAAGTTCAAGATGGTGACCTGGTGCTCCATCGGGTTGCTGAGCTGGTGGACCATCACGAGCATCGCCTTGTTCGACACCCCGGGCACATCGACCTGCGAGCTCGTGGCAATCCCGTAACGGGCTCTTAGCTCAAGAATGCGTTGCATCTGTGACACGAACGACCATTGGTCCTCGAGCTGCTGTGGCAGCGGGCCATACATGCTTAGTGCCTCGGGCATCCCCATTGCCGGCTGCTCAGCATTGTTGACTCCCATCAGGTCGTAGGTGGACCGGTGGATCCAACGGGTGTCGCCGGTCTCCAGAAGTGGTGCGATCTTGTCGGGGTCGACGGTCAGCATGCCGAGCAGATCCCAGCCAGAGATCGAGAACACGCCCGGTTGAAGCGCATTGAACATGGCGAGCAGGAGATGCGCCTGCCTGATCCTGGAGATCTGCTCATCGCTGAGGTTGTCGATCCTCGTGTATCCCAGCGCGGCGGCGATCACAGTCCCCGTGGTTGAGGCGATCCCGTTCGTCGAGAAGATCAGGTTGTATGGCGCCGACTCACCTGTCAGGCGCTCACAGAGGTCCTGACGAATGGTGACGGCGAGATCTCCGCCGGTGATCTCCTCACCGTGGTAGGCGTAGAGGTCCTCCTTGTGCAAGGTGGCGAAGTGGACCAGCTCGTAGGTCAGCTCGTCGTGGTTCTGCATGGCGTGAACCAGCTGGACCGGGTCGACCCCGATCGTCAGTGAGGCGTTCAGCGTCAGCCGGAGGAACTCGGTGTCGGCCATGGCCAGCGCATGCTGATAGGCGGGGCGGTTGATGAAGTCGTACGACAGATCGGCGCCCGCCTCCGAGGTGACCCTGATGTCGTCGATGGTCAAGTTCAGCTCCTGGAAGGTGAAACCGCCGACCTTGCGGACCATGCTGGCGATCAGCTGGTTTGCCGCGTCCGACAGAGGGTGACCCTCGGACCAGGCGGGCAGCCCCTCAGCGCTCTTCTCGACGCCCAGGAACCCGTTGGCATCAAGGCGCAGGGCGCCCGACCCGAGATCGCTAAGTGAGTGCAGCGCATCGCCGATGACCATGCGCACGCCGGCGAAGGTCGGGTCGAGCCAGTTGATGGTCGGCTGTCCCTGCTTGAAATAGTGCAGATAGACCCATCTGCGCTCGACGCCATCGGGGCCCATCACCGGCGCCGTGGTGCTCCAGTTCGTGTCCTTCACCCCGGGCTGCTGGAAGATCACCCGTTGAAGCCTGCCGATGATGTAGCCGGCCTTCCCGAGCTGGTCCTCGGTCTCGAGACCGATGTTGGCCGAACCACGACCCGGCGGGACCTCTGGGAGGAGATGCCAGTCGGTCGGCTCGATCTCAACCATGTGATAGATGCCGGGGTACTCGCCCACCTTCATCTCGGCCAGCCGGAAGTCGGCGCCCTTGCCCGTGTGTCCGGGAACGATGTCGTCGATGATGGTCCCGCCGTGTTCGCCCGCGACCTCGCACATGGTCCGGAACTCGGCTTCGGTCCCGAACGCCGGGTCGATCTGGGTGCTGATCCGGTCGAAGTGCCCATCGACGCTCGGTGTCGGTGACCAGCCGCGGATACCGCCTGCCCGTTTGACCGGGCCGGTGTGCAGTCCCTGAATTCCGATGCGCTGAAAGACTTTCCACAGCTCGGGGTCACCCAGGGTGGCCAGAAATGAGTTCCCCGGCCTGCCCAGGACCGAGATCGGGTAGGCGGTGAACCAGACGGACGCCGTCTCGATCGCCGCGCGTGGGTCGGGCCTGGCGAAGGGGTTCTGGAACATGCTTCCCCGACCCGAGAACTGCATCGCGATGACGTTGGCGTCGCCCAGCATCGACTCCTGGCGCAGCCACGCGACGTATGCCGGGTTCGAACCGACCGGCTCGCCGAGCCGTTCCGCGCTGGCGACCTGTGCGCCGCGCAGCCGAACCTTGGGCCTCAGGTGTTTGGGCCGCGCCGGATAGTACTGCTCGGCGAAGGTGATCTCGCTCGGCTGGTGGGGGTGAAGCTCAGCCAAACCGTGCTCCACCCGGCCGAGTTCGGTCACGCCCTCCTCGGTCACGCTGTCGTTGCTCATCGACTCTCTTTTCTGATCCGTTGCGCCTTGGGTTCTACGGTAGGTGGCCGCAGCCTCCCTAGGCGAGTCCAGAAACTCAGTCCGCTCAAAGCCTTGACAAGTTGTACGGCCATTTCTAATATGGCCGTACAAATTGAGGGCGGGAAAGGGGGATTTGTGCAGCTTCGGGAGCGCAGACCGGGCGAGAGCAGCTATCGGCTGCTGACCCAGCTGCTGCGCGAGCAGATCTACCGCGACGAATACCCCGAGGGCCAGGCCCTCCCCACCGAACTCGCCCTTGCCAAGGCGCACGGGCTGAGCCGCCAGACGGTTCGGCGGGCCTACCAGGACCTCGTGGCCGAGGGCCTGGTCTACCGGGTCCGGGGCCGTGGCACCTTCGTCACTCCGCACCAGACGCGCTACCGCCGCCACTTTGGCTCGGTTGATGACCTGATGAAGCTCCAGCTGGACACCGAGTTCGAGCTGGTCCAGCCGGTGGCCGCGGCCATCGACGCCGAAGCCGCCCGGGGGCTGCACCTGGACTCGCCGATGGTGCACTCGTTGACGTTTCTACGCGTCCACCAGGGGGAGCCCTTCTGTCGCACCCGGGTGTATCTGCCGCCCCGGGTCGGGCAACAGCTGTCGGGGGTTCCTGAGCTCACGGATCCGGGCCTGCACAGCCAGGTGACCATCATCGGCTTGATCCTGAGCTATGGGCACGACATCGCCGAGGCCGAGCAGGTCATCACGGCGAGGGCAGCGGACGAGGACCTCGCCGCCCATCTGGGGTGCGCACCCGGCATACCGGTGCTGCACATCGAGCGCACGTACCTGAACCGCAAAGGCGAGCCGCTCGAGTACGCAGTCAGCGACTTCCTGCCGGCGCACTACTCGTACCACTCGCGGCTCGGCCGCAGCGTGCCTCCCGGTGACTTCAGTGGGGACGAATTCAGCGACGACGTCGGGCTGGGTGATGCTGGGCTGGGTGATGCCTTCTGACCAACCCGATCAGCCCCGGCGGGCAACCGTCATCACTCTTTCGGAGGACCGCATGACACGTCATCTCTCGCGCACCAAGCTCATGGTCGGCGCTATCGCCGTTGCCTCTCTCGCTCTGGCCGGTTGCGGCGGCGCCCGCGCTGAAAGCACTGCAGGTGGTGGCAGCGCCGACAAGACCTACACGATGAAGTTCTCGTTCGTCACCACAGCCACTACACCCAAAGGCAAGGCGGCCACGAAGTTCAAGGAGCTGCTCGAGTCCAAGAGCGCTGGCAAGATCAAGGTCGAGGTCTTCCCGAACTCCGAGCTATACGGCGACAAGGACGAGCTGCAGGCACTGCAGTCCAACAGCGTCCAGATGCTCGCCCCGGCGAGCGCGAAGTTCACCACCATCGCTCCTGAGATCCAGGTGCTCGATCTGCCGTTCCTGTTCGACAACCTCCAGGACATCCCGAAGGTCATGACCAAGGACAGCAAGGTGGGCAAGGCCATCTATGGGAACGCGAAGCTGGCCAAGAGCAACATCAAGGTGATTGGCCTGTGGGACAACGGATTCAAGGTGATGACCGCCAACAAGGAGTTGCGCACGCCCGCCGACTTGAAGGGGCTCAGTTTCCGCATCCAACCCTCTGACGTGCTGCGCTCGCAGTTCGAGGCCTGGGGGGGCAAGCCAACCCCGATGGCCTTCTCCGAGGTGTACAACGCGCTGCAGCAGGGCGTCATCGACGGCCAGGAGAACACCTACTCCAACACCTCCTCACAGAAGATGCACACCGTGCAGTCGAACCTCACCGAGACCAACCACGGTTACCTCGGCTATGTGCTCGTGGTGAACAACACGTGGTTCGAGGCACTGCCGGCCGACCTGCAGAAGGCCGTTCAGGAGTCCGCAGACGAGGCCAGCGTCTACAACCGCGAGGTCTCGGCCGAGGTCAACGACGCTGCCAAGGCTGAGATCGAGAAGACCGGAAAAACCAAGATCCTCGTGCCCACCGCCGCTGAGCGCAAGGTGTTCAAGGACGCCGTGGTCCCGAGTGTCTGGATGAAGTACGAGAGCCTCATCGGCAAGGACCTCATCGCAGAGCTCCTGAGCCGGCAGAAGTAGTCACCGGCGGTGGGGGGGGGCGGGGGCCCCCGGCCCCCCCCCCCCCCCCCCCACGGCCCCCCCCCGCCCACCCGGGCCAGAACCCCCCACACCAAAAACAA
>JBBQUB010000075.1:0-11929 GCA_038212865.1 Actinomycetales bacterium
TCTTTGACGCTCTGCGCCCGCAAGGTCCGCGCGACGAGGGGTTCGTCCACTCCGGCGATGTCGGCGCAGGGCACTACGTCAAGATGGTGCACAACGGCATCGAGTACGGCCTTATGCAGGCCTATGCCGAGGGATTCGAGCTGCTCTTGGCCAAGGACATCGTCAAGGATGTTCCGGGCAGCTTCAAGGCCTGGACCCGGGGCACCGTGGTGCGTTCCTGGTTGCTCGATCTCCTGGTCGCGGCGCTCGAGGAGGACCACGACCTGGGCCAGATCAGGGGCTTCGTCAACGACTCGGGCGAGGGCCGCTGGACCGTGGAGGAGGCCATCGACCACTCGATCCCCATGCCGGTGATCACTGCCGCGCTGTTCGCCCGCTTCTCCTCGCGCCAGGACGACTCACCGCAGATGAAGGCCGTCGCCGCCCTGCGCAACCAGTTCGGCGGACACGCCGTGACCAAGGCCGGCGAGGCCGGTGTGCTGACCGATCACTGACCATTCTCCTTCTTGTTGCGCCGAAACCACCGTTTCGAGCGCTCCGAGGTGCTGATTCGGTGGTTTCGGCGCAACAAGCGCGCAGTGGATGGGCTCAGCGGGGATGGGCTCAGCGCGGATGGGCAGGTGTGGGCATCGTGCACCTGAGGCACCTGAGCGTCATCGACTTTCGCAGCTACGCCAGTGCTGAGCTGCCACTGATGCCGGGCGTCACCACACTGATCGGGCTCAACGGTCAGGGCAAGACGAACCTGGTCGAGGCCGCTGGCTATCTGGCGACCCTTGGCTCACATCGGGTTGCCGGCGACGGGCCGCTGGTCCGTTTCGGTGCGCACCAAGCCATCATCCGCGGCGCCGTGATACGGGACGGACGAGAGACGCTGGTCGAGCTCGAGATCAACAGCGGGCGGACCAGCAGCCGGAACAGAGCCCGCCTCAACCGCTCACCGGTGCCCCGCCCCCGCGAGGTCCTGGGGACCCTGCGCACGGTGCTCTTCGCCCCCGAGGATCTCGCCCTGGTCAAGGGGGACCCCTCCGAGAGGCGCCGGTTCCTGGACGAGCTGCTCGTGGCCCGGCAACCCCGTTGGGCGGGCGTGCGGGCCGACTACGACAAAGTGCTCAAGCAACGGAACGCACTGCTGAAGTCCGCAGCTCCGGTCCTGCGGCGCGGCGCCCGGCATATGCACAGGTCATCCACAGGCTCATCCACAACCCTGTCCACAGACACTGTGGATAAGGAGGTGGACGCGACCGAGCGCGCGCTGCATACCCTTGACGTGTGGAACAGCCACCTCGCCCGGGTGGGCGCCCAGCTGCTCTATGCGCGGCTGCGTCTCATGCGTGACCTCGGGCCCTACCTCACCAGCGCGTATGACGAGGTCAGCGCTGCGTCCTCCGATGCGCGGATCACCTACAAGTCCTCGCTGCGTGAGGAGGTGGCCTTGGCCATTGCTGGGGGTGTGGTCCCAGAGATGGACGAGCTGCACGATGAGCTCCTGGCCTCGCTCGAGGCGGTGCGCGCCAATGAGGTCGAGCGTGGCATCTCCCTGGTCGGGCCACATCGGGACGACGTGGTGCTGACGTTGGGCCAGCTGCCGGCCAAGGGCTACGCCAGCCACGGCGAGTCCTGGTCCTTTGCGCTGGGACTGCGGCTCGCGGCATACCAGCTGCTTCGGCACGACATCGGCGACGACCCGGTGCTGATCCTGGACGACGTGTTCGCCGAGCTGGACTCAGGGCGTCGCGAGCGACTGGCCGCGCTGATCGCCGACTGCGAGCAGGTGCTGATCACTGCCGCCGTTCCCGGCGACGTGCCTGCCGTCCTGTCCGGCTCAGGGACCACTTATCGCGTGACCATGGGTGCGGTGAGCCGTGCCGACTGAGGAACCCGGCGACCCGGCGATCGGCCAACCGGAGGAGGAGATCGCGGACACTGCGGATACCGCCGCGGCGTCGGCGCTGGCGCGAGCGCGTGAAGCCGCGCGCGCCAAGGGGCTCCGGCCGGGAAGCCGGCCCATGCGCAAGCGAAGGCCACTTGGCCAACAGGGCGGTTCAACCGGCCGCGACGGTCGCGACCCATCCTTGCTCGGTGACCAGATGGATCGCCTTCTGGTCGACCGAGGCTGGAAGGTCGACGTGGCCGTCGGGTCGGTCATGGGTCGCTGGCCGGCCATCGTGGGCGCCGACGTCGCAGCGCACTGCACTCCGGTGACCTTCAGTGACGGAGTCCTGACCGTGCGGGCGGACTCAACTGCCTGGGCGACCCAGCTTCGGCTGATGTCGTCATCGGTCCTGGGGCGGCTCGAGGCCGAGGTCGGCAAGGACACGGTGACCGAGCTTCGCGTGCAGGGTCCAAGCGCCCCGTCGTGGATCCGGGGACTACGAAAAGCGACCGGGCCCGGGCCGAGGGACACCTACGGATGAGCACCAGCGACCCCGTCCACTGCACGGCCCTCTTCGGGTGATGAGGAGACTACGCCGGGCGCCCAGAGACCCCGGCGCGTAGGGGGAGTAGGAACTGCCCGACTTTTTGCCGGAAAGTGGCGCTGAGAGGCCTCCTGAGGGATGTCTTGTCGGTGCCGACAGGTAGACTCAGGAACGATTCGGCGGCCTGCCAGGCTAGGTGCCGGGATGTTCTACGCGCAGCGGCGCGCAGGCTCCCGGAAACACATGGCGTCTGGTGGGCCGCTTCCCGTGCCCGACCCCGGCCCACCTACTGCGATACAGGTGACCGGGCCGCGCGCGGGCAGTTGGCACCACAGCTACATGCCCATCGCATCACGTCAAGAGGAGCACCGTGTCCCAGGTCAGCCCAGAGAACCTGCCTGACGCCGAGCCTGCAGCCGGCGAGCACGCACAGATGGCACCCAGACCTGACGGACCGGCATACGACGCGAGCGCGATCACCGTCCTCGAGGGGCTCGAGGCGGTCCGCAAGCGCCCGAGCATGTACATCGGCTCCACTGGTGAGCGCGGTCTGCACCACCTGGTCTGGGAGGTGGTGGACAACTCCGTCGACGAGGCGCTGGCCGGCTATGCAGACCACATCGAGGTCACCCTGCAGCCCGACGGCGGGGTCAAGGTCGTGGACAACGGCCGTGGCATACCGACCGGGATCATGGCCGGCGAGGGCAAGCCGGCCGTCGAGGTCGTGCTGACCCAGCTGCACGCGGGCGGCAAGTTCGGCGGCGGCGGTTACACGGTCTCCGGCGGCTTGCACGGCGTCGGCATCTCCGTGGTCAACGCACTCTCGGACCAGGTCAACGTTGAGGTTCGCCAACGCGGCCATGTCTTCCGTCAGACCTTCCTGCAGGGTGTGCCGGCGGCCGACCTGTCCATGGATGAGGCCACCGACGAGACCGGCACGACGGTCACCTTCTGGGCCAGCCCCGACATCTTCGAGAGCACGACCTTTGAGTACGAGACACTGCGGGCCCGGTTCCGGCAGATGGCGTTCCTGAACAAGGGCCTGACCATCACCTTGACCGACGAGCGCCCCCGGGCGGTTGAGGCCATCGAGGCAGCCGAGGCGTCCGAGGACGCGGAGGCGGCGGGGGCTGCCGACGTGTTGGGCGAGGAGAGCTCCGACGCCAAGCCGGTCAAGGCGCAGACGGTCTCCTACCGCTACGACGACGGGCTGGTCGACTACGTCAAGCACCTGGTCGGCTCCAAGCGCTCGGAGCCGGTGCACCCCGAGGTCATCTCCTTCGAGCTCGAGGACACCGTCCGCAAGATGTCCCTCGAGGTCGCGATGCAGTGGACCAGCGCCTACTCCGAGTCGGTCCACACCTACGCCAACACCATCAACACCCACGAGGGCGGCACCCACGAAGAGGGCTTCCGGGCGGCGATGACCAAGCTGGTCAACGACTTCGCCCGAGGCCAGAAGCTGCTCAAGGACAAGGACGAGAACCTCACCGGCGACGACATCCGTGAGGGCCTGACCGCGGTGGTCTCGGTCAAGCTGGCCGAGCCGCAGTTCGAGGGCCAGACCAAGACCAAGCTGGGCAACTCCGAGGTCAAGGGCTTCGTCCAGCGGGCCATGACCGACCAGCTCGGCCACTGGCTGAGCGCGCACCCGAGCGAGGGGCGCGACATCGTGCGCAAGTCGGTCCAGGCCTCGGCTGCCCGGATGGCGGCCCGCAAGGCTCGCGAGGCCACTCGCCGCAAGGGCCTGCTCGAGTCCGGCGGTCTGCCCGGCAAGCTGCGGGACTGCCAGAGCAACGACCCCTCGATCAGCGAGGTCTTCATCGTCGAGGGTGACTCGGCCGGCGGTTCTGCGGTTCGAGGTCGCAACCCGCACAACCAGGCGATCCTGCCGATCCGCGGCAAGATTCTCAACGTCGAGAAAGCCCGGATCGACAAAGTGCTGGCCAACAACGAGGTCCAGGCCCTCATCTCCGGCTTCGGCACCGGCATCGGCGAGGACTTCGACCTGGCCAAGGCCCGCTATCACAAGATCGTGCTGATGGCCGATGCCGACGTGGACGGTCTGCACATCCGGACCTTGTTGCTGACGCTGCTGTTCCGCTTCATGCGCCCGCTGATCGAGGCCGGTTACGTCTATCTGGCGCAGCCGCCACTCTTCCGGCTCAAGTGGAGCAACCACCCGCACCAGTACGCCTACTCCGACCGTGAACGCGACGCGTTGCTCCTGGCGGGGCAGGGCGAGGGATGGCGACTGCCCAAGGATGCCGGTATCCAGCGCTACAAGGGGCTGGGCGAGATGGACTACCAGGAGCTGTGGGAGACCACGATGGACCCCGATCACCGGATCCTGCTCCAGGTCACGCTCGACGACGCCGCAGCCGCTGACGAGATCTTCGCGATCCTGATGGGCGAGGACGTCGAAAGTCGACGCAGCTTCATCCAGCGAAACGCCCGCGACGTGAGATTCCTGGACATCTAGCGGCCGGAGCAAGCCTTTGCTCAGTTCAAACCGCTTTTGCGGCCCGAATTCGGCCCCTGGACCGGCCTCAACTGAGCAAACCGGCCTGAAGTGAGCAAGGGCCTGAATTGAGTAAGCACTGGGACTGAAGACCCGACATACAGACTGAATTGCACCGGAAAGTAAGGAAAAAGCGTGACTGAGCAGCCGCCGATCATTGAGACCGACCGCATTGAACCGGTCGACATCAACCTTGAGATGCAGCGCAGCTACATCGACTACGCGATGACCGTCATCGTCAGCCGCGCGCTGCCCGACGTGCGCGACGGTTTGAAGCCGGTGCACCGCCGCGTCGTCTACGCGATGTATGACGGGGGCTACCGCCCCGACCGCGGCTACAACAAGTGCTCGCGTGTCGTCGGTGAGGTCATGGGTCAGTACCACCCGCACGGCGATGCCTCGATCTATGACGCCCTGGTCCGCCTGGTGCAGGACTGGTCGCTGCGTTATCCGCTCGTCGACGGGCAGGGCAACTTCGGCTCCCCCGGTGACGACCCGGCGGCCGCGCCTCGATACACCGAGTGCCGGATGGCCTCGCTGGCCATGGAGATGGTGCGCGACATCGACCAGGACACGGTCGACTTCAGGGACAACTACGACGGCAAGACCCAGGAGCCAACGGTTCTGCCGAGCCGGTTCCCGAACCTGCTGGTCAACGGCTCCGCCGGCATCGCGGTCGGTATGGCCACCCAGATTCCGCCGCACAACCTGCGCGAGGTCGCGGCCGGCGCCCAGTGGTTCCTGCAGAACCCTGAGGCGACCCGCGAGGAGCTGCTCGCCTACGCCATGACCCAGATCCAGGGCCCAGACTTCCCCACCGGGGCGCTCATCCTCGGTCGCAGGGGCATCGAGGACGCCTACCGCACCGGGCGCGGCTCGATCATCATGCGCGCCGTGGTCGAGGTCGAGGAGATCCAGAACCGCATCTGCCTGGTCGTAACCGAGCTGCCCTACCAGGTCAACCCCGACAGCCTGGCGCAGAAGATCGCCGAGCTGGTCAAGGACGGCCGCCTGGCCGGGATCGCCGATATCCGCGACGAGACGTCGGGTCGCACCGGGCAGCGCCTGGTGATCGTGCTCAAGCGCGATGCCGTGGCCAAGGTCGTGCTCAACAACCTCTACAAGCACACCCAGCTGCAGACCACGTTCGGGGCCAACATGCTGGCCCTGGTCGACGGCGTGCCGCGCACGCTGCCGCTGAGTGCTTTCATCCGGCACTGGGTCGACCACCAGGTGGATGTCATCCAACGCCGGACCGCGTTCCGTCTGCGCAAGGCCGAGGAGGAGGCCCACATCCTGCGTGGCCTGCTCAAGGCCCTGGACGCGCTGGACCAGGTCATCGCCCTGATCCGCGCCTCGGCCACGGTCGAGGTCGCCCGTGACGGGCTGATCGGGCTGCTCGAGATCGATGAGATCCAGGCGCTGGCGATCCTCAACATGCAGCTGCGTCGCCTGGCCGCCCTCGAGCGCCAGAAGCTGACCGACCGCCACGACGAGCTGCAGGCGATGATCGATGAGTTCAACGCCATCCTGACCTCACCGCAGCGTCAGCGCACCATCGTCAGCGAGGAGCTCGCCGAGATCGTCGCCAAGTACGGCGATGAGCGCCGGACCAAGATCGTGCCTTTCGACGGTGACATGTCGATGGAGGACCTCATCCCGCAGGAGGACGTGGTCGTCACGATCACCCGGGGTGGCTACGCCAAACGCACCAAGGTCGACCTCTATCGCTCACAGCATCGCGGCGGCAAAGGCGTCAAGGGTGCGAACCTGCGCGGCGACGACATCGTGGAGCACTTCTTCATCACGACCACTCACCACTGGCTGTTGTTCTTCACCAACCTCGGCCGGGTCTACCGCGCGAAGGCCTACGAGCTGCCGGAGACCGGTCGCGACTCCAAGGGCCAGCACGTAGCCAACCTGATGGCCTTCCAGCCCGGTGAGCAGATCGCCCAGGTCCTGGCCCTGCGTGACTATGTCACCGATCCTTACCTGGTGCTCGCGACCCGCAACGGCCTGGTCAAGAAGACCCGCCTGTCGGAGTACGACTCCAACCGCTCCGGTGGCCTGATCGCGGTCAACCTGCGAGACGGTGACGAGCTGGTCGGCGCTGACGTCGGATCCCCCACCGACGACCTGCTGCTCGTGTCGGTCAAGGGCCAGTCGGTCCGGTTCAACGCCAACGACGCTTCGCTTCGCCCGATGGGTCGTTCCACCAGCGGCGTTGCCGGCATGAGGTTTCGCAATGGCGACAAGCTGTTGTCGATGAGCGTGATCGTGGACGGTTCCGACCCCGACGTGTTCGTCGTGTTCGAGAACGGTCTGGCCAAGCGGACGCTGGCCTCGGAATACACCGCCAAGGGTCGCGGCATCCTCGGCGTGAGGGTCGCGCAGCTCTCCGAGAGGGGTGGCGATCTGGTCGGGGGCCTCACAGTGGACGAGGAGGACGAGGTCATGGTGGTGATGGAGAAGGGCAAAATCGTCCGCTCACGCGTCGATGAGGTTCGTCGGACCGGGCGCAACACCATGGGCGTGCAGTTCGCGACACCAGACAAGGGCGACTCGATCGTCGCGGTGGCACGCAACGCCGACCGCGGTATCGAGGGGCCCGACGACGACCCTGACGGCCCTGTCGACAACGATGGATCCGGCCCAGCGGTGACCGGAGATGCCCCGACTGAGACCATTGGAGTGCTCGAAACCCCGACGGAGGCGGGTACCGTAGCGTCAGAGGACGACAGGAATGACGGCACAGGAGGCAACGAGTGAGCACAACAGGCGAGACCGGCACGTCGGTACGCGCTGACGGTTCACGCCGCCCAGGGCCGGCGGCTGGCCCGGCGCCCTCCCCCGGCGCCGACCGGCGCCCCTCGCCTCGTCGGGTCAAGCTCACCGTCTCGCGGGTTGACCCGTGGTCGGTCATGAAGATGTCGTTCCTGCTGTCCGTGGCTGTCGGCATTGCCGGGGTGGTGATGATTACGGTGCTGTGGATGGTCCTTTCCAGCATGGGCGTGTTCGCAGACATCAACCGCACCGTCGAGGACGTCTTGAGCAGCAACAACGGCTCCCCCTTCGACCTGATGGACTACATCGGCCTGGGCCGGGTGGTTTCGCTCTCGATCGTCATCGGCGTGATTGACGTCATCCTGATGACCGCGATCTCGACACTTGGTGCGTTCCTGTACAACGTCTGCTCGAGCCTCGTCGGCGGCCTGCAGTTGACCCTGACTGACGACTGACGGGCCGACACCTCGGCGGTGCAATCGGCTTGAACACCTACACGTTTTGGATGGGACGACGAGGGTGAGGTAGCCTCGTGCGTCGCGCGCCTGTGGCAGTTAAAGGTCTGGGCGCGCTGGAGATGGCGAGCGGGCCTATAGCTCAGACGGTTAGAGCGCTTCCCTGATAAGGAAGAGGTCAGAGGTTCAAGTCCTCTTAGGCCCACTACCATTGACCTGTGTGTCCGTGACGCACGACGAACCGCACGAAGGAGCACCGGTCATGAAGAAGATTCTGATGCTGATCGCCACTGCTGCTGGGGTCCTGGCCATCCAGAAGAAGTTCAAGGACCAGAAGACCGAGCAAGAGCTCTGGGCCGAGGCGACCGACGAGGTTTAGGCTGGTTTAGTACAACTGAAGTCCCAGCGGGGACATAGCTCAATTGGTAGAGCGCCTGCTTTGCAAGCAGGAGGTCCGGGGTTCGATTCCCCGTGTCTCCACCCAGGTCAGAGGCCCTTTCCGTGTGACGGGAAGGGCCCCTTTCATGCCCGTACTCCCGATGCATCCCGGGTTGATCGCCACCGCGGCGAGGGGGTGGGCCGTGGCCACAGCGATCGTCAGCTTGCCAGCAGCCTCCGGCGACGTATCCAAGCCGAGGGCCTCAAGTATGGCGAGCAGCTCGCTCACCTGCCTGCGCTGAACTGTGAGCGCGGCCAGGGATACCTGTGCGATCGCCTCCTCAGCGCAGACACCATCAGCGAACGGATCAAGTCGACAGAACGGGCTGGCCAAGTCTGGTGGCCAACGGGAAGGCGAATGCTTCCGCACTGCCCGACACTGAACCGAATCGGCTGAAGACTCGTGTCTTTATCGGTGACAGGAGCCGCAGTTCTTGATGGCTCTCACAGTGCCGCCAAAAGGAGCAGACCGTGCAGATGACTCGAATCAGCCGTGCTATCTCAACCTCAGCCGCCGTCATACTGGCGATCACCGCCTTATCGGCCGCACCCGCCTTCGCCGATGGGTCTAGATCGCGCAGCGACTCACTGCTGGATGCTCATCTGGTCGGGAGTATGCCTGCGCCGGCGAGCCCGATGATCGCACGCATCAACCCCGGTGGCTTGCCGTGGGTCAATGGACCGAGTCGGGTGCAGGTGAGCGAGGACGGTCAGATCATGGTCAACATCATGGGCCTGGTCATTCCGCCACCGCTCGGGAAGGGTGTCAACCCCATCGCTTTCGTGGTTGCCACGTTGGTGTGCGACCAGATGGTTGCCGGCTCCACCGCGAAATTCGCTTTGAGCTCGGCCGGCGACGGGTCCACCAGGGGCATGATCTCGGTCCCGCGCGATTGCGATGACCCCGTCGTCCTCATCCAGCCCGCTGCGAACCAAAGCGTCTACATTGCCTCGACAGTCGGCGACGATGAGGATGGCACCGACGGGTAAGGGACTGACCACCGCTCGACCTTAGCCATCACTCGATCGATAACGGCCTCCTTGCCTGGGGGGCCGTTATCGTCAATCTTGATCAGTGGCGGCGGGCCGCCTGCCAGACGCTGGTTAGAGGATGGGCGCGGTCGGCAGCAGATCGGGGAAGTCGTTGAGCTCGTCGGTGGCGTCTCGGGTGTCGAGCCAGTGGTCGAGCTCGGCGGCGGGCACGGGCCGGGCCATGAAGTAGCCCTGGGCCTGGTCACAGCCCAGGCGGGTCAGCTCGGTGTACGCGGCGTTGTTCTCGACGCCTTCGGCGACCATGCGCAGGCCCAGGCCGTGGGCCAGGCCAATGGTGGAGGCGACCAGGGCGGCAGCGCGGGCATCGTCGGCCATGGGGAAGACGAAGGAGCGGTCGAGCTTGAGCTCGTCGATGGGCAGGTCGCGCAGGTAGGACAGTGAGCTGTACCCCGTGCCGAAGTCATCGATGGAGATCTGGACGCCGCCAGCGCGTAGCCGGGTCAGGATGTTCCGGGCGCGGTCGCGGTCTGCCATCAGGAACTCTTCGGTGATCTCCAGCTGCAGGGCGCCCGGCGGGAGGTCCCGGGCGGTGAGCATGGCGGCGACCTCGTCGGGCAGGTCGGTGTCGATCATGGAGCTGGCCGAGAGGTTGACCGCCACGGTGAGGCGTCGACCTCCGGCGTGCCATACGGCGGCCTGGTCCAGGGCGATGTGCAGCACGGCCCTGGTCAGGGCTCGCATCAGCCCCGCTTCCTCGACCAGGTCCAGGAACGCATCGGGATAGAGCAGACCGCGGGTGGGGTGGTCCCAGCGGACCAGCGCCTCCACGTCGTGGACCTCGCCGGTGAGCAGGTCGATCTTAGGCTGGTAATGCACGACCAGCTGGTCTTCGGTCAGTGCGGTTCGCAGCTCGTCGATCGTCCGCAGCCGGGTGCTGAAGTCGCTGTCGTCCCTGCCGCCATAGGCGTGATGGCCATCGCCGGACGCCTTGGCCTTGTACATGGCGACGTCGGCCTTGCGCAGCAGGGTGCTCAGATCATGTCCGTCGCTGGGGAAGAGCGCGATCCCGATGCTCACACCGCTGTGGACCGCGATGTCCTGCAGGGCGAAGGGCTCGGCCAACGCCGCGCACAGCTTGCCCGCGACAGCGGCGGCCTGCTCATGGCCCGCGTCGTCGAGCAGGACCGCGAACTCGTCACCGCCCAAGCGCACCAGCAGGTCTACGGCCCGCAGGTGCTCGCCCAGGCGGGCGCCGACCTGTATCAACAGCATGTCCCCCGCGTGGTGGCCGAGGCTGTCGTTGACCTCCTTGAACCGGTCCAGGTCCAGCAACAGGAGCGCCTGACGGCGAGACTCGGGGTCCGTCATCCGCGACTCTGCCTGGGCGTACAGGGCTCGGCGGTTCGGCAGGCCAGTCAGGTCGTCTGTGGTCGCCTGACGGCGTAGGTCCGCCATCCGTACGAGCTGGCGAAAGGCCACCTGGGTGCGCGCCGCCGCCGCCAGCAGCGTGACCCCTGCCAGGGCAACAGCCAGCGTCGACACCTGCGACCTGGTCCCCAGGACCAGCACCCCCAGCCCCGCGGCGGTGGCGAACCCGGACATCAACAGAGCTGTCCCCCGGGGGGCCCGGCGCTCTTCGGCCGCCGCAGCCTCGTCGCGGCGCGCGGAGCCGCGGACGTACAACGCGATGAGGACGATGGCGATCGACCAGACAGCGTCAAGCGGTGTTCCGACCACATAGGTGTCCGCAGTGACCTGCAGCGCGTAGACCACATCCGCGACCGCATAGAGCAGCAGTCCCACGATCAGCAGCACCAGTCGATCACCCTCTCGCAGCCCACGTACGACGACCATGCCGGTGACCGCAGCCACCAGCAACAGGTCGAACAACGGGTAGGCGACCGCCACCGCGGTCGCCAACGACCATGACTCCGAGAGGGCTGAGGCCAGCACCGGGTCCAGCACCACAGCCAGCACCGCTGCCGCCCCGAGGGCGCCCACCGCGCAGTCCAGCCACACCGACCACGCCTGCGCCCGCAGGTCCCGGCGCACCACCACCGCCAGCATGGCCAGGATCAGCAGGTAGAACAACACGTACCCGAGATCACCGGGGTTGGGGAACGGCGGCGACCAGTCACTGGTCCAAGGGGCGTAGTAGGTGTCCCCGGCGGCCAGGAAAGTCATGGCGAGCGCGGCGAGCAAGACCTCCCAGCGACGGAACCCGACCCGTGCGACCGCCAGCCAGCAGACGGCCGCGGGCAGCCAGGACGTCATCAGCGACAACCAGAGGTCCACGACCGGGTGAGATTCGCCGCCCT
>JBBQUB010000076.1:0-11908 GCA_038212865.1 Actinomycetales bacterium
CCTCGGTGAGTGGATCAGCCGTGCTCCGCAGATCGAGGAGGACATGGCGCTGGGCAACATCGGCCTCGACCTGATCGGTCAGGCGCGGGTGCTGCTGACCCGTGCCGGCGAGCTCGACGGCACCGGCCGCTCAGAGGACGACCTGGCCTATTTTCGCGACGAGCGCGAGTTTCACAACGTTCACCTGGTCGAGCAGGAGCGCGGCGACTTTGGCTTCGAGATGGCCCGGATGCTGTGGTTCTCGGCCTACCAGTGCGAGCTCTATGCCGCGCTGGTGACCTCGGCCGATGAGACCCTCGCCGGTGTGGCCGCCAAGGCTGTCAAGGAGGTCGACTACCACCGGGACCACGCCAGCCAATGGGTCCTGCGCCTCGGCGACGGCACCTCAGCGTCACACCTGCGGATGCAGGAGGCGCTCGCGCGGGTCGCGCCACATGTTGCAGAGCTGTTCGAGGACGACGCCGTGAGTGTCGCAGCGGCCAAGACCGGTGTGGGCACGCTGCCATCTTCACTGTGGGACAGCGCTTTTGGTCATGTCTCCCGGGTAGTCAAACGGGCCACACTCACGCTGCCCGCCGAGCCCACCTGGCGGTCGCGTGGCGGCAGGGAAGGTGTCCACTCCCGCCCTATGGGTTATCTGCTGGCAGAGATGCAGCACATTGCGCGCTCGCACCCGGGTGCCACGTGGTGACCGTGGCAGCGACACCAGCATCGATAACAGGTGCGTCCTTGGACTTGCGAGCCGCCATCGCGGCCATCCCGGACCCCGAGGTCCCTGTCATCACCATCGAGGACCTCGGCATCCTGCGCGAGGTTCTGGTCGACGAGCAGGCCCGAACCGTGGGCGTGCTCATCACCCCGACCTACTCTGGCTGCCCAGCTATGGACGCCATCCAGCAACACATCGAGCACGTCGCCCGGCGCCGCGGCTACAGCGCAAGCGTGCGCACCCGGCTGAGCCCGGCGTGGACCACCGACTGGATGTCAGCGGCTGGTCGCGACAAGCTGCGTGAGTTCGGGATCGCCCCTCCCGGTCAGCGGTCCGAGGCCGTTGCACCACCTGTCGGCCTACGCCTGATGTCTCGCAGGGTCACCTGCCCGCGCTGCGGGTCAGTTGACACCCATGAGATCTCACGGTTTGGCTCGACTGCGTGCAAGGCGCTGCGCCGGTGCAACGAATGCCGTGAGCCCTTCGATGAGTTCAAGACGATCTGATGGCCTCGCTGATCACCACACCGGCGCGGCACCGTGCCCGCTTCCACACCCTGACCGTCAGCCACATCGAGCGACTCACCGACGATGCGGTGGCAGTCTCGTTCGCCATTCCGGACGACCTGGCCGACGAGTTCGTGTTCGAGCCTGGCCAGCACCTCACGCTGCGAGCGACCGTTGAGGGCCAGGACGTCCGTCGGTCCTACTCGATCTGTCGATCGCGCCCGGAAGCGTTGCAACGCAAGGAGCTTCGCGTCGCCTCAGCCAGCGTCCCCGTTGGCCTGATGTCAAACTGGATCAACGACAAGGTCCGTGTTGGTGACCAGATCGAGGTGATGACCCCGCTCGGGGGGTTCACCAGCGCCACGCAACCAGGCGGCATACGGCATCACGTCGCCATTGCGGCCGGGTCGGGCATCACTCCGGTGATGTCGCTGCTCTCGACGGCGCTGGCCGAGGAGCCCAGGTCACGCGCGACGCTCATCTTCGGCAACCGGCGGACGACGTCAATCATGTTCCTGGAGGAGCTCGAGGATCTCAAGAATGAGTATCCCGAACGCTTCCACCTGATCAACGTCCTCTCCCGCGAGGCTCAGGACGTCGAGCTGTTCAGCGGCCGGCTCGACAGGGAGCGGTTGGAGCGCATCCTTGCCGCCATCGTCCCGGTGTCGACCGTCGACGAGTGGTACCTGTGCGGTCCGTTCGGTCTGGTCGAGACGACCCAAGCCCTCCTGGCCGACCTCGGTGTCGACTCCCGCCACGTCCACCATGAGGTCTTCCACGTCGACGACGACGGCGTGCCCGTGGCCAGGATCGAGCCGGTCGTGACGATACCTGGAGCTCCGGCCGAGGCCGTGGTCACGGTGAATCTTGACGGCCGCACGACGGTGATCGAGATGCCTTCGCGCAACGAGACGATCCTGGCGGCGACGCTGCGAGCCAGGCCGGATGCGCCCTTCAGCTGTACCGGCGGGGTGTGCGGCACCTGCCGGGCCCGCCTGGTCGAGGGCGAGGTGCGGATGGACCGCAACTACGCCCTCGAGCCCGAGGAGGTTGCTGCCGGCATCGTGCTGGCCTGTCAGTCGCACCCCATCACGGCGACGGTCGCGCTCGACTACGACGCCTGACCTACGGCAAACCTTGGTTAGCGAGCAAGATCAGCGGGGCTGGCGACGGGCGTAGGTGACGAACGCGAACCCGTCCTGCGCATCGCGGGCGGTTTCCTGCCAGTGGTCGGGCCCGAACGCGGGGAAGAAGGCGTCTCCCTCGGGCGACTGCTCGATCTCGGTCAGCATCATCTGGTCGGCGAACGGCATGGCCTCGCGATAGACCTCACCGCCGCCGACGACGAAGACCTCGGTCGGCCCCGCCAGCGAAAAGGCCTCTGCCAACGAGTGAGCCACCTCGACACCGGCGGCGTGCCAATCCTGCTGGCGGGTGATGACGATCGTGCGGCGGCCCGGTAGCGCGCGGCCGATAGCTTCGTAGGTCTTGCGCCCCATCACCATGGTGTGACCCATCGTGGTGGCCTTGAAATGGGCGAGATCCTGCGGCAGGTGCCACGGCATGGTGCCGTCACGCCCAATCACGAGATTGGCGCCCACAGCGGCAAGCACGGTGATCGTCATACGGCGATCGGGGCCTTGATGCCGGGGTGCGGGTCATAGCCCACCAGCTCGATGTCAGACTCGACGAAATCGTCAATCCCCTTGCGGTCAGGGTTGATCCGCAGCTGGGGGAGGGCCCGGGGCTCACGGGTCAGCTGGAGGCGGGCCTGGTCGAGATGGTTGACGTAGAGGTGCGCGTCGCCGAGGGTGTGGACGAAGTCGCCGGGCTCTAGCTCGCAGACCTGCGCAACCATCATCGTCAGCAGCGCGTACGAGGCGATGTTGAACGGCACGCCCAGGAAGATGTCGGCAGAGCGCTGGTAGAGCTGGCAGGAGAGCCGGCCGTCGGCGACGTAGAACTGGAACATCGTGTGGCACGGCGGCAGGGCCATGCTCTCGATGTCGGCGACGTTCCAGGCGCTGACGATGTGCCGACGCGAGTCCGGGTTGGTGCGGATCGACTCGATCACCGCGGCGATCTGGTCCACGGAGCGGCCATCAGGAGTCGGCCAGGAGCGCCACTGGTGCCCATAGACCGGGCCGAGCTCACCATCTTCATCGGCCCACTCGTCCCAGATCCGGACGCCCCGCTCCTGCAGCCACCGCACGTTGGTGTCGCCGCGCAGGAACCAGATCAGCTCACCGACGACCGACTTCATGTGCAGCTTCTTGGTAGTCAGGGCGGGGAAGCCCTGCGCGAGGTCGAAGCGGAGCTGGTGGCCGAAGACGCTCAGGGTGCCGGTGCCCGTACGGTCGCCCTTGGGGGTCCCGTTCTCAAGGACGTGGCTGAGAAGGTCCAGATACTGACGCACGAAGGAAACGTAACACTCGCCAGAACCTGGGTCAGGCCCCTGGAATGGCGCTCATCGACACCATCGTTGTTTTCGGGCCGCACCGGTGAGGGCGATATCGTGGCCCCATGCCTAGTGCACCCCTCTTCGGTCGAGTCCTCACGGCCATGGTCAGCCCGATGAACTCCGATGGGACCCTGGACCTGACAGCCGCCCAAGGACTCGCCGCGCACCTGGTCGACAACGGGCACGACGGACTGGTCGTCAACGGCACCACCGGGGAGTCGCCCACCACGACCGACGCCGAGAAGGTCGACCTCGTACGCGTCGTCGTCGAGGCCGTCGGCCACCGCGCACATATCATCGCCGGAGCGGGCTCCAACAACACCGCCCACGCGGTCGAGATCGCCCGGGCCGCCGAAAAGGCCGGTGCCCAGGGTCTATTGGTCGTGACGCCGTACTACAACAAGCCGCCCCAGGAAGGTGTCCTCGCGCACTTCACCACGGTGGCGGACGCAACCGACCTGCCGGTGATCGTCTACGACATCCCGGGACGTACCGGCATACCAATTCACACCCAGACACTCCTGCGGATGGCTGACCACCCGCGCATCGTCGCCGTCAAGGACGCCAAGGGCGACCTGTTCGCCGCGAGCGAGGTCATGTCACAGACGGACCTGCAGTGGTACTCCGGGGACGACGTCCTCAACCTCGCCCACCTCACCCAGGGCGCGGTGGGCATCGTCAGCGTCGTCGGTCACCTGGCCGGCAGGCAGTATGCAGAGATGGTCGCCGCCGTCGTCGATGGCAACCTCGCGCGAGCGATCGAGATCCACCGGCAGCTGATCCCCGCGGTCAATGCCGTCATGCACATCACCCAAGGCGCGATCATGGTCAAGTCTGCACTGCACGATCGGGGCCTCATCGCCACGGCGGCCGTGCGTCTGCCGTTGGTCGCAGCCACCACCGACCAGCTCGCCCGAGTGCGAGAGGGTCTTGAGCAGTCAGGACTGAATTGAGCCATCCCCATCCCGAGCTGACCGCCCCACCCCGGCTGGCGAAGAACGCCGTCCGCGTCATACCACTTGGTGGTCTGGGCGAGGTCGGCCGCAACATGACCGTCTTCGAGTACGCCGGACGGTTGCTGATCGTCGACTGTGGCGTGCTCTTCCCCGAGGACCACCACCCCGGTATCGACCTGATCCTGCCGGACTTCGAGTACATCAAGGACCGCATCGACGACATCGACGCGATCGTGCTCACCCACGGTCACGAGGACCACATCGGCGCCGTGCCCTACCTCCTGCGGCTCAAGGCCGACATCCCGTTGATCGGTTCGACCCTGACGCTGGCGATGATCGAGGCCAAGCTCAAGGAACACCGGATCAAGCCCTACACCCTCACTGTCACCGAGGGCCAGCGCGAGAAGCTCGGAGCGTTCGACTGCGAGTTTGCTGCCGTCAACCACTCGATCCCAGACGCGCTGGCGGTCTTCATCCGCACCCCTGGCGGCACGATCCTGCATACCGGCGACTTCAAGATGGACCAGCTGCCTCTGGACAACCGGATCACGGATCTGCGGGCTTTCGCCCGGTTCGGCGAGGAGGGCGTGGACCTGTTCATGACCGACTCGACCAACGCCGAGGTGCCGGGTTTCACCACCTCCGAGCGCGAGCTCACCCCCGCTATCGAGAACGTGTTCCGCAACGCGCGGCGCCGCGTCATCGTCGCCTGCTTCTCCTCGCACGTCCACCGCGTCCAGCAGGTGCTCGACGCGGCGCATGCCGACGGTCGCAAGGTTGCCATGGTCGGCCGCTCGATGCTGCGCAACATGGGCATCGCCGAGGAGCTCGGCTACCTCAAGGTGCCGCCGGGCGTCGTGGTCGACCTCAAGAAGCTGACCGACTATCCGGACAACAAGATCGTCCTGATCTGCACCGGCTCTCAAGGTGAGCCGATGGCTGCGCTCTCCCGAATGGCCAACCGGGACCACAAGATCGAGGTCGGTGTGGGCGACACCGTCTTGCTCGCATCCTCGCTGATCCCCGGCAACGAGAACGCCGTCTACCGGATCATCAACGGCCTCATGCGACTGGGCGCCGACGTCGTGCACAAGGGCAACGCCAAGGTTCACGTCTCGGGCCACGCTAGCGCCGGCGAGCTGCTCTACTGCTACAACATCGTCAAACCGCGCAACGTCATGCCGGTCCATGGCGAGTGGCGCCACCTCGTGGCCAATGCCGAGCTGGCAGTCAAGACCGGCGTCCCCCGGGCCCGAGTCGTGCTGGCTGAGGATGGTGTGGTCGTCGACCTGGCCAATGGGGTCGCGAACATCGTGGGTGCTGTGCCCTGCGGATACGTCTACGTCGACGGCTCATCAGTGGGCGAGACCACCGAGGCACTGCTGAAGGACCGACGGATCCTTCGCGACGAGGGTTTCATCACGATCATCGTCGTGCGCGACGCCGCGACTGGAAAGATCGCTGCCGGGCCCGAGATCCAGGCGCGCGGCTTTGCCGAGGACCAGGACATCTTCGACCAGGTGCTGCCCAAGCTCGAGCAGGCCTTGGCCGATGCGGCCAGCAACGGGGTCGCCGACTCCTTCCAGCTGCAGCAGATCATCCGTCGGACGGTTGGTTCGTGGGTCGGCGGGCGGTTGCGCCGTCGACCGATGATCATCCCGATCGTCATCGACGCATAGCGAGGCACCCGGCATACCGCCTCGACCTCACTGACAGGTCAAACGGTGTCCGGACCCGTGGGTATGACGAGTGGTCGGCGGAGTGACCGCAGCCACCAATCGCCATGTCTGCCAACGGGTACTGCCGACGTGACAGGATGCCGCGGGTGAAGGACTTCGGGGGGCGGCCGCTCAGCGTCCTGCTCTGGCTCGGCGTCGTGCTTACTGTGCCGCTCATCGGACTGCGATGGGTCGACAGCACCGTCGGCTTGGTCACGGTGCTGCAGTCGATCGTGCCGGTGACGGGGGTTGCGGTGGCGGTTCTCGTGGTCATCGCCGTGGCTACGAGACGATGGCCCATCAGCGCCGCCGCGGGAATCTTGTTGGCCGTCTGCCTGGCGCTCGCTGTGCCGTCGCTGCTGCGACACACGGTGTCGCCGACTCCCGACGACCTCGTGGTCATGAGCACAAACCTGGAGTATGGCGGCGCGGACGCACGTTCGGTCGTGACCGCCGCGCGAGAGCATCGAGTGGATGTGCTGGTGCTCCTTGAGATCACCCCTGCCGCTGTCGAACGGCTCCAGGCCGCGGGCTTAGACGCTCTCCTGCCGGAGTCGGCTGGGCGATCGCGCGAGGGCGCCTCAGGAACGATTATCCGTAGTCGAATTCCGTTGTCGTTAATGGATTCTGGCCTCGGTCAGACATCTCTCGACAGGTTCGACGAGCCGGTCGTCTTGGTCCACCGCCCGGCCGGAGATGTGGTGCTGCGGGCGGTTCACTCGCTGCCACCGAGTCCCTGGGGATCCGCGGACTGGCGCTCCAGTTTGGGCGACCTTCAGCGTTGGCGCGAACGGCAACCGGTCGACGAGCCGCTGGTGATGGCGGGTGACTTCAACTCGTCAGCGGGCCATCCGGCCTTTCGCCGGGTCGCTGGGACCATGACCGACGCGCACCGGGCAGCCGGCCAGGGCTGGGTTCGGACCTGGCCTCAAGGTCGCCGTCTGCTCCGTCCGTTCATCCAGCTCGACCACGTCCTGGTGCGTGGGCTGGACGTCGTCGATGCCGGTGTGGTTCAGCTGCCGGGCACCGACCACACGGCAGTCTGGTCCCGGCTGTCTCCCCGAGGTCCCTAGACCGGGGGTGACCGTGACGACCCTTTTTTGGTGCGCCTGGAGCGCGTGTGACACGTGATACCGGAGTGTCTTTCCCGTAGCCTTACCAATGTGGCGACTCGTACGTCTTCCCCTGCCGCGCGTCCGAAGTCGGCGGGCCGCGCCAATGCGTCACGCCCGGCCGCTGGACGCAACGGTCGGGGCGCACCACGCAAACCGGCAGCCCGGCGTTCAACATCGAGGTCCAGACGCTCCGGCCTGTCGTGGCCGCTGAGGGCGATCCGTGGCACCTGGATGGGCATGGCCCACGTCGCCGGAGGGACCGTCCGCCGGATCGGGCACAGTGCCCGCGACCTCGAGCCCGAACACCGTCGTGACGGCATCGGCTTCTTCCTGCTGGGACTTGCCGTCGTGGTTGCCGCCCGAGAGTGGTGGGGGCTCAAGGGCACGGCCGGTGATGTCATTCATACCGTTGTCGCCGGGACCTTCGGCCGGGTTGCTTATGCAGTCCCGATCGCTTTGCTGCTGTTCGCTATCCGGCTGTTGCGTGCCCCCGGTGACCAGGCTTCGACGAACCGGGTCACGATCGGCACCACGGCACTGACGGTCGCCACTGCCGGACTGGTCCACATCTCTGTCGGACTGCCCAGCCCTCCTGACGGCGCACTCGCTATGCGCGATGCCGGTGGCATCATCGGCTTCCTGGCCTCCAGTCCCATCGTTGCCGCCGTCAAGACGTGGGGGGCCATCCCCTTGCTGGTGCTGGTCGGCCTGTTCGGGATTCTGGTCATGACGGCTACACCGGTCCACATGGTTCCGCAGCGGCTGGGCGAGCTGCGCGACCGGTGGCTGCGCCGTCCCCGCGAGACCCAGGCTCCCGGCGGCACCGGCGACCAAGACCACCAGGCAACGAGGCGTCGCCGTCCGGGGCCACAGGGCGACGGACCCTTTGATGGGGACGAGGCGTTTCGACAGGCCGCCATCGTGGCGAAGGCCAAGGCTGCTGCAGCGTTCCGGCCCGGCCAGAAGCGGCCGACGTCTCCAGGCGTCCTCGCACCCGGCGACGGCTCCTCCGAGACCGGCATCGCCGCGCAGGCAGGAGGTGGCCCCACCGCCAAGGCCACCCTTGAGCCACCGCCCACGACCCCGATGCCCCAACGGGTTGAACAGCTAGCACTTGACGGCGACATCACCTACACGCTTCCCGACAACGCGTTGCTGGAGCTCGGCCGCCCACACAAGCTGCGCAGCGCCGCCAACGACCATGTGGTCGACGTCCTGACCGAGGTGCTCGACCAGTTCGACATCGACGCGCAGGTCACTGGTTTCAGCCGCGGTCCGACAGTCACCCGCTACGAGATCGAGCTCGGTTCGGGCACCAAGGTCGAACGCGTCACGGCACTGTCCAGGAACATCGCCTATGCCGTTGCCTCGGCTGACGTCCGCATCCTGAGCCCGATCCCCGGCAAGTCCGCGATCGGAATCGAGATCCCCAATGCCGACCGCGAGAAGGTCAGCCTCGGCGACGTGTTGCGCAGCCAGGCGGCGCGCAGCAACGAGCACCCGATGGTGGTTGGCGTCGGCAAGGACGTCGAGGGCGGTTATGTCATCGCCAACCTCGCCAAGATGCCGCACCTGCTCGTGGCGGGCGCCACCGGCTCCGGCAAGTCCAGCTTCGTGAACTCGATGATCACTTCGATCCTGATGCGCTCGACGCCCGATGAAGTGCGGATGATCCTGGTGGATCCCAAACGGGTCGAGCTGACCGGTTACGAGGGGATTCCGCACCTCATCACGCCGATCATCACCAACCCGAAGAAGGCCGCCGAGGCCCTGCAGTGGGTGGTCCGCGAGATGGAGACCCGTTACGACGACCTCGCGGCGTTCGGGTTCAAACACGTCGACGACTTCAACAAGGCGGTCAGGGCAGGCAAGATCAAGCCGCTGCCCGGATCCGAGCGGGTCATCCACCCCTACCCCTACCTCTTGATCATTGTCGACGAGCTCGCCGACCTGATGATGGTCGCGCCCAGGGACGTCGAGGACTCGATCGTCCGGATCACCCAGCTGGCCCGGGCGGCCGGCATCCACCTGGTGCTGGCTACGCAGCGCCCCTCGGTCGACGTCGTGACCGGTCTCATCAAGGCCAACGTCCCCTCCCGGATGGCGTTCGCCACCTCGTCACTGACCGACTCCCGGGTCGTCATGGACCAGGCCGGTGCCGAGAAGCTCATCGGTCAAGGTGACGCGCTGTTCCTGCCGATGGGCTCCTCCAAACCGATGCGGGTGCAGGGTGCCTGGGTCACCGAGTCCGAGATCCAGGCAGTGGTCAAGCACGTCAAGGCCCAGCTCAAGCCGACCTATCGCGAGGACGTCATCGTGGTCGGGGCGAAGAAGGTGGTCGAGGACGACATCGGCAACGACCTGGACCTGTTGCTCCAGGCCACCGAGCTCGTCATCACGACGCAGTTCGGCTCGACCTCGATGCTGCAGCGCAAGCTGCGCGTCGGCTTCGCCAAGGCCGGCCGGCTCATGGACCTGCTCGAGTCCCGTGGGGTGGTCGGTCCGTCCGAGGGCTCAAAGGCCCGCGACGTCCTGGTCAAGTCGGACGACCTGCCGACCACCCTTGCGCTGATGCGCGGCGAGGAGGTCCCCGACCCCGACCCGATCTATGACGGTGAGGCCTTGCCGGCCACTGCTCGCCTCGACCCGCTGAACGACAGTGCAACCGGGCCGATCACTGAGGCGCCGCTGGGCGGTCCGACCCGCGACTCGCTGGCGCCAGAGGGTTACCAAGAGGACGAGGACGGCGAGGATGCCTGGTCGCTCACCCGCAACGGACGGCGCGACTGAAGGTTCGAATGCAAAAGGTGGGCGCCATGTCTGACTGGTACCGCGCGGCCAAAGCCCATCCCAGCGGCGTCCTGCTCGCCGGGCAGATCCTCGGATCCCCGACGTCGTGCCAGTCCTGTCGCACGCCCGGTCATTCGTCAAGATCGAGCAGATCGCCGGCATGTTGAATCTCGCCCTGGTGGTGGCCCGGTTGGTCGGACTCACCAACGCGCGCAACCGGGTCTAGCTCTCCAGGCAACCGGTTGGGCCCCAGCCAGCCGGGTTCAGCTCTCCTTGGGCCGCGCCTTTTTGTCCTTCCCGTCGAGCTGCTGGTATGTCGCGAGGCTGGGTCCACGGGTGCCCTGCAGGTCGCGGGCGCCCGCCTCGGCTTCGCGCATGACCCGAAGGATGTTGCCGCCGGCCAGCTTGACCAGGTCCTGGTCGGTCCAGCCGCGATCGGCCAGGGTGGCGAACAGCCGCGGATAGCCGCTGACGTCCTCCAGACCCAGTGGCAGATCCTCGGTTCCGTCGTAGTCGCCGCCGATGCCGACATGGTCGACACCGGCCACCTCGCGAACGTGCTCGATGTGCGCGACGACGTGGCTGATCGTCGCGAGGGGCTTCGGGTGGTGCTTGCGGTATCTGGCGGAGAACGTGCCGAAGGCGATGTGGTCCGTGGCCTTGACGCCGGCCTCGAGCGCCGCGGCTTCAGCCTCCTGGGCCCACACGGCGGCAACGGGATAGATGAACTCGGGCACGAACGTCACCATGCAGACGCCGCCCTTCTCACTCAGGGTCTCCAGCACGTCGTCAGGGACGTTGCGCGGCACGTCGCAGACCGCTCTTGCCGAGGAGTGCGAGAACATGACCGGCACCTCGCTGAGCGCCAGGGTATGGCGCATGGTGTCGGCTGAGACGTGCGAGAGGTCGACGAGCATGCCGATGCGGTTCATCTCGCGCACCACCTCGACGCCAAAGGCCGAGAGGCCGCCGGTGACTGGCTGGTCGGTGGCCGAGTCGGCCCACGGGACGTTGTCGTTGTGGGTCAACGTCAGGTAGCGGACCCCGAGCACGTGCAGCATCCGCAGCGCGGCCAGGGAACAGCCGATCGAGTGGCCGCCCTCGGCCCCGATCAGCGAGGCGATCCGCCCGGACGCGAAGACGGCCTCCAGCTCGTCCGCGCTGCGGGCGAAACCCAGCCGGTCGCCATACCGACCGACCATCTGGTGCACGGCATCGATCTGTTCCAGCGTCTGGATGACCGCCAGGCCGTCGGACAGCGTGGAGGGCACCCAGACCGACCAGAACTGCGCGCCAACGCCTCCGTCCCGCAGCCGTGGCAGGTCTGTGTGCGTGGTGGCCAGGCGGGTCGAGAGGTCCAGCCGGTCAAAGTCGTAGCCCGACTGCTCGCGCGCCTCCCAGGGCAGGTCGTTGTGTCCGTCTATCAGTGGGTGGCTCCCCAGCAGGTCGGTGACGCGGGTGAGGGTGTCTGGCGTGGGTGCGGGCATGCGGTCATTCAACCGCAGCCGACCTACCATGGGGGCAATGACCTCAGTGACTCAAGCGACCTCCACCGCCTTGCCGGCCGCCAGCAGACGGCGCACCGTGGCTCTGGTGACCTTGGGCTGCGCCCGCAACGAGGTCGACTCCGAGGAGCTCGCCGGACGTCTGGCG
>JBBQUB010000077.1:0-11883 GCA_038212865.1 Actinomycetales bacterium
GACGGCTACCTGACCAGGATCGTGGACGCCGACATGGAGGAGGCCGGCCTGAAGGTGCGCCGACCCGGCACGCTGCGGGCGTGGCTGCGCGCCTATGCCGCCGCGACCGCCACCACCTGCTCCTGGGACAAGATACGCAACGCCGCCTCGCCCGGAGCGGATTCCAAACCGGCCAGGGGCACCACTGCCCCATACATCGACGTGCTCACCCGGCTGCGCATCCTGGACGACCTGGACGCCTGGTCACCTGGGCGAAACCACCTCAGGCGGCTCACCCAGGCGCCCAAGCACCACCTGGCAGACCCTGCGCTGGCGGCCCGCCTGATCGGCATCAGCCGTGCCAAGCTGCTCGAAGGCGCCGGCCCGGGCGCAACCCCTGGCGACGGCACGTTCCTGGGGGCCTTGTTCGAGTCACTGGCCGCTCTCAGCGTGCGCGTGTTCGCCGCGGCAGCGGATGCTGCCGTGTCCCACCTGCGACTCGAACAGGGCAGGCACGAGGTCGACCTGATCGTCGAACGTGCCGATGGCGCGGTCGTGGCGCTCGAGGTCACGCTGTCGGCCACCGTCGACTCACGCGATGTCCACAACCTGCTGTGGGCCCGTGAGCAGCTGGGCGACCAGCTGCTCGACGCCGCCGTCCTGACGACCGGGCCGAGCGCATACCGCCGCCGTGACGGCATCGCGGTGATCCCGCTCGGGCTGCTTGGACCGTGACCTGGCTCAGCTGTCCAGCCGGCTCCGACCGGTGGCCGTCGGGTTGGTCCCTGGCGGGCCGTATGGCGAGTGCCTGGGCCGTATGGCGAGTGCCTGCGCCGAGCGCGCATGTCGCCCCCCAAGGGCGGCGGGTCCGAAAGGCACGATCCGAGAGGGTTGGGCCGCGTTCGGCGGGTTCGGGCAAAACGCCTCCGGCCTTGGTGATCCGGGTCTATCGTCACGAACGCAGCCAACCGGAGGACCACATGCTCAAGCTCAAGCCCGCTTCCAGCGCCCTGGAGGCGGTGTTGATCGCCGCGTTGTTGACCGGATGCCAGGGGGACGGCACCGAGGCAGTGAGCGCGACGGCGGGCAGCGACGCTCAGAGCACAGCAGACTCGCAGCGCACAGCAGACTCGGCAGTCGATGCTGCCGCAGCCCTGGACCGCGCTGCGGCGAAAGCCGAGGCGGCAGCCCAATCGGTAGCCGCGACGGCAAGAAGGACGACAGCTGCACCGACGCTGACCTCGCGGCCCGCCCCCGTCGCCACGCCCGCGGCTGTTGCGCCGGCCCGCCGCGGAACCGCACTGGCCGCCGTCGCGGCACTGACCGTCAGGGGTCGCGCACCGAAGACCGGCTACAGCCGTGACCAGTTCGGTCAGGCCTGGTTCGACACCAACCGCAACGGCTGCGACACCCGCAACGACATGTTGGCCCGCGACCTGCGCAGCAGGCAGATGAAGAACGCCTGCAAGGTCCTGGCCGGCACCCTGGCCCCCGACCCCTACACCGGCACGTCCATCCGGTTCGTCTATGGCGGTGCCAGCGAGGTCGACATCGACCACGTCGTCGCGCTCTCGGATGCCTGGCAGAAGGGCGCCGCGAGGTGGCCGGCCGGCAAGCGGCTCGCCCTCGCCAACGACCCGCTCAACCTGCTGGCCGTGGACGCCTCAGCCAACCGGTCCAAGGGCGACGGGGACACCGCCACCTGGCTGCCACCTAACAAGTCCTACCGATGCACCTACGTCGCCAAACAGGTTGCGGTCAAAGGGAAGTACGGCGTCTGGGTCACGGCCGCCGAGCGAGACGCGATGACCCGCGTCCTCACCACCTGCCCGACGATGGCCTTGCCGGGGCCGGGCTCCGCGCCGACTGTTGCGGCGCTACCCCGCTCCCCGGTCCAGCGCGCAGCCGCCCCTGTCCAGGCGGCGCCCGCCCCCGTCCAGGCAGCCCCCGCCCCGGTCAAGGTGGCGCCGCCGGCATCGGGCGTCTACTACGACAACTGCACCGCGGCCCGGGCAGCTGGTGCCGCGCCGATCATGCGCGGTGAACCCGGCTATGCGAGCAAGCTGGACCGCGACCATGACGGGATCGCGTGCGAATGAGCCTCCCCCGGGTATGACGGGTGCCTCCCTTGAGCGCGCAGCTCACCAGCTCGTGAGAGGTCACAAATCGACTGAAAACGGCCCTCGGAGGGTCGATTTCTGACCTTTCATGGCCAGCGAGTGCGGGTGTGGGTGCAGTTGGACCGTCAATGGGTGTGCCCTGGTCACGGACGCCCGTGGTGCTGGACTACACGTCAAGGACCAATGCGAGAGCCTGGTCGACCCGGGTCGGGCTCGACCGCTGAGGAGTCCACCCGGGACCCTCGCGGATGACGACGACCTCGTTGGTGCGCTAATCCACTTTCGCTTTGAGCAGTTGGGACACCCGCTGTCGGGAGACGCCAATGATGGCCGCCACATCCTGCTGAGACATGCCCATCTCGAGCAGTTTCCGGGTAGCTTCACGGATTTCCCCGGCAGCGGCCCGGAGTTCGGCATCGGCACGGGCCGTTACGGTCTGGGCATGGCGAACCCGATCGATGGTGCCATCCGGCAGCAAGGGGGTAACGGTCACGTCTGCACCGGTTTCGCCAGTGACAGCCTCCACGAGCCCCTGCGCCCAGGTGTTAGCCTCGGCCAGGGTGCGTGACTGGGTGACGCCGACGCCGTCGACATAGATGACCCACCAGCGGCCCTCGCGGGTCGCAGTTGCTGAATACGCACTCATTTCAGCCATCCCTTCGGTAGGCAGGCCATCTGTTTGCTGAGGCTTCGTACCACTCCAGCGGTCACCTCCCGATGGTTCGGGAGCGGTGCCGTGTGCTTGCCGCAGGGGCATCCCCAGATTTCGTGTCCGCCCACGTTGCGCAGTGGCTCGCATCCGTTGTCACGGAGCGTTCTCACGATTTCGGTTCGCCTCTGTGGCTTGGTCATCACGGTACGCTAGTCCCTCTTGCGGAGCAACGCAAGGGGGCCTTGCGCGTCGAGGTCGGCTCGACCCTGCTCCCATCGGATGATGCTGGCCACGGCTCATTCCTCGCTGTCTTGGTCCAGGGGGATGGCAGTTATCGGCCGGGATCGCACGGTCTTCACGAAGGGGTCGGTCTGCTCGCGCCACACGATCGGGTCGACTCGGGTGATGTTGACCTCCTGTCCGAGTTCCTTGCTCGCCAACGTGCCAAGGGTGTGCAGATCGCGTTGTGGAGTGTCTCCGACAACGAGGACGTCGATGTCGCGTGGCGGTGGCCCGCTCACCCCGGCGCGGCGGGCAGCCCACGAGCCGAAGATGTATGCCTCGCGGACGCCGCGCTGGCTGTGTAGGAGGTTGGTCAGCACGGGGACGGGGCCGTAAGCGGCCTGGAGCATCTCGGTCAGCGGGCGAAGCAGTGGGTATTCCGGGTTGGCTCGCACGAGCCTGGCCCGCCCGACGGCGCGCTCCAGGAGCAGGCCACCGTCCAGCAGTCTCGTGACCTCGCGATGGACGACAGAGAACGGCACGCCGACTCGGCGCCGAATGTCGCTGAGGCTGTGTTCGTCGCCAGGTGACAAGAGCAGTAATGCGAGGATCTCACCTTGGGTGTCTGAGCGCAGGACCGGCAGCAGCGCCGGTGGCATGGTTCTCACAAAACGCGATAATATCATCGCGTCAACAGATAGACGAGCGGCTCGAAGGCTCTGGGGCATCCGCTCGTTCCGGGAATCGTCTACTCGATCGTGAACCGCATCATCATGTCGTTCTCCTCATGCTCCAGGATGTGACAGTGCGACACGTAGTCGCCCTTGTGGGCGGCGCCGATCGCCATCGGCAGGTAGCCGCGACGCGGCCAACGGTTGGGCACGGCCTGGGGGCCGAAGGGGATCCTGATCCGGGTGACCTCCCCAGGCAGCGTCACCACCACGTCCTTCCACCCCATCTCGTTGGCATCTGGGCGCCGCCTTGATCCGTCGACCAAGTAGTCGGTGACGTCAACCGGGGGTGGGAAGCTCCCATTTTCGGCCGGCCCGATGCTGTTGCCGTCGTCGTCGACGTAACCCATGTCGAGGGCATACTGGTCGCTGTCGAACTCCTGCCGGCTCATGATCTGGAACTGGGCGAAGTGCAGGTGCATCGGGTGGGCGTCGCCCGTGGTGTTGATGATCACCCACTCCTCGAGTGCGTTGCTCTTCACCATGTGGGGATCCATGATCGTGTGGTCAAAGGTCTGGTTGTTCATCAGCACCATGAGCGGGCCATCATCTCCTTGGACCTCGACCAGGCTCATGTTTCGGGTCTTGTCGACCTTGAGGTGCTCCAGACGGGTGATGGGTGCAGTCCTGGACCGCAGACTTGTTCGCGGGGTGAGTGATTTCGTCCACCCAGTGGCCCTGGTCACGGTGAACTGCATGATCTTGTCGAGAATGACCTCATCGCCGAATGGAAATGGCGCCGGTGCATCGTTGGTGAGAACGACATGAGTGTTTGGCCTGAGATGTCCGAAGTCGACCACGAGGTCGGCTCGCTCTCCGGGCGCCAGTAGCAGGGACCTGAGACTGACGGGGCTGTCGAGCAGACCTCCGTCCGTGCCGATCTGGAGGAATTTCAGGGTCCGGCCGCCACACTCGAACCTGAAGTTGTAGAAGCGGGCATTCGACCCGTTCAGGACGCGGAACCGGTACTTCCCGCGGTTGACGTCCAGATTGGGCTGGATCTTGCCGTTGACAGTGGCCTGGTCGCCGAAGAACTCAGGCTCCCACGGCGCTGGTGGATAGAACATGGTGCCGTCCGCGTTGAACGCGCGGTCCTGGACGATCAGCGGCACCTCGTACGGCGGTGCCGGCAGGCGGGAACCATCGCCGGGGTCATTCTCGTCGCGAATCAGATAGCCGCCGGCCAGTCCCGCCGCCACATTGAGCCGGGTGATTCCCAGCGCGTGGTCGTGGTACCAGAGGCCGGCTGCCTCCTGGGTGTTCTCATAGGTGTAGGTGTGCGTGTCGTCCTTGAAGTCTTTGCGTTCGGGGTTGGGAAAGAAGTCCAGCGGGTCGCCATCGAAGGCCGCGGCGGTGTTGCCGCCGTGCAGATGCAGGGCCGAGCGAGGGGCCTCAATATCGCCAGGGACGGCGCCCATGACTGCCATATCGATGGAGTCGGCCAGTGGGTGATCGTCGAGATCGTTGACCACGGTGAGCTTGAATCGGACGTTTCGCCTGGCGATGATGACCGGGCCGAGATAGTCCTGAGTGCCGCCCTCAGCCCTGTACGCGAACGTCGGCACGGGGGTTCCGCTACGAAACTCGTGGGTGGTAGCCCTGACCATGGTGATCTTGGCGCTGCGGCCGCGGGTGGCGTCGATGACGCCCATCTCGCTCAGCGTCGGCAGCGACTCGGTGAAGGGCTCAACCAGCGGGCTGGGATGCCAGGGGCGCTCGTGGGCCTCGAAGTGCTGGGGAAGGGCGGCGTTGGCGGCGGTTGCAGGCTTCAAGGGCAGGAGCACCCCCGCGCCGACGACTGCGCCTGCCCCGAGGATGCTTCGCCGTGAGATCTCCATGATTGCCCCCGCCCCGGCCAGCTCAGAGTCAGGTGGCCCTTGAAGTGATAGCCAACACTGTTGGTGATGACTGCTCAAAGGGTGGCACAGTTGGTCAAGGCAGCGTCAAGGAATCGTTAAAGTTGGGTCAAGCCACGGTCAGAACATTCCAAATTCGCCCTGGAATGTCGCCTCCCGCGGGGGTTGCCACCGCGTCGGGCTCTCGGGGTGTCATGAACTGGACCCCTCCCGCGTCGCTCAGAGGCCGCCACCGCGGCCATGGTCGCGGCTTCGACAGGGTCGAGTCCGGTCGGATGGGTCATCGTGCCCAGGCTTGGGCACGCTCGAGCGCGGACACGAGGCGCTGCTGGGCGGCCAGCTCGTCGTGGACCTCCTGGTCACAGCGAGGGAGCAGCGCGCGTAGCGCCTGAGCGATCTGGTCTTCGGCAACCCCTATCGGCTGCCTGCGCGCTAGGTCCAGCACGGTCTGTTCGAGGGACGTGACCAAGGCCCGCCCCAGGTCGGTGCTGATCGACTCGACATCAAGTGCGGCGGTATTGCGTCTGACGAACCTCACCGTGGCGGAACGGTCGAGAAGCGTGATCGGATCATGCCGGGCCGGAGCGGCGGCAAGCGCAGCGTTCAGTGCTCGCGGTATGGCTCCGTGGGCGCGAGCGGCCGAGACACCCATCCGTAAAGATGGTTCGCGCGCCCGATGCGAGACCTTTCAGGCATGCAGATTTTGGAGCTCCACTACCCCGAACCGGAAACGCGAAATGCCCCGACTCAACTCAACTGACTAACCCGAGAAACACGATCAACGCGCGATTGAGCCGTATCAGGTCCGCTTCAGCCAGGCGGCCAAGGTGTTGCTGGAGGTTGGCTCGCGGCATTGTCGTCACCTTGTCCACCATCAGGCTGCTTCCGTGATCTAGCCCGTTCATCGACGACGGTTCCATATAGATACGTGTCAACGGTGCCTCGAGCGGATCGGTGGTCAGCGGGCACACCGTCACCGATCCGGTCGCATCGAAGCGGTCATCTTGCACGATCACTACTGGACGCGGTTTCCCGGTGTACGTGCCTCGCGCGGCGGCGGTGTAGACATCACCACGCCTCACTCAGATTGCCTTTGCGTCGGTCTCCTCCGAGGAGATCGCATCCACGAACGCCTGATCCTCAGCCTCGAACTCGCTCGCAGCGATGGCGACCGATTGCTCGTGTGCGGCGGCCACGAACTCAGGGGCCCGAACGTCGGGCACCCAAATTTGCACAGGCCGGAGCCCCTGCCGCCGTAGCCGCTCTCGGTGTTGACTTACGCGGTCGCGGGTGGATGCCATAGCCCAATGTTACATGTAACGTTGGGTGGGATCAACGACCATGAGGGTGCCTGCACGCCGATGGTGATCTGAGACGGCCAAGCCAGTCGCCGTCGCCCTGCTGGTACCGCGGTGGTCTTCCAGACGACCAAAGCGTCGCGGGTTGGTGTCCGCAGGTGGGTTGGCGGTACGTCGCTATATCGCGGGTCCATGAAATCTTGCTCAAAAACAAGTATTCCTTGACACATCATCTTCGAGGCTCAACCAGACCGACTGCGAAGCACAGAGATGAGGCGGGCAAGTCGTTCAGGAGCCCAAGTGGCCGTGTTGGCAACGATGACCAGCCACCAAGGGAACCGGGATCAAACTCCGGGTTGCTGTCCAAAGCCGGCGGTATGACGAGTGCCTGGCTTGCGACGCCGCCGTCGGCTACGCCTCAGGAGTCCTGTACGACAAGGAGCCATTCTTGGTCGGTGAGACCGGGATGCGGCCGCGGAGCGTTCGGGAGGAAGCCTTCCAGGGGAATTACTCCCGATATATCGACCTCACATATATCGACCTCACCCAGGAGCGGGCCGTTGAGGGGACGGCGGCTGTGGGCTCACTTCGCGCCTGTTTCAGCCTTGGTCCTCGGCACTGCGTGCTCGTCGAGAACCCGCTCGTCGAGAACCGGCCTAGCCCCCATAGTTTGAGATGGCGTCACGAGCTAACACTTTCTCAAACTTTCTCAAACTCGCAGTCTCGCGCTGTGCCGCTTCGGCCGCTTACTTCCCCTGTTTCGGCCTGCCCACAGACTGCCCGCTGGACTTGTCCTTCGACCCTGATGTCTTTGCAAAGAACTTCATCCCAGGCCCATACCGAACCCCAGGGCCGGCGGTCTTGTCGTCGATCTTGCTCAGCAGTTCACGCGTTTGCATGTCTCGGAGCAAGTCGCGAGCCTGGTAGACATTGAGATCGAAGAGTCTTCGGAGCGTCTGATTCGTGATGTGGCCGTATTCGATGACGTGCTGGACGACCTTCTGGTCGATTCCGTCAGCCCCGCGACGGTGATATGTCACGGCACGTCCCATCCCTGCAAGGGACGAGGCAGCCAAGGAGTATGTCGGGAAGGGTCTGCGGGCGCTGCGGCGAGAGGGTTCGATGAGCCCCGCATTCGTCATTCGCTCCAAGACCGCCTGCGCCTCCGAGGCCGACCGCTGGATCCTTGGTGCCAGGCCCTCAGCCGACAACGTCTTGTTGCTTCGAAGTGCCGAGAGTCCGAGCAGGACCTCGAGGTCACCAGCCTGAACGGGGTCGAGCTCTGTGTTGACGAACCGCGCGAAGGCTTCATTTCCGATACCTCCCCGGAGGACGACGTCTACTCGCATTCCGTCATCGCGGAAGTCCGGCGGTGGCTTGCCCAGCCTCAGCACCTCTCGATAGACCCGGTCGACGCCCTGACCGGTGCGTTCCGCGACCTGGAGGATGGTTACCGTCTCGAGGAGGAGCCGGTTTCTAGGTGTGGAGGGGTGGGTCAGGATGTTTTCAGGGGTGACACCGAACACCAGGCCCCCTGGGCTGCTCAAGGTGAGCTGCTCCGGGGAGTGCTCTACGTCAACGGACCCCTCGATCTGGTAGTCACGGTGGACCAACGCGTTGACGACGAGCTCCCGCACAGCGCTGCTCGGGTAGTCGTAGAGCTGAAGCTGCACGCCCCCCGTCGTGTTGATGGGATGGACTGACCGCCGTATCTCGACCGCATCAAGGAGGCGTTCCACAGCGGCCAGAATCGGCTTGGCTTCGCGCAGACGTGAGCTGGCTTCACTGCCGGGCGTCGGCCGGTACTGATACGCGTACCCGTAGGAGGCGATCGATCGTTGGATCGATTCTTCAAGGCCGATCAGCAGGAGCCCGGCATTGGTGATCTTGCCGGAACGTGACATCAGACGCAGGTCCTTCAGCAGGCTAACGTCGTCAGCTTTAGCCGCGTCTTCCCGTCCCGCCACCCGCAAGAGTCGTCGCATGCGAGCCATCTCATCAGGGTCGATCGACGTTTGATCACAGCCAGACGACTCAGCAGACCAGTCATAAAGACCACGCGAAGCCAGGGCCTGCTTCTGTTCTTCGGGAGGAAAAGGCTGACACTGGTTACCGACCCGCCGCGTCGCAGTTCCTTTGGCGTTGGCGTAGAAGGTGGCACCTCGCGGGGCCGTGATCACGAGCAGTCGGACGCCATCCTGCAGGCGCTCCTCGATGGGGACGGACAAAGACGGTCGCGTCCGATCGAAGATACCTCTGACAACCATTTCCGCTGTTATTTCGGAGCTGACGCCTTGCAGCGAGCCACTCGAACCGGGCCCGTCTGCCACGCCCAGGACGACGTGACCGCCGTCTGCGTTCGCCAGGCAGACCACAGCATCTGCGAGAATCTCGAACATTCGTTTGGGGGACGGATCTACCTGCTTAAACTCCAGGTGGTTGCTCTCCAGCGCAGCGGCCAGTGCACCGGCACGAAGCCGGGTGAGAGCTTCGTCGATCTCGGTCATGCCTTGACCATAGTTTGAGAGAACGTCACCCGACAACACTTTCTCAAACACCCCCCCCCAAAACTCACGGTCGGCTGGACCAACCCTTCATCGTCCTGCATCCTTTCCGCGTATGACGAGTGCGCCTGATCCGAGCCGATGTTCACCTGGTGCCATTGCCAGCGGGTCGAGCACTGGAAGATGATCTCGAGGAATTCACCGACAGCGGCGTGTTGCCCCTGACCAGAGCCGGTCCGAAGGCCATAGGCCGCCAGCATTGCCTCACCGACGTCGTGTGCAGAGTCATAGGCGACGTTGAGCCGGCAGCTAGGGCCGTTGACCAGATCCACAACTTTGTCTATTCCGCTTGACTAGAAATAGTCTAGTCGATTAGACTATTCTGATGATCGCAGAGCAGCCGACGCGCAAGATCGTCAAAGAGTTCCGATCCGCAGGATGGGCCTCAGTTCGCACGGACGGATCGCACACGGTGTATGGCTGCCCCTGCGGCAAGCACACATTCTCACTCCCGGACGGTCACCGCACCATCTCACCCGGCGTCGTCCGCAAGGCGCGCAACACCATCACGGAATGCAAGGAGGCAGCCGATGAAGACGTACGACATCACGGTGTCCCGCGAAGGCAAATGGTGGATGATCGAAGTCCCCGCCATCGACGGACTCACGCAGGCACGCAGGTTGTCAGAGATCGAGGAAATGGCGCTCTCGCTTATAGCGATCACTTTGGACGTGCCCTCCTCACAGGTGGGCGTGAACATCGTGGCCATGCTCGTCGAAGGGACCGACCTAGTGGAGAGTCGACGTCAGATCGACGCTGAGCGCGAGGCGGCCCGCAATGCTGAGCGCAAAGTGGCAGCGTTGACGGTGGATCTGGTGCGCAAGCTCGACGAGGACCATGTGCCCCTTCGGGACATCGGCGAAGCGGTTGGAGTGTCGTTCCAGCGAGTCCACCAACTGCTCAACGCGTAAGGCTCCAATCGACAAAACTGCCGGACCGAAATCTTGGCACCGAGCCGCGCCCGCGGCCGCCCTGCCATCGTCGTCACGCCTCGTGTCCGGTCGTGGCTTTGCAGAACCGGCGGTATGGCGGGCTGCTCAGCCTTGACCAGCCTGCCATTCTTGGTTTCTGAACTGCACTGCGCATCACTCACGGTTGGTCGCGTTTCGGGCGAGGCTGCGAAGGTATGCCGGTGGACCGTCGAGAGGTATGCCCTGGTCACGGATGTCCGCCAGAACTGGTTCCTCGTTGGCCAGCCCCGTGGCCACCTCGGACCCGCCTAGCTCGAATATGCGGGCGTCGTTGCCGGTCCAACGAGTGACCAGTGACACCAAACGAGCAGTCTGACCCTGCCAGGTCGGGTCGTCGACGTCGACGTCATCAGATCGGACTACGAAAAGGTCGATGTCGCTGTCCACCCGCATGTTCCCCCGCGCGGCAGAACCAAACAAGGACACGAACTCTGCCGGCGTGACCCAGGAACGCAGCTCGTCGCGAAGGCGCTCGAGGGGCTCAGAGCGGAGATTGGCGAGCGCCTCAATAGCGGGGGCTGCCAGATGGTCGCGATTCAACCGGTATTGGGTCGACCCCCCCACCCGCTCGGAATCGATCACGCCCTGAGCCACCAACCGTTCGAGTGCCCTGCGGATGCCACTCTCGGAGTGGTGTCCTGCCAGACGGTGCACCTGGCGCCCGGTGAAAGCCGAGTTCGCTCCGCCCACGACGGCGAGGACCGCGCCGTCAACCGTCGGCGTGACAACTTCGAATGGCTTGGCAAGGTTCATCGGCATCCAATCACCAACATATTGGGGATATCCCCAGTACAGAGTCACGAGCCCGTCATCGTCGGGGGACGTGGGCCGTGCCAAGGGAGCCGCGATGACGTGAGTCGCAGAGCGATCGCCACGCGGCGCTCTCGCCAGGCCCGTCTTGAGCGGGGAGAGCAGCTCCGCCGTCCTCGTGATGTATCGCATTCCGTCCCCCGTTCGAGGAACGAAAAGTAGCAGCGAGGTCGGACATTGGCGGAGCGCCGACCATGCCAACCCTCACCTTCTCGGCGGGCCAGCGCTTCGCGCACAAGCACGCTCGTGCGCGCGCCGCGAGCCTTGGCCGGGCAAACGGCCGAGCGGCCGACTCGTTTCTGGTCTGCATCCTCGTGAGAGGCCACAAATCGACCGAAAAGTGCCGGCGGAGGGTCGATTTGTGACCTCTCATGGAAGCGCGGGCGCGGGGTGGTGAGGCGGGGCAGTCAGGTGGCCGGTCGCGGGTTCAGCTGGCCGCACGTGTCCCAAGACGTCCGGGGTATGGCGGGTCGCCGGGTCCGTCTGCATCGTTCAGTCCCGAATACGGCCCTGGTGTGGCAGGCGGATTCTGGGTTCGCATGGACGGCAACCTGAGTGAGTCAGCTGTCCTTGTTCATGGCTGGTATGCCGCCGCGGGGTAGCATCGCTGCGCCGCTAGAACCGCAAGCTGGCAAGACTCGAGGGAGCCGACGTGAGCCACGTGGGATGGGGAGACAAGT
>JBBQUB010000078.1:0-11779 GCA_038212865.1 Actinomycetales bacterium
GGGGATCTCAAAGCCCATCGCGCAGATCTGCGCCCAGGAGGGTTCGATCAGCGGGTTGGGCTCGGGGGTGGGTTGGCCGAAGTCGTCGGTGCCCGCCAGAGGGTTCGAGCAACCTTGTCCAGCGCGGGGGCCGGGGCTGTGAGCGCCCGCGGTTTGGGTGGTGCGGGCCAGCAGGTCGCGTTCGAGGCTGTCTGCGGGTTCGTCCACGGTCGCGGTCTGGACCGGGATCATCAAGGTCACGGTGGTGTTCACGTTCACGTTGGTCAGGATCAGGTCGACCAGGGCGTCGGCCCGGCACTGCTCCAACGTGCGGGAAGGGTCGTCGCCGTGCATCCGGTGGGCCAGGTCGTCGATCGTGGCCCAGCACGCCGCGCAGTCCGCTGCGGGCAGGGAGGCGACCCAGGTGGTCAGGCCGGGCAGGTGGGAGGGGTAGGCGTGGACAAACCGCTCGAGACGTTCCTTGGCGGCTTTGACCTGTAGCGCGTCGGCGTCGATACGGGCCAGGACCCGCCGGACCCGTTTGGTGACCGCACCGGGGGCCTCGGAAAGGACCGCGGGAAAGAGCAGGGCCTCCACCGCCGCGCAGGACGCGGGGCTGGCCTCGGACAGCTGGGTGGCGATGATCGTGGCCCGCCAGGGGTCCAGGTCCCCGGCGCTCATCGCGGCCAGGGTGGCCGGCAACCGCGAAGCCAGGATCGCGGCGGTCTCAACCCTGCGCCGCGCCGCGACCGGACCCATGGCCAGCATCGGCCCGAAACTGTCGGAGGCGAACTCGCCCACATGCCCCAGGTCGTGGTCGACCTCAACCCAGGCGCCGGACCCGTCCTGCTCCTGGTCGCGGGCGGCGTACTGGGCGACCCGCATCACCTGGACCGCTGAGGCGGCGTTGACCACCCCTGGGCGCCGTCGACCTCGCCGGCCAGGTCCACCGCCGGCAGGAACGCCGTCCCGGCCTGGGCGTCCGCAAAGGCCTCACGCATGAGCGTGAGTGTCTGAGAGAACTTGTCGATCATGTGTCCTAGTGTACCCGACCCCGTCGACAACCAGAAGACTTATCCACCACGAAAGACATTGCAGGACAACCGCATTCACGTCGACGCAGCACGTTCTGCACGCGCGCCGCCATTGCCACTGGCCCTACTCGTAGGGTGGGGGCCATGCCTTCATTGGCCAGTCCGCACCCGCGATACCAACGGTCGTTCCTGACCAGCGTGCAGGAGTTCTGCGACGCGGACGAGAACCAGCGCTGGTCAGGGCTCATCGTCCTCGGCGAGGAGTCCCACACGGCGCAGGAGCTGGCTGACCCAGCGGTGTTCGCCGCGTTCACCCAGCGCCTCCGCGACCTACGCCTGCCTGAGACGCCCCGTCCCGAGGGCTTCGTCGCGATGACCTCGCTGTGGTGGGTGGAAGGCGATGAGCATCTTGGCCGGCTTTCGATCCGGCACGAGCTCACCCACTGGGTGCGCGAGTTCGGCGGACACATCGGCTACGTGGTGCGGCCCTCCGCCAGGAGGCAAGGCCATGCCAGCGCGATGCTCGCCGCGGCCCTGCCCATCGCCCGCGACCTCGGCATCGACCCGGCACTGCTCACCTGCGATGACACCAACGCCACTTCACGACGGGTGATCGAGTCCAACGGTGGGGTTCTGGAGGACCAGCGAGAGGACAAGCTGCGGTTCTGGGTCCCCACGAGCTCTGTCAGTCTTTGACGGGTCCGTTCCAGTCGACAAGCTGGACGATGTCGCCGTTGGGGTCGCGTACCTGGTAGGCGCGCTCCCCCCATTCCTCGGCCGTGAGCGGCATCGGGATGGCGACGTTCGCCGCCTGCAAGCCGCGCCAGCTCCCCCGCGGAGCTAGGGCGCCATTCCCTCCGGCAACGGAGAGACCCCCTCTGTATTCCGTGTGCCGAGCCCTCGCTCGTCGGGGGACGGGTGCGAGGGCTGCCGGGGCTGCCTGGCTGTCTCGGCAAGCGCGATCCCCACCAGGACGATGAGAGACCCGGCGACCTGGACGGTGGCGAGGGACTCTCCGAGCAGGACCCAGGCGATGATGCCCGCGACCACGGGCTCGAGCATGCCGATCAGCCCCACCCGGGCAGGCCCCAGCCGCCCGACAGCCAGCAGTACCAGCAGGAACGGCGCGACGGTGCCTAGCACGATGATCCACAGGACCATCACCCACAACGGTGCACCACCGGGCAGGGCGCCGGGCAGGGCAACGGTGTGGACAAGCCGTGAGAAGGGGAAGATCCACCACGGCGAGACGATCGCCCACAACAAGGCCGAGAAGCCAAAAGTGAAGCCCATCAACGAGATCGGGTCACGGTCGCGCTGGCCGTGTTCGCCCATCAGGTAGTAGGAGGCCAACGCCGCGCCGGCGCCGAGTGCACTGACCAAGCCGAGCGGGTCGAGGGTCACGCCCTTCCAGAACTGGGCCACCAGCGCCAGACCTCCGAGTGCGAAGGCCAGACCCAGCCAGAGCCGGGACTTCACCGGCTGCTTCTGCACAAAGCGCACCCACAACGCCACCATCAGCGGCGCGGTGTACTCGAACAGGAGGGCGATGCCGACCGGCATCCGATAGAGGGCCACGAAGTACAGCCACTGGACCATCGCGATGCCGGTGACGCCATAGAGCGCGAGGAAGCCGAGCTCGCGCCGGCCGATGCGGAGGGCGCTCGGTCGGGTGAGTGCGGTGATCCCCAGCAGGATCAACGCAGTTCCGGCACTGCGCACTGAGACGAGCTCGAGCGAGGAGACACCATTGAGCAGTGCGACCTTGCTGACATTGCCGTTGACCGCGAACAGGATGGCTGCTCCGATGGCGAGGAGCACGCCGTTCGAAGCGCGCGGTGACCTCGTCACGTGCGGCTTTCGGCGGGATCGGATCGCTGTGCCAGCTCCGCGTCAACGTGTGCCGTGATGCCTCTGCAGGCGGATTCGACCACAGTCAGGCATCGATCGAAATCCTCGGCCTTGCCGCAGTAAGGGTCGTCGACCTCGAGGGTGCCAGATTCAACCGCCGCCGGGTCGAACTCACGCAACAGTCGCACCTTCGCCGCCGCTTGGGTGTCGGGAGCCCAACGACGCAGATCGCGCAGGTGCCCCTGGTCCGCAACCACGATCAGGTCCATCTCACTGAACCACTCGGGCCTGAACTCCTGGGCGCGGTGGTGAGTGCCGTCATACCCATGCTCCTTGAGCGCGCGCACGGTGCGAGGGTCCGCGCAGTCACCCTCGTGCCAGCCGCCGGTGCCCGCGGAGTCAACGACCACCTGGTCGCCAAGGGCCGCTGCCTGAAGCATGGCGCTCAGAATGACCTCGCCCATCGGCGAGCGGCAGATGTTGCCGGAGCAGATGACGCAGACGCGGTATGCCGGGGCGGGACGCATGAGCCCATTGAACAGCACCGGCATGGTCCCGATGTTTGGCCCGAAGCAGCTGCACCGTCACGAGGTTTGGCTCGGACTGCCTCGTTCTGGCCCGTGATTTCGGCTTTCGACGTCGTGCCGGCCAGCGGCGACCGGCGCCCGTCAGCGCCGTGACATGAGGAGACCTCCGTGAAGAATGACGACCTCCGGCGGCCCGCGATGGTCAGCCACGCACCAGGGCTGCGGGGTATGCCGTCGCGGCGCCACGTCTCGAGCGCAGCTGACGAGCGCGGCCGCCGGAAACGCACACCTGTGTGAGCATCGTCACTGGAGCACCTGCCACGGACCTGGGCATTGTGCAGTAGGCATCCAGTTGGCAGGTCCAGACTCGGAGGCCGACGGATGTCCACCAGCGCGCAGGGAGTAACAGTGACCGACCAGAGTGTCGAGGAGCGCATTGCTCTTCGGGAACTGAAGACCGAGCTCACGCGGTTCCTGATGTCCTACAAGTTCGCGACGGACGAGATGATGACCAAGATCAACATCTTGAAGGAAGAGTTCAGCTCGATCCACGCCTACAGCCCCATCGAACACGTCAGCTCCAGACTGAAGTCGCCCGAGGGCATCCTGAAGAAGGCAATGCGAACCGGCTGTCCTCTCGCGCTGGACGAGATCCGCGATCGCATCCAGGACATCGCCGGCATCCGGATCACCTGCAGCTTCATCTCCGACACCTATCGGGTCTTGGAGATGCTGACCAGCCAGCAGGATGTCACCGTGCTCAAGGTCAAGGACTACATCGCCTCACCGAAGCCAAACGGCTACAAGAGCCTGCATCTGCTCGCCACAGTCCCGGTGTTCATGTCGGATCGGGTCCAACCGGTCACGGTCGAGATCCAGATCCGCACGATCGCGATGGATTTCTGGGCCACCCTCGAGCACAAGATCTACTACAAGTATGGCGGTGCCGTTCCGCCCGAGCTGCTGGGCGACCTGAAGCAAGCGGCGGACGTTGCGAGCCGTCTCGACGTGAAGATGGAGCGCCTCCACGAGCAGGTAGTCCAGCTCGGCAACGACCCAGAGGCCGTCGACAGCCACGTCAACCTGGACTGGCTGTCGCAGCTACCCATGACCAGAGAGCTGCTGGAAGCGTTCGTGCGCGGCCGCACAGGCATCCCAACGCGCCACGTGGAATGAGGCGTGTCAGGGGGCACGTGGCCGATCGCCCGATTGTCAGGGGGCACGTGGCCGATCGCCCGATTGTCATAATTACTTGACACAAATCGCGCTGTGGGAGAGCATCCTCTTTGTCACAACTCTCTGATACAAGTAAGGTTCTCATGTCCGGTCGCCTCAGTGTCGTCCTGCTTCCGCTCCTCCTTCTCGCGATCTGGCTGGTGCGGCGGTCGCGGCGCTCGCACGAGCTCGACTCGTCACGGCAGCGCGCAGCGTTGGACGCATATCGCAGGGCGGTCGGCTGGCGCTGGGCGGGCCTCGGCCTCGGTGTCCTCGCCGCCGCCCTGTCGGTGAGCCGGGGGTCCCTCGGCCTCGGGGTGATGCTGGCGCCCACGGTCTTCGGGCTCTGCGTCATCGCGGGCGTGATCGTCGGTGAGCTCGCGACGATCCCCCGACGCGAGGGCGTCCGGACGGCAGCCCTCGAGACGCGGACCGTCGGCGGCTACCTGCCACGGCGGCTCGGCGGGCTGGTCATGGCAAGCACCCTCGGCCTGGGCGTCCTCCTGGTCACGACGACCGTGATGGGTTCGGCCGATGACATGGGCCGGGCCGGCCGTTCGCTTTTCCGAAGGTGCAGCCCCGACACGGCCGCCGGTCGCGGACCGTGGCCCGGCTTGTTCTACAGCGTGCCGCTGGGCATCGCGGTCGTACTCGGCCTTCTCGTGGCCGTGGTCGCCCTGCGCACCGTCGTGCTGCGACCGCGGACCGGGACGACCCCGGACCTGGTCGCCGCCGACGACGTTCTCCGCCGCCGGTCGGCCGAGGCCGTGGTCGCCGCCACAGGAGTGATGGTCGCCGCATCGTTGCTCGGGGTTGCGCTCACCGCCGGGGCTGCTCTGCTCGGTTTCGACTGCCCACCGGCATCCTGGACCATCCTCGGCTTCGCCCTGCTGGCCGTAGGGGCGCTCATGTTCCTCCTGGCCCTGTGGTGCCTGGCCCTGTTGTTGAGCGGCTCGCGCATCCGCCGCGCGGAGTCGGGTGAGAGCTCCGTGGGCCGTCGAGCCGTTTCCCGATGAGCTCTGAACTCATCCTTGCTCCCGACGATCCGACTCCTCCTTATGAGCAGCTGCGCCGTCAGCTGGTCGATCTGATCGAGGGCGGACAGCTCGTGGAGGGTGAGCGCCTCCCGCCGTTGCGGCAGCTCGCCGGCGACCTCGGGCTGGCGGTCGGCACCGTGGCCAGGACGTATCGCGAGCTCGAGAGCGCAGGGCTGATCCGCTCGCGACGCGGAGGTGGGACCCGGGTCGCGGCCGCTCCGCCCAAGCCGCCCACCCGGGAACGGCGGGCTCGACTGGCAGGCCTCGCCGCGGCATACGTCGTGAAGGCTCGCGCCATCGGCGCCACCGACCTGGAGATCCGCGAAGCCGTCAGCCGCTTACTGGTCTGAGTGAGGCGCTTCTTGCGCCGAAACCACCGAATGGGGCCCAATCCGTGGGCGAAACGGTGGCTTCGGCGCAACAAGGCGAGGTGGGGGAGACAAAGCTGAGGCGGCCAGCTAGTGGGGTCGTCAGTCAGTCTGCCGTGAGAGGTCGATGACGCGATCAAACCTGGCCAGACCGTCGGGGCGGTGGCTGACCATGACGACCGACTGCCGCGTCGTGGAGCGCGTGAGGTCGCTCAGGACTGCATCCGCCGTGGTGTGGTCCAGGTGGGCGACCGGCTCGTCGAGCAGCAGCACCGGCCGCTGGGAGACAAGACCCCGGGCGAGTCCGAGCCGCGCCCGTTCGCCACCGGAAACTCCGCGGCCGTGAGCCCCGATGATGGTGTCCAGACCGTCGTTGAGGTCGGCGAACCACTGGCTCAGGCCCGCCCGGCCCAGCGCCTCGACGATCTCAGCATCGGGTGCTCCTGGCCGCGCCAACGCCAGGTTCGCGCGCAGGGTCGAGGCGAACAGGTGGGGCTCGTCGTCGAGGACAGCGAACAGCCGCCGCGTCTGCTCGAGCTCTAGTGTCATCGCATCCCGGCTTCCCAGGCGGTAGGTGCCACCGGTGGGGTCGAGCGTTCGGGCCAGCACGGCCAGAAGGGTGGACTTTCCGCAGCCGTTGGGACCGGTGATGGCCAGCCGGGTGCCGGGCTCAAGCCTCAGGTCGATCGGTCCGACCTGAGGCGCGGCGCCGGCCCAGGCAGCCGTGAGCTCGCTGACGGAGATGAGTGGCGACATACCTGTGGTGGTCTCCGGTGCGAGCACCCCGGTGGCCCGGACCGCCGGCGACTGGTCGAGCAGCGTGCGCAGCCGGAAGGCGCTTGCGCGGGATCGAGCTAGCGCCCGCATGGCGTCGGGCAGGTTCGAGAAGGCGTCGCCAAGCGCGATGGGCGTCAGGACCAGCAGTGCGGCGACCGGCGTCGAGATCGTCGTGCCGACGCTCGGGACGACGGCGACCGTCATGACGATCGTGTCCGCCGCGGTCAGGAGCAGCAGGAGCCCTGCTGCCGCGGCACGACCGTGACTCTGGCGACCGGCTGCCCGGCGGAGGTCCTCATCCGCGCTGGCCAACCAAGCCTGCGCTCGACCTCCCGCCCCGATGGCCTGGAGCTCGCTGGCATTGCCCGACACCAGGGCAGTGACCCGGGCGACCTCGGCACGGGCGCTTAGCAGGGTCTGTTGCGATCGAGTCTCCAGCGCCCAGCCGAGGGCAAAGATGGCCGCGGTGACTGCCGCCATCGTGGCGACGACCAGGCCCGCCACGGGCGATAGGACCGCAGCGACGATCGCGGCCAGGACGCTCGCGACAAGCGTCGAGAGGACCGGAACGGTGACCCTGACCTGTGCGTCCACGACGTCTGTGAGGTCGTCAACGATCCCGGTCAACAGGTCGGCGCGGCCACGGCGGCCCAGTCGCGCGGGGGTGAGTGGGACCAGCCGTTCGTATGCCGTGGTGCGTCGGTCGGCGAGGTCGGCGAGGGCCACGTCGTGCGAACGCAGGCGTTCCCAGTAACGAAAGACGGGCCGGGCCATGCCGAACATGCGCACGGCCACGATCGCGGTGAGCAGGGTGAGGATGACCGGGCGTTCGCTTGCCCGCACGATCAGCCAGCCGGAGGTGGCGGTCAGTGCGACTCCTGAGATGGTCGCGATGCCGCCGAGCAGCCCCGCACCTAGCACGGCCTGGACTCCTTGCCCCACTCGTTCTCCCTGCGCTGCCGGCCCTTGCTCAGGTTTGGTCGCGGTGTCGGTGGTCGTCGGAGGCTCGGCTGAGTGCGCGGACATCAGGGGCGTACCTCGGCGAGGTTTGCGATCGGACGCAGCGGGAGGTGGATGTGTTGGTCGGCCAACGCGAGCAGCTCGGGCCGGTGGGTGACGGTGACGACGGCACGAAGCTCGGCGAGCTGCTGGATCAGGTGATGTGCCAGCGCTGCTGACTCGACATCGAGATGCGCTGTTGGCTCATCGAGCAGGACGAGAGGAGCTGTCGACAGCGCGGCCCGGGCCAGGGTGAGGCGGGCGCGCTGGCCGGCAGACAGGCCGAAGCCGTCGTCGCCGATCCGGGTGTCCAGGCCCCGTTCCAGTGCGGCCACCATGCCATCGAGCCCGACTTCACGAAGGGCTTCCCACAGTCGGTCATCGGTGCTGTCGTTCCCGAGGGCGAGGTTGTCTCGGACTGTCGCGGCTGCGAGGAATGGTCGTTGGGTGACCATGTGGGCATCGGGCGCGGCCAAGACCCCGGAGCCGGGTTGCCGGAGCCCGGCCAACACCTCCAGCAGCGTTGACTTGCCGGCACCGGAAGGGCCGGTGACGACCGTGAGCCCGATCGGGATCTCCAGGGAGAGGTTGCTCAGGACGTCGGTGGTGGTGCCCGGATAGCGGTAGCTCAACCCTTCGACCACCACCGACCACCGCCGATCCCGCGGTTCGGCGTTGTCAACGGCCGACAACGCGCGATCCGCAGTGTCTGGTCCGGGGGTGGTGGGGATGAGCTCGGCGATGACATCGCTCAGGGCCTCGGCTCCGTCAGCAGCCGAGTGGAACTCCGCGCCGACCCGGCGGATCGGCCAATAGGCCTCTGGGGCAAGAAGAATCGCCACCATGGCGGTGTGCAGCGGCATCGAGCCGGTGGCCAGGCGAATGCCCACGGTCACGGCCACAAGGGCCACGGAGATGGTGGCCAGGAGCTCGAGTGCCGCCGAGCTCATGAAGGCCAGCCTCAGCGTCCCCATCGTGGCAACGCGGTGCGCCTGGCTGACCGTGGCGATCGTCTCCACCTGGGCCTCTGCCCGACCGTATGACGCCAGGGTCGGCAGGCCTCGCATCACGTCGAGGAAGTGTCCGGACAGTGCCGAAAGAGACCGCCACCGGCGCTGGGTCGACTCCTGGGTGGTACGCCCGATGAGAGCTGCGAAAACTGGCAGCAGCGGGACGGTGAGCGTGACGATCAGGGCGCTGGGCCAGTCGACGAACGCCAGCGTGCCAATGGCCAGCAACGGAAGGAACGCAGCGGACACCAGTGCTGGGAGGTAGCGCGCGACATACGGCTCAATGCTGGTCATCCCTTGCGTGGCAAGGGTTTGCGCGCGTCCCGCCACCGGACGCGAGTCTGCGTCCCGTTCCAGCCAGGCACCGATGAGGCGTTCCCGAAGGACAGTGGAAACCCTCATGCCGGCCCAGGTGCCGACCATCTCGTTCGCCACAGCCAGCAACGCGCGGAGGGTGAACAGGCCCACGAGCCACAGTCCGGGCGTGAGCAGCTCGCGGCCCTCGACCACCGCGACGACAAGAGCGGTCACGGCGAACGCCAGGGCGATCGTCGCCACACCCTGCACGATGCCGATCGCCCCGAGGGTCAGCACCGGCCGTCGCGTCGCGGGGACCTCGGTGAGCAGTCGGGGGTCGAACGGCCGCATCAGTGCAGGGCGCTCACAGTGGTCGCGGGGATGTGGTGGGTGCCGATCCGCTTGCGGAACGTCCAGTAGGTCCATGAGGTGTAGAGCAGCACGATGGGCGTGAAGATTGCGGCCACCCAGGTCATGATCTTGAGAGTGTATGCCGTACTGCTCGCGTTGGTCGTCGTGAGGGAGAACGCGGCACTGGTCGTGGAGGTCATCACGTCCGGGAACAGCGCCAGGAACAGGGTGGCCACCGCAGCCGCGATGGCAACGAACGTCCCGACAAAGGCCCATCCCTCACGATCGCGGAAGGCGGCGAACAATCCTGCCAGCAAAGCGACTGCGGCTACGACTGCGGTGACCCAGGAGCCGATGGAGCCGGTCGACACGTTGATGGTGACGAGCAAGACAACCGCGAGTACCGCCGCCGCCGCACCGACCTTGACCGCCATCTGCCGCGCCTCGTGCCTGATGTCACCCTCGGTCTTGAGCGCGATGAAGATGGCGCCATGGGTGAGGAAGAGCGCCACGGTGGTTAGACCGCCGAGCAGCCCGACCGGGTTGAGCAGCGTGAACAGGTTGCCGGTGTACTCCTTGTCGGCGTTGATCGGCAGCCCCATCACCACGTTCGTCAACGCGACTCCCCAGAGCAGAGCCGGCAGCGCGGAGCCCACAAAGATCGCGATGTCCCAGCGCTGCCGCCAGGTCGGGTCGTTCACCTTGCCCCTGTAGTCGAAGCCGAGGGCCCGCACGATGAGGGCGACGAGAATGATCAGCAGCGGCAGGTAGAGACCGCTGAACATCGTGGCGTACCAGTGTGGGAAGGCCGCGAACGTGGCACCACCGGCGGTGAGCAGCCAGACCTCGTTGCCGTCCCAGACCGGGCCGATCGTGTTCAGCATGACGCGCTTTCGCGCTTCGCCCTCCGCGCCGCGGCCGAGCACGGGCATCAGCATGCCGACCCCGAAGTCGAAGCCCTCCAGGACGAAGTAGCCGGTCCACAGCACGGCGATCAGGATGAACCAGACGGTGGTGAGCTCCATGATGTCCCTCGGTTCTCAGTAGTCCGGTTATCAGTAGGCGTAGACGAGGGGGGCGTCTACGTCCCGATCGGCCGGGTCGACAGGCTTTTCAAACTCCGGCGCACCGGAGGCGATGGCCCGCAGCAGCAGCTTGACCTCGATAACGGCCAGGACGGCATACAGCAGGGTGAGGGTGATCATCGAGGTCCACACCTCGCCGGCGGACACGTTCGGGGAGACGCCGCTGGAGGTCGTCATGATGCCGAAGACGATCCATGGCTGTCGGCCGGTCTCGGTGAAGATCCAGCCGAAGCTGTTGGCGAACAACGGGAGCAGCGGGGTTGCCAGGATCGCCCAGAACCACAGGCGGTGGCGAGGGATCCGGCCACTACGGGTTGACCACAGCACCGCAATGGCGATCAAGGCGCCCACTATGCCGAGCCCGATCATGATCCGGAACGACCAGTAGGTGAGGGGGATGGTCGGCGTGTAGCTCTCGGCGAAAACGCGGGAGGTCGCATCCGCGCCGTACTGCTTCTCGTAGGCCGCTTTGAGTTCGTTGATGCCCTGGACGGAACCATCGAATCGTCCAGTGGCCAGGAAGCTGAGCAGACTTGGCACGGTGACGGCGAACTTCTCCTGGCTGCCGTCCAGCGACCCGATCGTCAACAGCGAGAACGGTGCGTTACTGGCTTCGGAGTTGTAGAGCGCCTCGGCAGCGGCCATCTTCATGGGCTGAACCTCGGTCATGATCTTGCCCTGGAAGTCGCCGGTGACGGTGACGGCGAGCGCCGAGACCAGGGTGACCCAAGCGCCGACTCGAGTGGCCCGTCGGTACATTCCGGCGTTCCCACCGACGTCCGGTTTGCGCAGGTGCCACAGGCCCACGGCCATGACGAAGGCGCCAGCGACCATGTAGGCGCTGACGATGGTGTGTGGGAAGGTCACCAGCTGGACCTTGTTGGTGAGCACGGCAACGAAGTCGGTGAGCTCCGCGCGCCCCGTCGCCGGGTTGAACTTGTAGCCGACGGGGTTCTGCATGAAGGAGTTTGCGGCGAGGATGAAGTAGGCGGACAGCAGGGTGCCGACTGCCACGAGCCACATACACGCGGCGTGCAGCTTGGGGGGGAGCTTGTCCCAACCGAAGATCCACAGGCCGAGGAAGGTTGATTCGAGGAAGAACGCGAGAAGGGCCTCGATGGCCAGTGGTGCACCAAAGATGTCGCCGACAAAGCGTGAGTAGTCGCTCCAGTTCATTCCGAACTGGAACTCCTGGACGATTCCGGTGACCAGACCGAGGGCGAAGTTGATCGTGAAGAGCTTGCCGAAG
>JBBQUB010000079.1:0-11744 GCA_038212865.1 Actinomycetales bacterium
GACCACGCTTGACCAAGGCCAGGTCGATCAGGGATAGCCGCATGCCCCACCTCAGCGGCTCGGTAAGCACGACGTCCTGACCGGTGGTCAAGTTGCGTACTTTCCGTTCCGGGATCTCAAGGTGCGCGTGGCCGACCAGGATCGCGTCGATACCCGGAACCTGTTGCGCCACAAGGGTTGAGGCGTTCTCCGGGTAGGGCAACGCGTCGCCATACGAAGACGATGTCGTGGCTCCCGAGTGTGCGGCCACGATGACGACATCCACTCCGGCGGCACGCATCCTGGGCACCCAGATCTTGGCCTGCTCGACCAGGCCAGGGAACGTCATCTTGCCCTCGACGTTGGCCTTGTCCCAGATCGCGATGCCGGGGTTGGTCAGACCCAGGATGCCGACCTTGATCGGCCGCTCACCCTTCACCTCGACGCTCTTGATGACGTATGGCGCAAAAGCGGGCAGCCCGGTCACGGAGTCCAGCGCGTTGGCGCCGAGCAGCGGGAAGTCGAGCTGAGCGGCGAAGGTTCGCAGCAACGGGATGCCGTAGTTGAACTCGTGGTTGCCCAGGGCGGCGGCGTCATAGCCGATGTGGTTCATGGCCGCGGCCATCGGGTGCACATGGCCGCCGGTGATCGGGGCGATGCGGGCGAAGTAGTACGCCAGCGGCGTCCCCTGGATCGTGTCGCCCGCGTCGATCATCAGAGTGTGTTCGCGGCCGCGGTGCGAGCGCACCGCCTTGACGAGCGTGGCCACCTTGGCCAGACCGATGTCGTTCGTGGCCTTGTCGTCGTACTCGGCGTTCTTGAAGTAGTCCCAGTTGAAGACGCAGCCGTGCAGGTCTGTCGTGCCCATGATCGTCAGCTTGACGGGGTTGCCCGGACGATGAGGGGGGCGGCGCTTCGAGGCCTCGGCGGAGCTCATGCCCCCTGCGGTGAGCACCCCTGCGGTCGCGACGCTGGCCAGGATAGTGCGGCGGGTGATGGGTGTGGGCACGGGACACTCCTCGGGTAACGGCCCTCATGGGGCGTTTTGTGGCAAATGTCGGATCTATGCCGTCAGGCTAAACCCGTAGGCTCGAGCCCGCCGGGCGGGTGTGACCCATCAGCCCTGCCGGAGCCCGTCATTCGGTCTGCATCGCCTAGGGTCATCACCATGCGAGGGGTCAAGGTTCCGGACGTCGTGCTCACGATGTCCGCAGCCAGCGCCATGACCACTCTCGGCGCGATTCCGGTCTTCCTGCTCAGTGCCCAGTCGGTGTTCATCCGGCGGGACCTGGACTTCGACGCCGCACGGTTCGGGCTTGCGGTCAGCTGCTTCTTCGCCGCCGCTGCCACGGCTGCCCTTCTGGGCGGCGGCCTGGTGGATCGTCTCGGCCGGCGGCGCAGCACGATCATCGCCGGGACCCTTTCAGTTCTCGGCGGCGCTGGACTTGCCGTGGGCGCCCGCTCGTTTTTCGTGCTCGTGGTCACCCTGATCGTGCTGGGCGTGGCCAACGCGGCCATGCAGGTCACCTCCAACCTGTCGCTGGCGAAGTCGATCCCGCTGCAACGGCAGGGACTGGCATTCGGAGTCAAGCAGTCCGCCATCCCCTTCGCCATCGTCCTGGGCGGGCTGGCCGTGCCGTGGGGGGGAGTCATCATCGGATGGCGTTGGACCTTCGGGATCATTGCGATCATGGCGATTCTCGTCATCCTCGGCGGCCTGATCCTCCCACCGGATGCTGTGACCCAGACCCTGGCGCGGGGGTCCTTGGAGAAGGCCCCGGCACTGGCCCTGGCCCTCACCGCCGGCGCCATGGCGGCGGCCAGTGCCGCCGTCAACTCGCTCGCTGCTTTCGTGGCCTCATGGGGTTTCGAGATCGGTATGACCCCGTCTCAGACCGGGTTCCTGATGGCCGCCGGCAGCGGGCTGTCCATCTGCGCCAGAGTCCTGACCGGCCACCGTGCCGACCGCCGTGGTGGCCGCAACCTGCCCGTGGTGGCCATGCAGATGCTGTTCGGGTCGGTGGCGTTGGCGGCGATCTCGATCGACACCATCCCGACGCTCTGGGTCTCGGCGATCCTCGCCTTCGCGGTTGGGTGGGCCTGGCCCGGCCTGATGCTGTTCGCCGTGGTTCGGGTTGGGCGCGAGTCCCCTGCCGCGGCATCGGCTGCCGTGCAGGCCGGTGCGTTCGCCGGTGGCGCATCGGGACCGGCGGTGTTCGGCTTGCTGGTGACGCACATGGGCTATCCGTTCGCCTGGAGGGGCGCCTCGCTCATGCTGATGCTGGCCGCCGGGATGGTCCTTGTGGCGCGGCGCTTGTTCCAGCGCGACCTCGAAGTGCGCCCGTTCACTCCAGGGGTGCAGTCGCAGCCCTCGTCCTGACTCGCGGCAAGGGCGGTCAGCACGCGGCCACGGTGGTTCAGGGGGTCAGCTCGGCAGTGGTTGAATGCTCTCCACCCACAGGAGGCACCGATGAGCGCACGCACCCTCGCAGAACCCTTTCCCATCGTCACACCGGAGACCGATGCGATGGAGGCCGCGCAGGTGATGGCGGAGCAGCATCTTGCGGGGCTGATCGTGTGCGGAGAGGACGGGCGGCCATATACCATCCTGCCTGGTTCGGAGGTGCTGCGCTTCCTGATCCCCGTCTATGTGCAGGACGATCCGGCCCTGGCCCGGGCGTTGGACGAACAGGCGTCGGACCAGCTGTTCGGCAGGCTGGTGCGCAGCACCGTGCGGGACCTGCTACCCCGCCGGCAGGACATCGACGAGCTGCCGGTCGTTGCCGCCGACGCGACCGCCCTCGAGGTGGCCGCGGTGATGGCTCACATGCACAGCCCCCTGGTCGCCGTCATCGACGAGAGTGACGGTGACAAGGTCATTGGCGCCATTACCGTCAGCCGGTTACTGGAACGCCTGCTGCCGACGCGACCGGCGAACTTATGACAGAGCTCCTGGTCATCGCGGCGTTTGCCGGGGCATACGTCCTGATCGCCACCGAGCGCATCCACCGGGTCGCGGCCGCCCTGCTTGGTGCCGGGGCGATGGTGCTGCTGGGCGTGGTGGACGCGAAGGTCGCGTTCTTCAGCGAGAAGACCGGCGTCGACTGGAACGTCATCTTTCTGCTGCTGGGCATGATGATCATCGTGAGCGTCCTCAAACAGACCGGCGTCTTTGACTTCCTGGCCATCTGGGCCGCCAAAAAGACCCGCGGACGCCCGTTCGCCACCATGGTCATGCTCGTCGTCATCACCGCCGTCGCCTCGGCGATGCTTGACAACGTGACCACCGTGCTGCTCATCGCGCCGGTCACCTTGCTGGTCTGTGACCGGCTTGGGCTGAATCCGGTGCCGTTCCTGATCGCCGAGGCCCTGGTCTCCAACATTGGCGGCGCGGCCACCCTCATCGGGGATCCCCCGAACATCATCATCGGCAGCCGCGCCGGGTTGTCGTTCAACGACTTCGTGTTCAACCTGGCCCCCATCGTCATCGTTCTGGTGGTGGTCTTCATCGGGCTGTGCCGGGTAATGTTCCGATCCGCGTTCACCTACGACCCCGACAAGGTGGCCGCGCTGATGGCCCTGGACGAGCGCGAGGTCATCCGTGACCGCCCGCTGCTCATCCGCTCCGGGATCGTGCTGGGCGCCGTCATGGTCGGGTTCGTCGCCCACTCCGCCCTGCACATCGAGCCGTCCATGGTTGCGCTGCTGGGTGCCGGCGTCCTGGTGGCCCTCTCCAAGCTGGAACCGCCGCAGTTCCTCGAAGAGGTCGAGTGGCCCACCTTGGTGTTCTTCATGGGCCTGTTCGTGATGGTCGGCGCCCTGGTCGAGGTCGGCATCATCGGACGGGTCGGCGAAATGCTCACCGAAGCGGTCGGCGGCCGGTACTTGCTGGCGTCCTCCGCGCTGCTGTGGACCTCAGGGCTGCTCTCCGCGATCGTTGACAACATCCCGTATGTCGCGACCGTCACCCCCCTGGTGCAGACCCTGGTCGACGCCGGCAGCGGTTCCGGCCAGGCGAAGGCCCTGTGGTGGGCGCTGGCCTTAGGAGCCGACCTCGGCGGGAACGCGACAGCCGTCGGTGCCAGCGCGAACGTCGTCGTCATCGGCATCGCCGCCCGCAACGGGCACCCGATCTCCTTCTGGCACTTCACCAAGTACGGCTCGATCGTCGCATTCGTCACGATCGCGATCAGCTGGGCCTATCTGTGGCTGCGCTACTACGCGTTCTGAGGTCACCTGCCGACCCTTGAGGGGGATCGGCGCTATCTCACTTTCCCCGAAACTGGTCGATCATGGCGACGGTGGCGACGGCCGTCACAGTGCCGTGCACATCCCGGACCTCTGCGCCAGCGTTGACACCATCGGGCCCGGCGAGCACCGTGAACGTCTGGGGGCCGATCATCGGTGAGACCAGCCGGTAGGCGAACTGTCTGTCGACCAGTCCGTCGCCGCTACGGCGAACCAGCTCGCCCATCATCAGCGCTTGCAGCGGGCCATGCACGACCAGATCGCTGTAGCCCTCCTCACGAACCCAGTGGTGGTCGTAGTGGATGCGGTGAGCGTTGTAGGTCAGGGCAGAGAACCGGAACAGCAGCGCCTCGTCGGCGGTGAGGGTCAGGGCGGGCTCGCGCGACGCAAGCTCTGGCACGTCCTGCAGCGAGCCCGCCCGCATCGCAAGGCCGGAGCCCGGGGTGCGATAGACGATGTCGTTCTCGTCGACGATGCAGACTCGGCCGCTTTGGGAGTACTCGTGTCGGACCGTGACGAAGGTGAGCGGCCCGGTGCTGCCGTGCTTCTCCACGGTGTCGGCGACCCACGTGGTTCGGGTGGCCGGCTTTCCGAACACGAGCGGCATGTGTGTGGTCACCCGGCCACCGGCGAACATTCGCCTCCGTCCTGGCCCGGGCGGGGCCGGAATGCCGAAGATGGGGTGCCCGTCAGGACCGAGGTCGGCGTGGGGACGCTTCTCCAGCAGATGGATCCAGTGCCATAGCGCGGGCAGCGCGTCGGTGGGGACGTCGGTGCCGAGAAGGTTCGCCATGGCCTCTGACGGCTCCGGAGTGATCAGCTCTGTCCTGACCACTTTCTGTTCGAACACTTCATGGACGTTGTCGCTCACGCTGGCTCCTGTGCTCGGGCAAGGATGGCCTGTGCCTTGAGGATGACGGGGGCGTCGACCATGTGACCATCGACGCGTATCGCGCCCCCAGCCGCGGACGCCTCGAAGATGCGGTGCGCCCAGGCGAGCTCATCCCCGGTGGGGCTGAAGGCCACGTTGACGGCTTCCACCTGTGTGGGGTGGATGCAGAGCTTTCCCGCGAAACCGAGGTCCCGAGCCCGGGCGGCATCCGCTGCGGACACCGCCGGGTCGTCGAGGGACGTGGTGACCCCGTCGACCGGGCCCGGCAACCCCGCGGCCCGGGAGGCGACCACCAGGGTCGATCGGGCCATGAGCATCGCGTCGTCCTCGATCGAGGAGCCGATGTCCACGGCAAAGTCGAGATGACCGAAAGCCAGGCGACTCACCCCGGGAGTGGACGCGAGCTCGACGGCTCGCACGACACCGAGCGCCGTCTCGATCAGCGCCACGATCTCGACTCCCCGGCCCAGTCGCTGATACAGCATCGCCAGCGCAGCCGGGTCGTCGGCCATCGGAACAACCACGCCCTGCAAACCCGGCAGGCCGGCCAGAACGCTCACATCCTGTTGGTAGTGAACACTTTTCGTGCCGTTCACGCGGACTGCCGCCTGGCCGTCTGCGGAGAGCCACTGAGCGACAGCGGCACGCGCGGCTGCCTTGTTCTCCTCCGGCACGGCGTCCTCGAGGTCGACGATGACCAGGTCCGCGGCGGTCGCGACGGCCTTGGCGAAACGCTCCGGACGGTTGCCCGGCACGAACAAGAGCGTTCGCGCCAGGGCGGCCGGGCGGGGGGCGCGCGGCGAGCCCTGGGCGGTCTGGCTCAATGCGGTCATGTCAGGGCGCCACCGATCCACGCTTGATGAGCTGACGGGCGATGACGTTCCGCTGGATCTCGTTGGTGCCCTCCCCGACGATCATCAACGGCGCATCGCGGAAGTAGCGTTCGACGTCGAACTCGGTGGAGTAGCCGTAGCCACCGTGGATGCGGACCGCGTCCAGCGCGATCTCCATGGCGGTCTCGGAGGCGAACAGCTTCGCCATACCAGCCTCCATGTCTGCACGCTTGCCGGCGTCGAACTTGCGCGCGGCGAACAAGGTCAGCTGACGGGCGGCGGTCAGCTTGGTGACCATCTCGGCCAGGTAGTTGCCGATCGACTGGTGCTTCCAGATCGGCACCCCGAAGCTCTCGCGCTCCTGGGCGTACTTCAGGGAGTCCTCGAGCGCAGCGCGCGCGACTCCGAGCGCGCGACCCGCCACCTGCAGTCGGCCGACCTCGAGCCCGCGCATCATCTGGGCGAACCCGGTGCCCTCGGACTCGCCGAGGAGGGACGAAACGGGCACCCGCATCTGCTCGAAAGCGATCTCGCAGCTCTCCACGCCCTTGTAGCCGAGCTTGGGCAGATCACGCGAGAGCGTAAAGCCGGCGAGCCCTTGCCCCTTGTCCACCAACAGGATTGAGACACCCTTGTGCTTCGGGCGGATCGCCGGGTCGGTCTTGCAGAGCAGCGCGATCAGGTCAGACTTGCGGGCGTTGGAGATCCAGGTCTTGGAGCCGTTGATGACGTACTCGTTACCGTCACGCTTGGCGGTCGTACGCATCGCCTGAAGGTCGGAGCCGCCCCCGGGCTCGGTCAGCGCCATGGTGGCCCGCAGCTCGCCGGTTGCCATCCGGGGCAGGTAACTGTCCTTCTGCTCCTGCGTCCCGTAGTCCTGGATCAGCTTGGCCACCACAGTGTGGCCGCCCATCGCGCCGGCCAGGCTCATCCATCCGCGGGACAGCTCCTCGGTGACAAGCACGTAGCACGGCGTACTCACCTTGGCCTCTCCCCAGGGCTCGGGGATGGCCAGCCCGAAGATGCCGAGCTGCTTCATCGTCTCGATCAGCTTCTCGGGATAGGTGTTGGTGTGATCCAGCTCCTGCACCACAGGTTTCACATCGCGGTTCACGAACTCCCGGACGATTTTGACGATCTCTCGTTCCTCGTCAGACAGGCCTTCCATGGTCAATCTCCTTGCTGCGTCAGGTGAATACGCAATATGTCCGCTGCGGACGCCCACGTGATGTCGTGGGGCCGAACCGGTATGCCGGCCAGACAGCCCGCGACCTTGAGTCGCAGGTCATTGTCCGTGGCCGGGTTCGGTGGTGAGCCAGGCGGGTAGGTCAGGGTGCGACGGCTGACGCCGGCAGCAGTGTGCAGCTCGACCTCGACCTCGCCGGAGAGCAGCTGGTCTCCGCCGTCGGTCAGCTCCACCTCCACCAGCTCGATCAGCCGGATGGCCTCCGGCCGGCTCACCAGCTCGTCGCTGAACGTGTCGAAGCCGATGTGCTCGTCAAGGAGCGCAGCCACGACCGAGTACTCCAAGCTGAACTTCGCCTCCAGACCGGTCCGCGGCCGGGAGTGGATCAACGGTTTGACGGTGACCTTCGGCGTGCGCACCACGATCCGCTGGATGGAGGACACCTCAACGCCATCTGCGTGAACGGCGGTCGCTGCGCCAATCGGCCGCTGGAGGGCGTAGCAGCAGGGGTAGAGCTTGATGGCCAGACCGTCCGGGATGGCAGGACCCAAGAGGTCCACCTTTTCGGCCGATCCGCCCAGCAGCGCGATCCACTCGTCCACGGCATACGGGTCCGCGCTCGCCCCCGCAGCGGCCAGCCGGGCAGCCCGCACTCCCGCGTGCGCCGCGAACCCGATCTGCAGCGACTTCCCGTCGGTGCCAAAGCTTCGCTGCATCCCCCCGCCCGCGGGGACCGCAAGCGCCATGGCTCGCCCGACCCCGTCGGCGCCCAGACCCAGGGCGACAGCTGCCCCCGCCGCGGCGCCAACAGCACCAGCCGTGGTGGTCGAGTGCCAGCCGGCGGCGTAGTGCGCGAAGCCCAGTGCCGTACCCACCCGGGCCATGACGCCGGCGCCCGCCAGATAGCTGCGCGCTCCACCACCCAGCGACAGCGCCACCGGGACGCAGACCGTGCTGATGTGCGTCGTGGAGGGCATGTGCAGGTCGTCGAAGTCGATGATGTGGCAGGCCACAGCCCACCGCGCCTCCTCGGGCAGGACCGCGGCGATGTCAAGGATCGGCTCATTTCGGGCGGCGAGTCCCACGGCGACGGTGTCCAGGAGGGCGCGGTCGGCCAGGGCAAGATCCTCGCCGCTCGGTTCAAGGCCGACCGCCCACTGCGCAAGGCCGATGGTGACGCTGGGCTGACCACGTTGGCCGGGGCTCAAAAATCCTCCTTGTTAGTGCTCAGTTCTGTGTTGATGGCCATGAGAGGCCACAGATCGACCCAAACCTTGGGGGTTTTCGGTCGATCTGTGGCCTCTCACGGCGGGTCCGGGCTGCTCAAGCCGAGCTCGGCCAGGATCAGCTCGGTGTGTTGGCCGGGAGCGGGGATGGGCCCCATCACCGGCTCATCACCGTCCAGGGTGGCCGGCGGGAGCAGTGCCTTGATCGGTCCCACCGGGGAGTCGACCTCGCGCCAGCGGTGTCGGGCCGTCAGCTGTTCGTGTTCGACCAGCCCGGCGAGGTCACGCAGCCGAGCGTTCGCGATGCCGGCCGCCTCGAGCCGGTCGATGGCGTCGGCGGCGGTGACGGTGCTGAAACCGCTGGCGATCTCGGCGGTCAGGTCATCGCGGTGGGCCACCCGCAGGCTGTTCGTGACGAACCGCTCGTCGGTGGCAAGCTCGGGCGTGCCGAGCACCTTGTCGCAGAAGGTCGCCCACTCGCGCTCGTTCTGGATGCCGAGGAAGACCTGCTCGCCCCCAGCACACGGAAACGGCCCGTATGGAGCGATCGCCGCGTGCGATGCGCCGCTGCGTTCCGGGGGCTGCCCCCCATACCAGGCGTAGTACATCGGGAACCCCATCCACTCCCCCAAGGCCTCCAGCATCGAGATCTCCACGGTCGCGCCCTCACCGGTGAGACCCCTGCGGATCAAGGCAGTCAACACCCCCGTGTAGGCGTACATGCCGGCGGCGATGTCGGCCACCGAGATGCCGACCTTGGCCGGTTCGTCCGGCGACCCGGTGATCGAGACCAGGCCCGCCTCGCACTGCACGAGTAGGTCGTAGGCCTTCTTCCCTGTGTATGGCCCCCCTGAGCCGTAGCCCGAGATCGAGACATGAATCAGGCCGGGATGCCTGGCGCGAAGGTGCTCCGCACCGAGCCCGAGCCGTTCGGCAGCACCGGGGGCGAGGTTCTGCACGAAGACGTCCGCCGTGGCGACCAGTGCCTGCATCGCCCGCTGACCGGCCTCGGTCTTCAGGTCGAGGGCGATCGACTCCTTCGACCTGTTGAGCCAGACGAAGTGTGAAGACATCCCCTTCACCGTCTGGTCATAGTCGCGGGCGAAGTCGCCCGGGCCGGGACGCTCCACCTTGATGACCCTGGCGCCGAGGTCGGCGAGCTGACGGGTGGCAAACGGGGCTGCCACCGCCTGCTCGATGGAGACGACGGTCAGGCCCTGCAGGGGTCGCAGGGTTAACCGCCGCCGATCAGGGCGAGCGAGAGGACCGGCAGGTAGGTCACCAGGGCCAGGGCGGCCAGCAGGACCAGCGCGCTCGGGAAAGCGGCCCTGGCCACCCGCAGGACGCTCATCCCGGACAGGCCGCTGGCCACGAACAGGTTGAGGCCCAAGGGCGGGGTGACCATGCCGATCTCGAGGTTCATGATCATGATGATGCCGAGGTGGATCGGGTCCACACCGAGCGTCAGGCCGATCGGCAACAGAATCGGGGCGATGATCAGGATGGCGCTCGAGGTCTCCATGAAAGCGCCCACGAGGAGCAGCAGCAGGTTCACAAGGAGCAAGAACGTGTACTTGTTCAGGTCCATCCCCAGCATCGCGTCGGTCACCTGTCCGGGGATGCGCTCCGAGGTGAGCACGAAGGTGAACAGGATGCCGTTGGCGATGATGAACATGATCATCGCCGAGGTCTTCGCCGAACCGAGCAGGATCCGCCCGAGGTCCTTCACGCTCAGCTGCTTGTAGATGAACAGAGAGACGACCAAGGCGTAGACCACAGAGGCGGCCGCTGCTTCGGTGGGCGTGAAGATGCCGCCATAGATGCCGCCGAGGACGATGACCGGCATCAGCAGCGACAGGATTGCGTCACGGAATGCCTTGAACTTCTGCCGTTGGGTCATCCGGATCGCGTCCTCGGCCTGGCCGTAGCCGCGCCGGCGCGAGAGCAGGATGACCAGGCCGATCAACATGAACCCGGCCATGATCCCCGGAATGACGCCTGCCAGGAACAGGTCGCCGATGGACTGCTCGGTCACGATCCCGTAGACGATGAGCGGGATCGAGGGCGGGATCAGAATGCCCAGCGATCCGGAGCTTGCGATCACCCCAGTCGAGAACTCCTTGGGGTAGCCCGCGGCGATCATCGCGGGGATCATCAGCGTGCCCACCGCCACCACCGTTGCGGGGCTCGAGCCCGAGATGGCGGCGAAGAACATGCAGGAGAGCACAGCCGTCATCGCCATACCGCCGCGGTAGTGCCCCACCATCGCGTTGCCGAGGTCAGTCAGCCGCTTGCTGATGCCCCCGCGGCTCATGATGTTCGCGGCCAGCACGAAGAACGGAATGGCCATGAGGGGGAACGTGTTCAGCGCGTTGAAAAGCCGCTCAGGGACCTGCGTCAAGGGAGTGGTGGTGAAGTAGAAGAAGTAGATAAAGGCAGTACCGCCCAGGGCCACTGCGATCGGCGCCGAGGAGAAGAGGAGGGCGAACAGGACAACGACCAGTGCAATCGTGGCCTCAGTCATGACTTGTCCTTCCTGTCGGTCTCGTCGGAATGTGCCTCGCCGGTCTGCCTGGTGTCGGTCTCTTTGGTGTCGGCCCCCATGGCCTCGTCGCTGACGCGGTGGATCTCGCCGACATCCATGCCCATGGCGGCGGCCTCGGTCTCGAGAGCCTCCTCAATCGCGTTGTCGCTGACGCCGTACTTGATGTTGCGCCAGAGGATCTCCAGGGCTCGGAAGAACATCAACGTGAACCCGAGGGGGACGGCGAGCTCGACCACCCAGAGGGGAAGCTTCAGCGCGGGGGTGATCGTGCTGAAGGAGAACGGCTCGAAGATGAGCTTCCAGGCGAAGAAGCCGACCCCTGCCAGGTAGGCGAGGGTGACGACGCTGGCCAGGATGGCCATGAGCTTCTTGCCGCCTCTGCCCAGGAAGACGGCGATGATGTCGACGTTGACGTGCTCGCTCTCGCGCAGCGTGATCACCGCGCCGAGAAATGTGGAGAAGATGATCAGGTAGATGATCGCCTCCTCCGACCAGAAGAGGAAGGTCCCGGTGACCGCCCGCAGGACGATCGCCAGTGCGGCGATGAAGACTGCCGCGCCCAGGGTCCCTGCGGCGAGAACGTTTTCGACACCGGACAGTATCTTGTTGAAGCGGGTCATGAGACTCCTGTGGCAGGGTCGGGCGACGAGGGAGGGGTGGGGGGGGGGGGGCGGGGGGGGGGGGGCCCCCCCCCCGGCGGGGTGGTAGGGGGGGGGGGGGGGGGGGGGGGGGTGGGGGCGGGTGGGGGTGGTGGGGGAAGGTCTCTCGGCGGCCGGCCGCTGGGCGGCGCTCACGCCGGCACGGCCGGGTCCAGGACGACCCGCCCGTCGAAGCA
>JBBQUB010000080.1:0-11724 GCA_038212865.1 Actinomycetales bacterium
TGGGGGGCAGACGGCCGGGCTGCTCCAGGGCTGCGCCTTCTCTCTGGTGCTCACCTCTCCCCTTCAGCGGGCCAGTCGCACCGCGCAGCTGGCCGGACTGGTCGATGCGCAGATCGACGACAACCTCATGGAGTGGGACTATGGCGGCTACGAAGGGTTGACCACCAACGAGATCCGCGCGCGGGTCGGGCGAGCCTGGACGGTATTCGAGGACGGGGTCATCCCCGGCGCGACGCCGGGTGAGAGCATCGAAGAGGTCGCGGCACGATGTCGCAAGGTCATCGACCGCGCGATGCCGTATCTGGCCACCGGCGACGTCGCGCTGGTCGGGCACGGCCATTGCCTTCGGATCCTCGCGACAGTGTTCCTGCACCAGGAGCCGCGGTTCGGCGCACAGCTGATGCTCGACGCCGGTTCGGTCAGTGTCCTCGCGTATGAGCGGGAGGCGCCAGCAATCCAATCCTGGAACCGAACCGTTCCTTAGCTGATGTGACGTTCGGGGGTGGATTCCCCTCGGTTCCTTCAGTGAGAACCAGTCACCCTCCGACGTGTGGCGCCAGAAGGGTGACGGCCAGGAGGGCCGTCGGGAAACAGACCAGCCACATGGCGAACGTGTAGCCCATGATGTCGCGCGCTTTGAGCCCCAGAACCGCAAGGACCGGCAGCATCCAGAACGGCTGCAGCAGGTTCGCGCTGGCCTCGCCGAGGTCATAGACCACCACCATCCAACCAGCGTCGACGTTGAGCTGACGTGCCGCACTCAGGACGTATGGGGCTTCAATCACCCATTTGGAGCCGCCGCTGGGCACGAACACACCGAGAACCATGGAGTAGAGCGCGATGAGCGGCGGGAAAAGGAACTGGCTGCTCGCATTGACCAGCCACCCGGCAATTCGCTCGGACAGCCCAGTGTAGGCGATCATGCCGAAGATGCCGCCGTAGAGCGGGAACTGGAGAAGCACGCCGCTGACCGCGGGTGCGCCCTCTCGGACGGCACGGGCCATCCGCCAGGGCCGCCAGTTCAGCAGCAGAGCGAGCAGGATCAGAATCAGGTTGATCGTGTTGAGGTCCAGGGAGGCCAGGGAGTCAGCCGCCGTGAAATGCCGAACCAGATAAAGGGTGCCGATTGCCACGATGACGATCGTGAGGACGGGTGAGTGTTCCAGCCAGTCGCCGGGGCGCCGCGGTCCTTCCTTCTCGCGACCCTCTTCCCGCGTGGACCCAGGACCGACCAGCGGCTTGAGCTCGATGCCCAGATCGGAAGCCGACCGGGCCCTGTCGCCCTGCGGCGCCATCAACCAGGCCATGGAGACGGCCACCACGTAGATCAGGAGCGTTGCTACCAGCGCTCGCCACGTGAAGATGGTGTCTGACAACGGGATCAGGCCATTGGCGTATCCATGTTTGGTGATCTCCTCCTGCACCGCCTTGGGGCTGCTGGACGCGCTGGCGACCTGAAGCGCGGCAGACCCGGACAGTCCTTGAGCCCAGACGGTGCCGAGGCCGAGGAAGGCCATGGCTCCGAGTGCCCTGTAGTCCGCGCGTGGAACCTTTCGCGCGACCTCGCGGGCGAGGATCGCAGCGAAGACCAGTGAGAACGCCCAGTTGAGGTACGACGCGGCCATCGAGACGGCGGCCACGAACGCCACGGCCGTGCGCGGGGTCTTGGGAATCAGCGCCAGCCAGGCGATGAACCGCGCGACCGGCGCGGAGGACGCGACGGCATACCCGCCGATGATGATCATGGCCATCTGCAGGGTGAAGGTGATAAGTGACCAGAAGCCGGCGCCCCAGGCGTCGATCATCCCCAACGCCTTGGGTTTCTCAGGATCGACGGCCGCTCTCAACAGCGGCTCACCGGTGAGCAGGCCGAGCACGAGGACGATGACCGTCCCGACGAGGACGAATCCGAAAGCGTCAGGAAGCCACTTCTCGCTGAAAGCGGTGAACCGAAGAGCGATTCGCGCGATCCGGGTCTCACCGTCATCGAGAACCGGAGGTCGACCGTCAGCGCCTTCTGAACCACTCTTGACCTGCTGGGTTGAACTCATGCACCGGGACCGTACTCCCACGCGCAGAGGCCTACGCACGGGGGCTGTGTTCTTTAACACACTCAGTGCCGGGTCCAGTGCTCAGACCTGCCGCCAGAACGCCCACCGGCGGTGCGACATACAGCACATGATTGGGTGGGAAACGTTCCTACGGAAGCGGCCAGGTGTGCACGGGCTCGTTGGAGTGCATGCCGCGGACGTAGTGCTCGAGCATTCCAGTCAACGCCGTGGGCCGAGAGGCCCCTCGCTCCTCGAGTCGCTCGACGGTGGCAATCTGCCACGTGGAACCGTTGACCCCGGAGGTGCAGCGGCCCTCGATCACGCCGAGATAGCGATCCCGCACCGCTGTGGAGACACCCCACCGCTTCAGCCCTTCGTCGGCCATGGGCAGCAGATGGCGAAGGACCAGCTCGCTGGCCGGCACCTCCCCGAAGCCCGGCCAGTAGACCTTGGCTCCGATGCCATGCTCGGCGCAGGTTCGGAAGTTGTACTCGGCATCGGCGAAGCCCATCTGGGTCCAGATCGGGCGGTCCTCTTCGGCGAGCCTGCGCAGCACACCGTAGTAGAACGCCGAGTTGGCCATCGTGTCGATGATCGTCGGTCCAGCTGGCAGGACGCGGTTCTCCACCCGAAGGTGTGGCCTCCCGTCGGCCACGTCATAGATCGGGCGGTTCCAGCGATAGACCGTTCCGTTGTGAAGCCTGAGCTCGGAGAGACGGGGCGCCCGACCGGCCGCGAGGGTCGCTACGGGGTCCTCGTCGCTGACCTCGGGGAGCAATGCAGGAAAGTACCGGACGTTCTCCTCGAACAGGTCGAAGACAGAGGTGATCCAGCGATCCCCAAAGAAGACTCGAGGACGCACGCCCTGGTTGACGAGCTCGATGGGGCGGGTGTCCGTGGCCTGGTTGAACAGCTCGATGCGAGTCTCGTGCCAGAGCCGCCTGCCGCAGAAGTATGGCGAGTTGGCACCAGCAGCGAGCTGCAGGCCGGAGAGCGCCTGAGCACCATTCCAGTAGGCGGCGAACTCCTGTGGCGCAACCTGTAGGTGGAGCTGAACCGAGGTGCAGGCTGACTCGGGAACAATCGAGTCGGCATACATAGCAAGGCGTTCACCGGTGACGCCCTCGATGTCGATGTACATGTCCTCGCCCCGGGCATTCACCATCGCGTCGTTCAGCGCGGCGTATCGGAGCTTGTCACTCATCGACTCCGCGCGCAGGTGCTCGGGCATGACCGTGGGCAGGATGCCGATCGCAACGGTATGCGCGCCGGTTTCGTTGGCCAGGGTCTCTGCCCGGTTCAAGCTCCGGCGAAGGTCGTGCTCGAGCTCGATGGCGGCATCCCCCGGGAAGGGTCGCGGGTCGACGTTGAGCTCGATGTTGTACTGCCCGATCTCGGTCTGGAACCCCGGATCGGCGATGCGCTCCAGGACCTCGGCGTTGGTCATCCGCGGCTGGTAGCTCTGGTCCACGAGGTTGAGCTCGATCTCCATCCCGATAAGAGGGCGTTCATAGTCGAAGACGTCCTGGGCCAGCATCTGCTCGAAGACGTCAAGGTCCTGGCGGATCTTCTCGCGATAGCGCGCCCGATCCTCACGCGTGTATGCCGCCGCCGCAACTTCGTCACCCATGTCGACCTCCTCCGCCGGCGTGTACTGCGACCCAACCACAGGGCTGGCTCAACTGCCAGGCGATTCGACACTTCCGTTGGGGGCTCGCCCAGCCAAATCCGCTGTCCTGTCGGAGGCCAGCCCTAGCCTGCAGATATGCGCCTTATCCACACGTCGGACTGGCACCTGGGGCGGTCCTTTCACCGGGTGGGGTTGCTCGAGGCCCAGGCCCGTTACCTGGATCACCTGGTCGAGGTCGTCAGCGCTGAAGGGGTCGACGCCGTACTGGTCTCGGGCGACATCTACGACCGGGCGCTTCCCTCCCCTGACACCGTGGAGCTGCTCTCGGACGCTGTGACCCGGCTCATCCACGCCGGCGCGGCTGTCATCTTGTCCAGCGGCAACCACGACTCGGCGATCCGCCTCGGCTTCGCCTCAGAGCTCCTTTCCAGGGCTGGACTTCACATCCGGACCAGCCTGGACTCGGTGGGGGTGCCCGTGCTGATCAAGGACAGCGCCATCTATCCGCTGCCCTACCTCGAGCCGTCGGTGGCTGCCGACCGGATCGGCGGGGACGCACGCACGCACGCGGCTGTTTTGACGGCAGCGATGGACCGGGTGCGGGCCGATGCGCGGACTCGACCGGGTGCGAGCGTGGTGATGGCACACGCGTTCGTGACCGGCGGAGCGACCAGCGCGTCCGAGCGAGACATCAGCGTTGGCGGAGTGAGCGCTGTCCATCCGGGGGTCTTCGCCGATGCGGACTATGTCGCGCTGGGGCACCTGCACGGACCTCAGCGCATCTCCGAGTCGGTACGTTACTCCGGCTCGCCCATCGCTTTGTCCTTCAGCGAAGCCAACCACCACAAGGGCTCTGTCCTGGTGGATGTCCCTTCTGGATCCCTGCGCGATGGATCACTGTGCGCTGGGTCGCTCAGGACGGAGCACATCCCGGCGCCGGTGGCCAAACCGCTGGCGATCCTGCGTGGCGACCTCGAGGACCTGCTGCGCGATCCTCGCCACTGTGCAGCCGAGACTGCCTTTTGTCAGATCACCCTGACCGACAGCGTCCGTCCGATGGGCGCCATGGAGCAGGTGCGGCGACGGTTCCCCGACACGCTGGTGCTTGCCTTTGAACCCGTCGGCGCGCAGGCAATCGCCTGCACCAGCGCCGCGTCCGCTCGCCAGCGGGGCGATCTTGACCTGTGCTGTGACTTTCTCACCCACGTCCGCGCCGGCAATGCCGCCTCGGCCCAGGAGCGCGCGCTCCTGGCCACTGCTGTTGAGTCCTCAAGACTGGCCCGCGGCGAGCGCGAGGACGAGGGTCGCGCCGCTGACGTGTTCGAGACGGACCACGGGGCGGGCGCGGCGTGAGGCTGCATCGCCTGGCAATCACCGGCTTCGGACCGTTCGCGGGTTCGGAGGAGGTCGATCTCGACGCGCTGGCGTCCGCTGGCCTCTTCCTGATCCATGGCCCCACGGGCGCCGGCAAGTCGAGCATCCTTGACGCCATCTGCTTTGCCCTTTATGCCGCGGTGCCCGGAGATCGAGCAGGCTCGCGCGCCAGCCTGCGCAGCCACCATGCGGCGCAGGGAGTCATCCCCGAGGTGACCCTGGACTTCACGGCAACCGGACGACGCCTGCGAGTCTGTCGTTCGCCCGAGTTCTCTCGAGCCAAGAAGCGCGGAGCTGGTGAAACCATGGTGCCGGCCAAGGTGGCCCTGGAGGAGCTGGTGGGATCCGCCTGGGTGACCCGTGGCACCCGCAATGATGAAGTGGCCGAGGTTCTCCAGGGAGTCCTCGGCATGGGCCTGCAGCAGTTCAGCAAGGTCGTCCTCCTGCCCCAGGGCGACTTCGCGGCCTTCCTCAGAGCCAGCCCCGAGGTCCGTCGTTCGGTGCTGGAGAAGCTGTTCGATACCCGCCGGTTCACCGATGTCGAGGCCTGGCTGGTCGAGCGCCGTCGCCTGGCCGCCTCCGCTCTTGGCACCGCCCGGGGCCAGCTCGCGACCGGCCTGCTTCGGGTGGACGACGTGATGACACGCCTGGAGCCAGGCGACGACATCGTCGTGCCGGCTTGGTCGGATGTGCCCGGCGCAGAGGTCGAGGGCGAGCTTGCCCGGTTGGTCACTGCCGTCAACCTGCGCGCCAGCATCGCCTTGGCAGGCGTCGAGGTGGCCAGGGTGGCTGTCGCCTCGTCAGAGTCAGCCGTCCATCGCGGTGTAGCGGTGATCGGGCATCAGCAAACAGCCGCAGAGGCAAGGGCGAACCTCGCGACCCTGGAAGAGCAACACGGCGCCTACCTCGACGCCTTGCGCACTGTTGAGCTCGCGGCGCGCGCCGCCGCCGTCAGCGGCTTCGTGGTCTCAACCAAGAGCGCCAACCGCTTGCGCGACGCCGCCAAGGCCAAGGTCGCCGACCTTCGAGCACCGCTGGTTCTCATCATTGGCGCTGGCATTGGCGCTGACGGCGCGGTTGAGACCGACATCCCTGCCCAGGCGATTGCACCGTTGATCGACAGAGTCGCTGGCCACAGTGACGGCTTGCAAGGGGCCGTTGCCCATGCCTCCCGGGCCAGGGAGCTGGCCGAGGAGTCGGCTCGGCACGGTCAGGCTGCCCTTCTCGACGATGAGGCAGCTGAGGCTTTCGCCCGTCAGCGCGCCGAGGCCGAAGGACACCGAGGTGGCGCCGAGCTGTCCACGGACGCGGGTCGTTCAGCGGTGGCCGCGCTTGCGGGGCTCGAAGCGAGACACCAGAGCCTGACCAGGATCGAGCAGCTGCTGGGTGACCAAGTGTCCTCCCTGGTCAATCTCGAAACCCTTCAAGGTCAAGTCAATTCGGCGGACCTGCTCTGGCTTGATGCACGCGAGCGGCTCCTGGACCTGCGCGAACGCAGGCTGGCCGGGATGGCAGCCGAGCTCGCCGACGGGCTCTCGGCCGGTGGCCCGTGCCCGGTCTGCGGCTCGTGTGCCCACCCCGTGCCGGCGACGACGACCGACCCAGTGAGCTCTGCCGACATCCGGGTGGCCGAGGGCCATCAGGAGGTGGCTGCCGACGCGCTGAGCGTTGTCAGGTCCAAGGTCATCGTGGAGATTGCCGAACAGAAGGCGCGGACTTCTGAGCTCGCGGCAGATCAGCCGTTGGGTTCGACTCCGAGCGCCAGCGATGTTCACACTGCACTGATGGTGGCGGCTGCCGCCATCGCCGAGGCCAGGGCGGCGGCAGACGCACTGCCCCAGGCGCAGGCGCAGATGGTGTCACTCACCAAGGAGATCGAGCGGCTGCGCGGGCTCATTGAGCAGAAGGTCGCTGCGAGGGCTTTGTCCTTGTCACTGGCCACCTCAACCGGGACCCAGGCACGCCTGGCTGAAGCCGAAGTGGCCAGCAGCCTGGCCAGCCACGGCCGGTCCTGCCCATGCCGTAGCGGTGACCGCGACCGCGCTACTGTCGGCGATCACCAGGGCGGCCTCGCAGGCGGCCGTGAGCTCACGGACCTTGCCGAAATAGCCAGTGAGGTCTCCCATCACCGTCAGACCTTGGCCCACCTTCGTTCCCTGGAAACAGCGTTGCACGAGCTCGTCACTCACGAGGCAAACGCCCGCGAGGCTGGCATCACAATGTCAAAGGCGTTGCAGGACACTGGTTTTGAGACGATGAACGAGGCTCAGGCCGCCGTGACTCAGGCTCCTGAGGCTGCCGAGCTCACGGCCTTCCTGCGGGCTCACGAGCAACAACTCACGCAGGCAAAGGCGTTGTTGGCCCAGCCTGACGTGGTTGCCGCCCTCGATCTGGTGACCCCCGATGTGAATGCGTTGGCGCAGGCCCACGCCCTAGCTGCGGCATCGCTGGCCGAGTCCGGCCGGCGGCACACCCTGTCGGAGCAGGCGCGGCGAGACCTGCGGGCCCTTTCCATCATCGTCGGCCAAGCCTCGCGCGACCTTGGCCCAGCGGCCCAGGAAGCCCGTCTGGTCCAAGAGCTCGCCGACTGCGTGGCCGGGAACAGCGCCGACAACGCACTACGGATGCGGTTGTCCTCCTACGTCCTGGCCGCTCGTCTGGACGAGATCGCGACCCTGGCAAACGAACGACTCGGGACGATGACCGATGGGCGTTACACCCTGGAATACACCGACGCCCGCGCGGCCAAGGGCGCGCGCAGCGGCCTCGGGCTGTTGGTCCGGGACGCCTGGACCGGGAGGTCGCGGGAGACGTCCTCGCTGTCGGGGGGCGAGGCGTTCATGGCTTCCCTGGCGTTGGCGCTGGGACTTGGCGACGCCGTTCGCGCCGAGGCCGGTGGTTTCGACCTGAAGACGCTGTTCGTCGACGAAGGCTTCGGCTCGCTGGATGAGGACAGCCTCGAACAGGTCATGGCTGTTCTTGACACCTTGCGCGAGGGAGGTCGCGCGGTTGGCATCGTCAGCCACGTCACCGAGCTACGAGCGCGTATCCCCCAGCAGCTGCAGGTCATCAAGGGGCAGAGCGGGTCAACGATCCGGGTCGACTCGAACGCAATCTCGGTCACCTGAGCGAGCGCGGATGAGGCCGTGACACCGACGCGAGCGACCGAGACGCCGCCACCCTCGAAAGGTGGCGGCGGCGTCATACCAGCGGTGGGAGCTCCGAAGCTCAGCTCTCTTCGAAGGCCTCCGGTGGCGGGCAGGCGCAGACCAGGTTTCGATCTCCGAACGCACCGTCGATGCGACGCACCGGTGGCCAGTACTTAGACAACCTGTCCACACCTGCCGGGAACGCGGCCAGCTTGCGGTCGTATGGGTGGTCCCACTCCTCGACCAACGACGCAGCCGTGTGCGGGGCATGGTGCAGCACGCTGTCCGTCACCGCGACCTCGCCACCGGCAATCTGTTCGATCTCGCCGCGGATGGCGATCATGGCGTCGCAGAAGCGGTCGATCTCGATGAGGTCCTCGCTCTCGGTCGGCTCCACCATCAGGGTGCCAACGACCGGGAACGACGTCGTCGGTGCGTGGAAGCCATAGTCGATGAGACGCTTTGCCACGTCGTCCACCGATACTCCTGTGCTGTGCGTGATCTCGCGCAGGTCCAGGATGCACTCGTGGGCCACGATCCCCTCGGGCCCGGTGTAGAGCACCGGGTAGTGCTCATTGAGCCGGGCTGCGATGTAGTTGGCCGACAGGATGGCTATCTGCGTGGCGCGAGTCAGCCCCGCGCCTCCCATGAGCCGGACGTAAGCCCAAGAGATCGGCAGGATGCCCGCCGAACCATACGGAGCGCCCGCGACTGGGCCCCCGCTCGTCGCGGGGCCCGCCTCCGGGGCCAGCGGATGGTTCGGAAGGTAAGGCGCCAGGTGGCTGCGCACGCCCACTGGACCGACGCCGGGGCCACCGCCGCCGTGCGGGATGCAGAACGTCTTGTGCAGGTTCAGATGTGACACGTCGCCGCCGAACTTTCCTGGTTGCGCAAGGCCGACCAACGCGTTGAGGTTGGCTCCGTCGACGTAGACCTGGCCGCCCGCGTCGTGCACCAGCTCGCACAGCTCACTGATGGTGTCCTCGAAGACACCGTGGGTGGAGGGATAGGTGACCATGATCGCCGCGAGGTTCTCTCGGTGTGCCTCAACCTTGGCGCGCAGGTCCTCCATCTCGATCTCCCCCGTCGGCGCGGTCTTGACGACCACGACCTTCAGGCCGGCCATGACCGCGCTGGCAGCGTTCGTCCCGTGTGCCGAAGCCGGGATCAGGCAGATGTTGCGGGACGAGTCGCCTCGAGCCTCGTGATAGGAGTGGATGGCCAGCAGGCCCGCGAACTCACCCATCGAGCCGGCGTTGGGCTGCAGCGAGACGGTGTCATAGCCGGTGATCTCGCACAGCCAGGCCTCCAGGTCCTTGATCAGCGAGCGGATGCCTTCAGTCTGGGTTGCCGGGGCGAACGGGTGCAGATCGGCGAACTCCGGCCAGCTCACCGGCTCCATCTCGGTGGTGGCGTTCAGCTTCATGGTGCACGACCCAAGCGGGATCATGCCTCGGTCCAGGGCATAGTCGCGATCGGCCAGCTTGCGCAGGTAACGCAGCATCGCAGTCTCGCTGTGGTGCGTGTGGAACACCGGGTGCGTGAGGTAGTCCGACTCACGGACCAGCGCCGAGGGCCACGTGAGGGTCTCGACGGCAGCAACCGCCGGCAAACCGGCAACACCGAACGCGGCCCAGACTGCGGACAGGTCGTCAAGGTCGGTGGTCTCGTCGGTGCTGACTGAGACGCGATCGGCGTCGACCTGCCACAGATTCACCCCACGAGCAGCAGCCTCGGCGATGATCTCGCTCGCCCGCCCCTGGACCCGAGCAGTGATGGTGTCGAAGAAGTGCTCGGTCTCGACCTCGATCCCGCCCTCGCGCAGTCCCTGGGCGAGCGCGGCAGCGTGACTGTGGACCCTGCTGGCGATCCTGGCCAGGCCGGCGGGCCCGTGGTAGACGGCATACATGCCGGCCATGATCGCCAGCAGCACCTGAGCGGTGCAGATGTTGGAGGTGGCCTTCTCGCGGCGGATGTGCTGCTCGCGGGTCTGCAACGCCATGCGGTATGCCGGGTGGCCGTCAGCGTCGACGCTGACCCCGATCAGGCGACCGGGCATCGTCCGCACGAGGTCGGCGCGCACCGACATGAAGCCCGCGTGCGGACCGCCGAAGCCCATGGGCACGCCGAAACGCTGGCTGCTCCCGACGGCGATGTCGGCGCCCCACTCCCCCGGAGGCGTGGCGAGGGTCAGCGCAAGCAGGTCGGCGTCCGCGGTGACCAGGGCGCCGATCTCGTGGGCGGCGCCAGCCAGCGCAGACCAGTCCCGCAGCTCACCGTCGGCGCCGGGATACTGGACGATGACACCGAACACGGCCTTGCCGCCGGCTGCGGCGGTCAGCGCCTCACCAGAGGTAACGGCGCTGAGGTCGGCGACGACCACGCTCATACCGCGCGGGTTGGCTCGGGTTTGGATGACGGCGATCGTCTGAGGGAACGCACGTTCGTCAACGACCAGAACAGCATCGACGTCACTCTTGCTCGCCCGACGCATCAGCGCCATGGCCTCAGCGGCCGCTGTGCTCTCATCCAGCAGGGAGGAGCCAGCGACCGGCAGACCGGTGAGGTCGATGATGACCGTCTGGAAGTTGATCAAGGCCTCGAGCCGGCCCTGGGAGATCTCCGGCTGGTACGGCGTGTAGGCGGTGTACCAGGCCGGGCTCTCGAACACGTTCCGCTTGATCACAGGTGGGGTGACGGTGCCGTAGTAGCCCAGGCCGATCATCTGGGTCAGGACCGTATTGCGAGAGGCCAGTGCGCGAAGCTCCTCGATGACACCTGCCTCGGAGGAAGCCGCTTCCAGGCGAAGGACCCGCTCGGAGCGGATGCCCGCTGGAATGGCCGTGTCGAGCATTGCCTCGAGGCTGGGCTGACCCACGACCTTGAGCATGGCCGCGACATCATCGTCGTGGGGGCCGATGTGTCGGGAGATGAAGTCCGGCTCGGTGGCTGGGTTGAAATCGATGGTCACGAAGGCTCCTCACGCGGCGGCACCCAAGTGCCGTGAGCGGTCACGGACCTCCCCGCCTGTCGCCTGAAGGTGGCTTCAAGTTGCCTGCCCGTACAGTCCGGGCGCCTGAGAGGTTCCGGGGAGGTTTGCCCCTTCGGCGCCCCGTCACAACATGCTCCCCCAACAGGGAGATCACGCGGCACGGGGACTCTCCCGTACGGGGTAATCGGCTTCGCCACCTTAACACCGGTGAGCATTCTGAAACACCGGTGAGCATCCTGAGGTGACGCCGCGAGGCCGCTGGCATGAGTATGGCCGGGTCCCTGAGGGACCCGGCCACCTGGTGCTGAAAAGCTGCGCTCAGCTGATCAGGCGCGCGGTCCGCCGGGAGGTGAGCTCATCGCCGGGGTGGGCGGCGGGGGTCTCGTCGTCAGGACGCTCGCTGGGAAGGGCCGCGAGCTCGCCCTCGACCTCGCGCCAAACCCGACCTAGAGCGATGCCGAAAACGCCCTGACCTCCCTGGACCAGGTCGATGACCTCGTCAGCCGAGGTGCATTCGTAGACGCTGGC
>JBBQUB010000081.1:0-11646 GCA_038212865.1 Actinomycetales bacterium
TTGCCCTGCTGGTGCTGGCGGAAGTGCCTGGTCACGGTGCCATGCGCGGCCTCGGCCTCGACGGTCTTGCCGTCGGGGGTCATCAGCACCGACGTCATCAGGCCGAGCGAACCGTAGCCCTGCGCAACGGTGTCGGACTGGACGTCACCGTCGTAGTTCTTGCAGGCCCAGACGTAGCCGCCCTCCCACTTCATGCACGCGGCCACCATGTCGTCGATCAAGCGGTGCTCGTAGGTGAGACCGGCAGCGTCGTACGACTCCTTGAACTCCTTGTCGAAGACCTCCTGGAAGATGTCCTTGAAGGCGCCGTCGTAGGCCTTGAGGATGGTGTTCTTGGTGGACAGGTAGACCGGGAACTTGCGCTCAAGGCCGTAGTTCAACGACGCGCGGGCGAAGTCCTCGATGGACTTGTTGAAGTTGTACATGCCCATCACGACGCCACCATCGACCGGGATGTCCACCACTTCAAGCTCGATTGGCTCATAGGCGGTGGCGTCCGTCGGGTGCCAGGAGATCGTGACCTTGCCGGCTCCGGGAACCTTGAAGTTGGTTGCCTTGTACTGGTCGCCGAAGGCATGGCGGCCGATGATGATCGGCTTGGTCCAGCCCGGCACCAGCCGCGGGATGTTGCTGCAGAGGATGGGCTCCCGAAAGATGGTGCCGCCGAGGATGTTGCGGACGGTGCCGTTGGGCGAGGCCCACATCTTTTTCAGGCCGAACTCCTTGACCCGCGCCTCGTCGGGGGTGATGGTCGCGCACTTGACGCCAACGCCGTACTTCTTGATCGCGTTCGCCGCGTCTACCGTGATCTGGTCGTCGGTCTCGTCGCGCTTCTGGATCGACAGGTCGTAGTACTTGAGGTCGATGTCCAGATAGGGGTGGATCAGACGGTCCTTGATGAACTGCCAGATGATCCGCGTCATCTCATCGCCGTCGAGCTCGACGACGGGGTTCTTCACTGTGATCTTGCGCATGCGTGGGTCTCCTCGGTTCGACCTCTTGTGATTCGCTGAACTGGCCCCAGATTACCTTGACATCAAGATACTTTGGCATTCGGCCTGCACCGGAGGGGAAAGCGGGCAGACCCACCGAGCTTCAGGCCCGCAACGGGCGGATGCCGAGGGCTCGAGGAGCGCTGCTACCGTTCGACCGGTATTCACGCACTCCCGTCCGAAGGAGCACAGAAAAGTGAGCACAACTCCCGTCAAAGTCGCCGTCACCGGCGCCGCAGGCCAGATCGGCTACAGCCTGCTCTTCCATATCGCCAGTGGCGCGCTGTTCGGCAAGGACACTCCTGTCGAGCTACGGCTGCTCGAGATCGCCCCGGCGCTGAAGGCCCTCGAGGGCGTCGTCATGGAGCTCGACGACTGCGCCTACCCGACCCTGGCCGGCGTGCAGATCGGCGACGACCCGAACAAGCTCTTCGAAGGCGTCAACCTCGCTCTGCTGGTCGGTGCGCGTCCGCGCGGCCCCGGCATGGAGCGAAGCGACCTGCTCGAGGCCAACGGTGCGATCTTCACCGTCCAGGGAAAGGCCCTCAACGACCACGCTGCCGATGACGTACGCATCACGGTGACCGGCAACCCGGCCAACACCAACGCCCTCATCGCGATGACCAACGCACCGGACATCCCCCGCGAGCGTTTCTCGGCACTGACCCGCCTGGACCACAACCGCGCCCTTGCGCAGCTGGCCGCCAAGGCCGGCGTCAGTGTCAACGACATCGCCAAGATGACGATCTGGGGCAACCACTCCGCGACCCAGTACCCCGACATCTTCCACGCCGAGATCAACGGCAAGAACGCGGCGGAGCTGGTCAACGACCAGGCTTGGCTGGAGGGCGACTTCATCCCGACCGTCCAGAAGCGCGGTGCCGCCATCATCGCGGCTCGCGGTTCCTCCTCGGCTGCCTCGGCCGCAGCAGCGACCGTTGCCAGCGCACGGGACTGGATGGGCGCCTCCGCCGACGGCGACTGGCTCTCCATGGCCGTCGTCTCCGATGGCTCCTACGGTGTCCCCGAGGGCCTGATCTCCTCGTTCCCGGTCACCACCAGGGGCGGCAACTGGGAGATCGTCCAGGGCCTAGAGATCAACGACTTCTCGCGGGCGCGGATCGACGCCTCGGCAGCCGAGCTGGCCGAGGAGCGCGACGCGGTCAAGGCGCTAGGCCTGATCAAGTAACCCAACGACCACTGCTCAGATGCAACTGCCCGCCAGCACCTCGTGCCGGCGGGCAGTTGCCTCTCAACGTCTGAGCCGTTCAGCGCCTCGGTCGCAGATCCACAGCGATGACGATGACAAACAGGGCGAGGCCCATGCCGAGCAGGAAGAGCACGTCGGTAACCCGGGACCGCACGACCAGCCCACCGGCCCGGGCTCGAGGCAGCAGCAACCTGAGCACCGCCGCGGCGACCAGGGTCCCGGCGACGAGGAGCCCGCCCGGGCGAACCTGGCCGAAGCCGATCAAGGCCATCCCCGAGATCAGGGCGGCGGCAACCAGCCACAGTGCGCCAAAGGGAGCAGAGGTCATCAACCGGCCGCGCGCTCGGCGGCCTCGACCACGTTTCGCAGCAACATGGCACGGGTCATCGGCCCCACACCACCGGGGTTCGGGGTGAGCCAGCCAGCGACCTCGGCTACGCGGGGGTGGACGTCGCCGACCACGCGTGAGCCCCCGTCGTCGGCCACCTCACGGCTCACTCCCACGTCGACAACCGCGGCCCCTGGCTTGACCATGTCAGCCGTGATGATGCCGGCGACCCCCGCCGCCGCGACGACGATGTCCGCCAGCGCCACATGCTGCGCCAGATTGCGCGTTCCGGTGTGGCACAAGGTGACCGTGGCGTTCTCGCTGCGCCGGGTCAGCAAGAGCCCGAGCGGTCGACCCACGGTGAGGCCACGCCCGACGACGACGACGTGCGCACCTGCGATCGGGACGTCATAGCGGCGCAGCAGCTCGATGATGCCCACAGGCGTGCAGGGCAAGGGCGCGACCGCCCCCAGGACGAGGCAGCCGAGGTTGAACGGGTGCAGCCCGTCCACGTCCTTGCGCGGGTCCACCCGGGAGAGGAGGGCGAACTCGTCGAGTCCGGTCGGCTGCTGCACGAGGTATCCGGTACACGCCGGGTCGGCGTTGAGCTGGTCGATGACGGCCTCGACCTCGGACTGGCTGGCACCCGTCGGGAGGTCGTGCCGAATGCTCGCGATGCCTATTTCGGCGCAGTCCTTGTGCTTGGCATTGACATACCACCGGGTGCCCGGGTCCTCGCCGACGCGCACGGTCCCGAGACCGGGGACGATGCCGCGCTGGGCTAGCGCCGCGATGCGGCCCTTGAGCTCGTCCTTGATGATCGCCAGGGTCGCCTTGCCGTCGAGAGTCTGTGCCGTCATGCCCGGAATCTTTCCACAGGCAGCAGTTGGCCCCGCCGGGCCGTCCCCGGCCGTGGCAAACTTGGACGGGCGAGGATGCACGGGAAACGAGGGGGACCTGCCGTGGTGGAGAGCAGCGCACCGGCCCAGCGCGAGACCAGGGAGTATGACGCGCCGGAGGGCTACTGCGACCTGGTCCGGATCGCGGAGGGTGGCTTTGCCACGGTCTACCGGGCCCGCGACACTCGCTTCGACCGGACGGTCGCCCTCAAGGTCCTACGAGCCGACAGCCTCGGCCATCGCCAGCTTCGGCGCTTCCGCGCGGAGTGTCTGGCTACCGGCAGGGTCTCGTCGCACCCGAACATCGTGACGGTCTACGACGCGGGTACCACCCGTGACCATCGTCCGTGGCTGGCCATGGAGTACTGCTCGGGTGGCTCGCTGGCCGACCAGGTGGCCACTCGGGGTCCGCTACCTGTAGCCGAGGTCGTCTCGATCGGCGCTCGACTGTGCGGCGCTCTGGGCGCAGCCCATCGGGCCGGGATCCTGCACCGGGATGTGAAACCGCACAATGTGTTGCTCACGTCCTACGGCGAGCCTGCCCTGGCTGACTTCGGGATCGCCAGCGTGGCCATCAAGGACGAGACCGCCAGCGAGACGGGGGCATACACCGTCGTTCACGCGGCGCCCGAGATCCTTGAAGGCAAGGCGGGCACAGCGGCGGCCGATATCTACTCACTGGGCTCAACCCTCTACACGCTGTTGACCGGTCAGGCGCCGTTCGCCAAGGAGGCGCGCACTGGCCTCGCCCCACTGGTCACCCGCATCCTGGCGGGCGACCTGCCTGTCATCACCCGTCCGGGGGTTCCACCTGAGCTCGAACGGCTCGTGCGCCGATCCATGGCGGCCCAGCCTCGTGACCGCCCTACGTCCGCCGAGCTTGGCCTGGCTCTCACCGAGCTGGGCGAGCGACGTGGCCAGGTCACCAAGCAAGGGGCCTCTGCCCCCGCCGCGGGCTCGGCGGTCGTGTCGCCAATCGGCACCAGACGCCTGCTCTCCACCCTTGTCGGTGCGTTGGGCATTCTGCTTGCGGCCTTCACAGTATGGGCGCCGAGCCAGCAAAGGTCCGAGCACGACCGGCTACCTTCCAGCGCCGTGGCTACCGCAGCTGCCCGGGCTGCCGAGACCTACGCACCCAAGGGGATGATCGTGTCCCCCGGCCCGGCCAAGGGCGAGCTGATCGTGTCGTGGAACATGCCGATCCGCCCCGACGTGGTTGCCACGGTGATCTACGAGGGAGCTGGAGCCGCCCGGGCACGGGCGATCGTTCGTTACAACAGCGGCCCACGGGTGCCGCCGAGGGCGATGCTGCGCGGTCTGCCCAGTGGCCAGGAAGTCTGCCTGTCGGCCGCCCATCTGGTCTCGCTCGGCGGCGTCACCAGAGATGCCATCGACGATCCCGTTTGCGCGGTGCCACGTTGAACTGGTGACCAACATCACCGGTCCCCGCACCCGGAGCGCTCAAATCGCCATATGCTGGCCAAATGGGTGAGGACAAGCAGTCGAGCCGTCTGATCAAGGTCCTCGATCAGACCCGATGCATCGGCTGCCACGCGTGCACGACAGCCTGCAAGAGCGAGAACGAGGTCCCACTGGGCGTGACCCGTACCTACGTCAAGTCGGTCGACGTCGGAGTCTTCCCCCAGGTTCGGCGGGCGTTCCAGGTCACCCGGTGCAACCAGTGCACCGACGCACCGTGCGTGACGGCGTGTCCGACCCAGGCCATGTTCAAGCGCAAGGATGGCATCGTCGACTTCGACAAGACGATCTGCATCGGTTGCAAGGCCTGCATGGCGGCCTGCCCCTACGACGCCATCTTCATCAACCCCGAGGACCACTCGGCCGAGAAATGCAACATGTGCGCCCACCGGCTCGACATCGGCCTCGAACCCGCTTGCGTCTCGGTGTGCCCGGCCGAGGCCATCCTGGTCGGCGACCTGGGCGACCCGACGTCGAAGGTCGCGCGACTGGTGCAACGCAGCCCCGTCCAGGTGCGACGTCCCGAGAAGGAGACTGGCCCGGGTGTTTTCTACCTCGGCGCACACCAAGCCACGCTAGACCCGCTGGCTGCGGCCCGGCCCGACGGCGGGCTCTACGCATGGTCCACGCAGGGCGCACCCGATCCCCAGTTGGTGCCATCGGGGAACCCGGGCCGATCAACGTCCTCGGCTGCCGCGCTGCTCTCCTACGACATCCCGCACTACGCGCCCTGGGGATGGCGGGTCAGCCTCTACACGTGGACCAAGAGCATCGCTGCCGGAATGTTCCTGCTTGCCGTTCTGCTGGCTTTCACCGGCGCCATGCAATGGTCTGATGATGTCGTCCGATGGGTGGCTCCATTAGGGGCGCTGGCCATGCTCGGTGTGACCGGTGTCCTGCTCATCTGGGACCTCAAACATCCCCTTCGTTTCTACCTCATCTTCACCAGGCACCAGTGGCGAAGCTGGCTCGTGAGGGGGTCTTTCATCATCGGCGGCTATGGGGCGAGCGCTGTGCTCTACCTGAGCGCGGTGGTGCTCGATAGTCGAGTCGGGCAGCAGGTCATCGGCGGCGCCGGGATCGCGTTGGCGCTGGCCACCGCCTGCTACACCGCCTACTTGTTCGCCCAGGCCAAAGCGCGCGACCTGTGGCAGAACCCGCTGCTTCCCGCCCATCTGGCCGTGCAAGCGGTTCTTGCCGGCTCGGCCGCGCTGCTGCCCTTCGCGGTGGCGCTCTCCCCGGACCGCGGCGTCGTCGCTGTGGAGGTCGTCCTCGCCGTGGCGGCCGGCATTCACATCGTGCTGGTATGGACAGAGACGACCCTGCCGCACGTCACCGCTCATGCCCATCTGGCCACCGCCGAGATGGTGAAGGGACGATTCAGCCGCTTCTTCCGGGTCGGCCTCGTCGGAGTGGCCGTGGCCGTCGCCGCCCCATGGATCGGCGTTGTCGCAGTGCCGTTCGCCCTGATCGGCCTGCTGGCCCACGAACACGCCTATGTCCAGGCCGGCCAATCCGTCCCGCTCGCCTGAAGGGGTCAGACCTTGAAATCGCCGTCATCGCCCAGCTCGCCTTCTCCATCCTCCTCGCTCACCGATCGGGGGGAACGGGTCTCAGCGGCCCGCAGTGAGGTTGAGGCAAGGGGCGAGACGTTCTACCAGGGCCCCAGCGGGGTCCACCTCGCGGCGTTCCCGCCGAAGGAACGGTGGAATGACTGGGTTGAGCTCGACTCCCGCTCGTGGCCTGCGCGCAAGGAAAACCACTACTTGCTGGTGCCCACCACCTGCTTCAACTGCGAGTCAGCCTGCGGCCTGCTGGCCTACGTCGACCGCGACGACCTGCATGTGCGCAAGTTCGAGGGCAACCCGGAGCACCCCGGCTCGCGAGGACGCAACTGCGCCAAGGGCCCGTCCACCCTCAACCAGGTGACCGACCCCGACCGGATCCTCTACCCCCTGCACCGGGTCGGTGAACGCGGCGAGGGCAGGTGGGAACGGGTCAGCTGGGACGAGGCCCTGGACGCGATCGCCGCTCGCCTGCGGAAGGCGATCGTCGAGGATCGCCACAACGAGATCATGGTGCACATCGGCCGTCCCGGTGAGGACGGTTACACCGAAAGGGTGCTGGCCAGCTGGGGCGTCGACGGCCACAACTCTCATACCAATGTCTGCTCCAGCGGTGGTCGCACCGGTTACCAGTTCTGGATGGGCATCGACCGGCCTAGCCCGGACCACGCCAACGCCAAGGTCATCTACCTGATCAGCTCCCATCTTGAGGCGGGGCACTACTTCAACCCCCACGCGCAGCGCATCATCGAGGCACGAGCCAACGGCGCCAAGGTCATCGTGCTCGACACCCGCCTGTCCAACACCGCCACGCACGCGGACTACTGGCTTTCGCCGCATCCGGGCAGCGAGGCGGCGATCAACCTCGCCGTGGTTCGCCACCTGATCGCGACCGGCCGCTACAACCGTGACTTCGTGCGCCGGTGGTGGAACTGGTCGGAGTACCTGCAGACCTGCTGTCCCGAGCTGCCCCAGACCTTCGAGGCCTTCGAGGCCGAACTGGCCCGGATCTATGACGAGTTCACCTTCGACTACGCCGCCGCAGAATCCGGCATCGACGCAGCGACCCTCGCCGAGATGGCTGAGGTCGTGGCCCAGGCCGGCACCCGGTTCTCGTCGCACAGCTGGCGCTCGGCAGCGGCTGGAAACCTCGGCGGCTGGCAGGTCTCCCGCACCCTGTTCCTGATCTCGGCACTCCTGGGAGCCGTCGCCACTGAGGGCGGCACGTTCCCCAACGCCTGGAACAAGTTCGTGCCCAAACCGATCCACACTCCGCCTCACCCCGGAGTGTGGCAGGACCTGAGCTGGCCGCTGGAGTACCCACTGGCCCAGAACGAGCTGTCCTTCTTGCTCCCCCACTTCCTGAACGAAGGCAGGGGCAAGCTCGACACCTACTTCATTCGCGTCTACAACCCGGTCTGGACCAACCCCGACGGGATGTCCTGGGTGGAGGCGCTCACCGACCAGAACAAGGTGGGCTGTTTCGTCGCACTCACGCCCACCTGGAGCGAGTCGGCCTACCTGGCGGACTACGTGCTCCCGATGGGTCACAGCTCCGAACGCCACGACACCCATTCCTACGAGCAGTATGACGGGCAGTGGGTGGGCTTCCGCCAGCCCGTGCTGCGAGCGGCCCGGGAACGTCTTGGCGAGGTCATCACCGACAGCAGACAGGTCAACCCCGGAGAGGTCTGGGAGGAGAACGAGTGGTGGATCGAGCTGTCCTGGCGGATCGATCCTGACGGCACTCTCGGCATCCGCCAGTACCACGAGTCGCGGGCCAAGCCGGGCGAGAAGCTCACCGTCGAGGAGTACTACAGCTGGATGTTCGAGAACTCAGTGCCAGGCCTGCCCGAGCGCGCCGCCCAGGAAGGAATGACCCCCCTGCAGTGGATGCGCCAGTACGGCGCCTTCGAGATCGCCAAAGGCATCGGCGCCGTGCACGACCAGCAGATACCGGCCGAAGAGCTGCGCGATGTCGACGTCACCGAGCTGGGCCGCGTCTATACCTCCGCACCCAAGCCGGCCAGTCCCAACGTCGTGCCGTTCGGCGCCCCGGAACCGGATGGGCAGGGTCGCCGGGCGGTCGGGGTGGAGATCGACGGCGTCTTCCGACGGGGTTTCCCCACACCGTCGGGCAAGCTGGAGTTCTACTCATCCACCCTGGCCAGCTGGGGCTGGCCGGAGCAGGCCCTGCCGGGTTACATCAAGAGTCACGTCCATCCCTCGATGCTCGCGCCGGACCAGATGGTGCTGATGTCGACCTTCCGTCTGCCCACCCAGATCCACACCCGCTCGGCCAACGCGAAGTGGCTCGACGAGATAGCCCATACCAACCCGGTGTGGATTCATCCCAGCGACGCGGCGCGACTCGGGGTTGATCGCACCGGCGACCTGGTCCGGGTGCAGACAGACATCGGCTACTTCGTGGCGAAGGCCTGGATCACCGAGGGGATCCGGCCCGGCGTCGTGGCCTGCAGCCACCACATGGGCCGCTGGCGTACCGCCGACCAACCCGTCGGCAACAGCGCCATGATGGCCACCGTCGACCTGCAGCACCAGGACGACAAATGGTCCATGCACAGGCTTAAACCGGTCGGCCCTCACGCCAGCAGCGATCCCGACACCCAGCGGATCTGGTGGAGCGACACCGGTGTGCATCAGAACCTGACCTTCCCCGTGCATCCCGACCCGATATCGGGGATGCACTGCTGGCACCAAGCGGTACGGGTGGTCCCTGCTCTCCCCGGGGACCGTCATGGCGACATTGCCGTGGATACCGCCAAGTCCCGTGAGGTCTACGCCCAGTGGCTGGAGAAGACGCGCCCGGCGGGCCAGGTATCACCGGACGGCCTGCGCCGCCCGAAATGGTTGATGCGACCGCTGAAACCGAGCGCCGCCGCGTTCGTCATTCCGCAATCCTGAGGATTGCCGAACGTGTCCACGGTCAGCGGGTTGACCGCCAGATGGGAGCTGTTGCGAGCGCTGGGAGCAACCCTTGTCACCCCCCCACCGGCCAACGAACAGATCGCCGAGGCGCTGGGACTTCCCGCGTTCAGCGGGGTTGACCACACCGACGCGTTCGTGCTGACCGCTCCCCCTCATGCGGCCATCCACCTGGGACCGGAAGGTCAGCTCGGGGGTGAGGGACTTGATCGGGTGGCCGGTTTCTGGCGGGTGCTGGGACTGGCACCCCCCGAAGATGCCGATCATCTCGGCGTCCTGCTGATGCTCTATGCGGAGCTGGGTGAGGCGGAGCAGGGCGCGAGCGGCGAACGCGCCCGAGCCCAGCTGCATACCGCCCGCGGTGCTCTGCTCCACGAGCACGTGTGGAGCTGGGCACCCGGTTACCTGGCAGCCGTCACGGCCCTCGGCATCTCCTCCGTATCTGCCTGGGCTGCGTTGACTTTGGAGACGCTGCAGCTCGAGACCACCCAGATGGATCCCCCCAACGCCCTGCCGCTCGCGCTGAGGGTCGCTCCGGGTGGGCCGCAGCCCAGCCAATCTTTCGATGAGCTGCTCGACGCCTTGGTGGCGCCGGTCAGGTCCGGCATCATCCTCACCCGTCGCGACCTCGGCCGGACCGCGGCCGCGCTGGGCGTCGGGTATCGCCATGGCGAACGCCGCTACACGCTCAAGGCCCTGCTCGAGCAGGACAAGCCAGGGGCGATGCGATGGCTGGCCGGCCACGCCCGCGACTGGTCGAAGCAGCATCGCGGCGCTGACTGTGGATGGCCGTGCGACCCGAGCCGGTGGTGGGCTGACCGTGCCGACGCCACCGCAGCCGTCCTTGATGTCATGGCGGCCAGCGCGTCCAGCTAGCCACCCTTGACCTGGTCAGCCGGTTGCTGCGGTGCCCAGCGCACCCCTGTCGACGAGGTCCTCCGCGAGGAACTCGCGCAACAGATCGACCGCCTGGACGATCTTCGGACTACGCAGGGAGTAGAAGACGTTGCTGCCTGCGCGCTCCGCCCTCACCAAGCCGCGGTCGCGAAGGACAGCCAGGTGCTGGCTCGCGTTTGACTGGCTGATTCCGATGGCCCCACCCAGCTCACCGACCGTTTTCGGGCCGTCGCGCATCTCGTTGATCAGCAGCAGCCGCTTGGGGTCGGCAATGGCCTTGCACACCCGTGCGTGCAGCTCCTGAAGCTCGGCTGCCGTCGCGGAGTCCATGGCGTCTCCTTCGCTTGCCTGTCAGCATGGCTGAGCAAAATTGTAGACCGGCTGGTGGGTCGCCTTCAGCGTCTGGCGAGCAGCAGTAACCCGAAGGCGGACGAGGCCAGCATCACCACGGCGACCGTGACCGCCAGGATCATCCGCGGCGCCACGGGAGATAGCCCGTCCCCCACTCGTCGAACCGACCCTGCGTAGCGTCGATCGGCGGCAAGGAGCATCCAGAGGGCCACTACGATGCCCAGCGCGCCGGGAGCCTGCCCCAGTCTCTCGTTGTTGGCCGCATGCAGCAGCAGGGCGGAAAAGGCAGTGAGGGTCAAGGCGGTTCGCTGCCAGGCGATCGAGGTGCGCTCGGTCTGCAGGCCGACGTCAGCCGCTGGTTCCGGCGCCGCGCGGCCACGCCACCGCAGGCGGGTCAATGCCGGGATTCGGCGAGGACGAGGGCAAGCAGGCTGAGCACCACGACCACGAGCGTGGCGGTGAGCAGGCGAGGCAGCAGGGACATCGGCAGCCCGTGGCCCATCCGCATGGCGCGCTCGTTGCGGTCCCAGTGGTGGAAGGAGCCGGCTGCGAGGATCCCGCCCATCGCGACCAGGGTCAAGCCGATGGCATGTCGGGCAGCGCTCAGCCCGAAGCTAGGCACGAACTGGATGACTGCCACCCCGCCGGCCATCAGCGCCAGTGCAGTTCGGATCCAGGCCAGGAACGTGCGCTCGTTGTCCAGCGTGTAGCGGTAGTCAGGGTCGACGCCCACATCACGATGGGCAGTGCGGGAGGGACGGAGCCCCGATGGGCGTGCTCTCATCTCTTCATTGTGGTCGACGCCGCGCACTGGTTGCGACCCACGTCCAGGACGTCCAGCTCCGCGTCGGGCAGCACGCGGCCGGCATTGACCGCCCGGATCGTCTCGTAGGTGTCCGGAGCCGACGGCAGCGACCCGACGATCTCCTCGATGAAGCGCTCGATCGCCTGCTCGTTCATCAGCGTGGAGGTGAACACG